>DASZQG010000216.1:0-14384 GCA_035550075.1 Hyphomicrobiaceae bacterium | reverse complement strand
GAACTTTAGGCGAACGCATGACAGGTCTCCGCAGCGGCGCCGCGCTTGCATCGCGAGCGGACCAGCGCGGAATGTGGCACTTGCAGCACGGCGCCCGCAGAAATCACCGGAACAGGCGGTCCTTCGCGCAAGCGAAGCACCCGCGCTCGGCCTGCCGGCGCGACAGCGCTGCAAAATTCCGCTAAGGGCGCAGGGTTGGGTTTGTTGAGGGCTTGCGTATGGCGGACATACCGACCTACAGCCGCGTCGGCCGCGTGATCGACTACATCCTGGGCCGCAACACGCTGATCGGCATTGCCTCGTTCATGCTGCTGATCATTTCGGGCTACGCCACCTGGCATGGCATGCGTGATTTCATCGTCGGTGTCTCCTCCACGCCGACCAGCCAGGGCCAGCTGCTGCCAGGTGGCCTCACGCTCTCCAACGACGTGCTGGTGATTGCGGTCGTCGTCGCCTTGACCTTCCTGCTGTGGCTGATGCTGCGCGAGACCTTCGGCGCCGGCCGGCGGCTGCGCGAGCGGCTCATCACGTTTCCGCTCTACGTGTTTCTCGCCATCTGGTCGATCGGCTTCGGATACGGGTTCTGGTGGAGCCTGATCTCCGGTGAGGAAGCGACCCGCACCGGCCTCGCCGGCCTGCAGGAAGACGCCCGTGACGCCAGCGCCGCCATCGCCGCGCGGCTCGACGCTGTGCGCAGCCAGCTCGACAACGTGGTGGCCTGGTCGGACAGCCAGATGAGCCGCGAGGAGACGAGCGGCGGCAGTTGCGGCACCCCCTCCGGCGCCGGCCGCGGCCCGCTCTACAACGCCCGCCGCGGCGTGCGCGATTCCGTCGCCACCCTGCGCGACGGCATGACCCGCTCGTGGCTCGAACCGGTGCAGGCCGACGTCGAGCAGTTGAAGAAGGCCGCATCCGACCTCGGCGGCGCCACGATCGAGGAGCGCCAGCGCGCGTTCGAGGCGCGCGCGTCCGATATTCGCGGGCGCGCCCGCAGCATTGCCGCGCGCAGCAACCAGCTTGGGCAGTCGACGGCGGCGGAAATGCGCGCGCTCGCCAACGCCGTCGCCGTGCCGCCGGGATCGGCGGGGTTCTCCTGCTATGATCCCACGCTCGCCGAACGCCTGCGCCAGGCGGCAGCCCAGGCCGAGCAGCCTGCGGTGCTGAAGCTGCGCGAGGCCGTGTTCAACGAGGGTCCTGCCGGTGTTGCCAACGCGGTCAAGAATTTGTGGCGCAACATCGGATCGTATGCCGGGAGCCTCGTCCGCTACGTGGCCTCCGGCGGCAAGGTGCCGGCAACCCACATCGACAGCGGCGAGCCGATCACCGGTCGCGACCTGATCGCGCTGCTCGCCACCATCGGCATCGACCTCGGCCTGCTGGCGCTCGCCATCGTCAACCCGCCGCGCGAGCCGCCCTCGATCCGCCCCTCCGGTGCGCTCACGCGCCAGATCAACGATGCCATCAACACGGTGATCGCGCGGGCCGGCGTCGATCGCGAATGGGTGCGGCGGCATTTCATCCACCACCGGCACGCCTCCTACTTCGTCATTCCCAACCTCTATGCGGCGGACCCGAACAACAAGGAGGAGTCCTCGCGGGCGCTCGCCATGAACCAGCTTGCCGGCGTGCTGAGCGATCTCGGACTGGTGCGTTGGCCGATGCCGGGCGTCAGGTATCTGCGCAAGAGCGAGCTGCGGAAGCTGAAGGCGGAGGAAGGGCTCAGCAGCGACACCGACCTCGCCGAGGTGCGCAAGCACTGGTTCGAGGAGAAGGGCCTCGACCCCAAGGACGCGCGCGCCCACAACCAGCGCCCGATCCGCAATCACGGGCTGTTCTCCAAGGCGGAGCGCGCGCTTGAGATCGCCGGCTGGAGCGAGGGCGCGCGCAACGACATCGAGGTGTTCACGCTGGTCGATACCGACGGGCTGACGCCGCTGCTGATGGTGCTCAACGATGGTGGCCGCGGCAGCTCGGAGACGGCTCTAGCCCCGGCGGCGGCGACCTGACCAGCGGCCTCGCCGCCATCGCCGCGCGGGGCTATAGTCCCGCCTTGCACTTGCGAGGAGAAGCGCCATGGCCGGTGAAATCGACGCCATTGAACGGGTGGTGTGGACCTATCTCGACGGGCTCTACGAGGGCGACACAGCCAAGCTCGCCAAGGCTTTCCACGAGGGCAGCCACCTCTACTCCATGCACGAGGGCACGGTCAGCGACCTGCCGCGCGAGAAGTGGTTCGAGTTCGTCAAAGGCCGGCCGTCGGCCAAGTCGAAGGGCCTCAAGCGCACCGACCGCATCGTCTCCATCGACCTGTCAGGGCCCGAGACGGCGTTCGTGAAGCTCGAATGCTCCATCCATCCGCGCTACTTCACCGACTATCTGACCCTGCTCAAGCTGAAGGATGGCTGGCAGGTGGTCTCCAAGACCTTCCGCACGGACGTCCGCGAGTAGCGGCAAGCCGCCGGCACCGTCTTTCCACAGGGCCGTGACCGCGCCCGCGCGGGCGTGCGGCGCTCGCCCGGCAACGCCGTTCTAACACCTCCCCGGAAGCCGCCCGCCCATGCCCCCGGCCTTGCGTTTCGGGCAAGGCGCCGGCACATTCGGCCATGAATTAGAAAGAATTATCTTATTTTCGGCCGGGTATTGCCGTTTCCTAGAAAAATATTCTATTTAATTCGAACAGCGTCCGCGATGGGCGACACCGGGTACCCGCTTCCTCCCCGCCGGTCTCGTCCATCTGCGGACGCGATGTTCATGAGCGCAGGACAACGACCAATGGGCATCGTCACCGTCAGGGATCCGCAAGGAAAACGCCATGTCCTGGAGGGCGTCGAGGGCTACCGGCTGATGGAGCTGATCCGCCTCCACGGCCTGCCCATCGAGGCGTTCTGCGGCGGCGCCTGCTCCTGTGCCACCTGCCACGTGCATGTCGCGCCCCAGTGGCTCGACCGGCTGCCCCCCGCCAACGAGGACGAGGAGCAGATGCTCGACACGCTGCCGGCCCCGGAGAGCACCTCCCGGCTGAGCTGTCAGATCATCTGGGATGCGCCGCTCGATGGCCTGGAAGTGACGCTGGCAGGGACCTGAAGCCCCATGAAATATTTTCCGCTCTTTGCGAATCTGGACAACGCCGATGTGCTCGTCGCCGGCGGCGGCGAGCAGGCGGCGCAGAAAGTGCGCCTGCTGCGGCGCACGAACGCGCGCATCACCGTCGTGGCCGAAGAGGCGACGACGGAGCTGGAGGAGCTTGCCGCAGTCGGCGGGCTCTGGCTGCTGCGGCGGCCGTTCCGGCCCGGCGACATCGAGGGCCAGCGGCTTGTGTTTGCCGCCACCGGCGACCGGGTGCGTGACGAGGAGGTCTCCCGCGCCGCGCGCGCCCGGCGCATCCCCGTGAACGTGGTCGACGCGGCCGCGCTTTCCACGTTCATCACGCCGGCCATTGTCGATCGCGATCCCCTTCTGGTGGCGATCGGCACCGAGGGCGCCGCGCCGGTGCTCGCCCGCGAGATCCGGGCCACGCTCGAGGCGCTGCTGCCCGCGAACTTCGGGCGGCTCGCGGCGCGCGCCCAGGCCCTGCGCGATGTTGTGACGAAGGCCGTTCCCGATGCGCTGCGCCGCCGCCGCGTGTGGGAGCGCCTTTTGCGGGGCCCGTTCCGCGCCGCGGTGTTGAGCGGTGCGGAGACCGAGGCCGAACGTGCGCTCTCCGCCGAGCTTGCAGAGGGTCTCGCCCCGGCCAAGGGGCGCGTCGCGCTGATCGGCTGCGGTCCCGGCGACCCCGACCTGCTGACCCTCAAAGCGCTACAGCGCTTGCAGGAGGCCGACGTGCTGGTGGTCGATCGCCTCGTCAACCCCGCCATTCTCGACTACGCGCGCCGCGACGCGGCGCGCATCGCCGTGGGCAAGGACCCGCACGGCGCGTCCGTTTCGCAGGCCGAGATCAACCGCATTCTGGTGCGCGAGGCGCAGGCCGGCAAAATCGTCGCCCGGCTGAAGGGCGGAGACCCGTTCATCTTCGGCCGCGCCGCCGAGGAAATGGCCGCGCTGCAGGCGGCCGGCATCGCCGTCGAGGTCGTGCCGGGCGTGACCGCGGCGCACGCCTGCGCGGCGCGTATTGGTCTCCCCGTGACGCTGCGCGAGCGCGTTCGGCAGTTCTCTGTCGTCACCGGCACCACCGCCGACGGCGCGCTCGATCTCGACTGGCCCGCGCTTGCCGCCGAGGGCGCGGCGTTTGCCGTCTACATGGGTGTCGGCAATGCGCCGCTCCTGCGCCGCAACCTGCTTGCCGCCGGCGCGGCGCCGGCGACCCCGGTGGTGATCGTGGAGAACGGCACGCGGGAGAGCGAGCGCGCGGTCGCGACGACCCTGCAGGACCTCACGGCCTGCATGGCTGATCTCGGCATCGCCGGGCCGGCTGTGATCTTCGTCGGCCTCGACTGGGCCGACGTGGGGCTCGAGCGGCCGGAGGGCGTCGTCGTCTATCGCCGGGCCCGCGCCGCATCCTGCATCAGCGAAGACGCTTATCTCGAGGAGGCCGCACCATGAGCAAGCAGGCGCCCGGCATTGCGGTGCTGACGGCCAACCGCCTGAGCGACGGCATCGTCGTCTTTCTGGATGATGGCGGCACCTGGGTCGAGACGGTGGAGGCCGCCGCGGTCGCCCGCTCGCCCGAGGCCGCGCGTGTCCTGGAAGCGCGCGGCGCCGAGGATGCCGCCCGCAACGTTGTGGTCGATCCCTACCTGATCGAGATGCGCGAGGTGGCCGGCCGCCTCGAGCCGGTCCGCATCCGCGAGCGCGTACGCATCGGCGGCCCGAGCATCCTCGACGACGTGATCGGCTACACGCCACCGTCCCTTGAGAAGAATCCCTCCCGCGCGCCCCGGCAGGACGCGGACGCCTCGCTGATCCAGGCGGCCTGACCCATGTATCGCTACGACGAGTTCGACGCCGCGTTCGTGCGCCAGCGCGTTGCGCAGTTTCGCGACCAGGTGGACCGCCGCCTCTCCGGCGCGCTCACCGAGGACGAGTTCAAGCCGCTGCGCCTGATGAACGGCGTCTACCTCCAGATCCACTCGTACATGCTGCGCATCGCCATTCCTTACGGCACGCTGTCCTCGCGCCAGTTGCGCAAGCTCGCCTACATCGCGCGCCGCTACGACCGCGGCTACGGCCACTTCACCACGCGCACGAACCTGCAATTCCACTGGCCTGCCCTGAAGGACGTGCCCGACATCCTGGAAGAGCTGGCGCAGGTGGAGATGCACGCGATCCAGACGTCGGGCAACTGCATCCGCAACACCACCGCCGATCACTTCGCCGGCGCCGCGGCCGACGAGGTCGCCGATCCGCGCCCCTATGCCGAAATCATCCGCCAGTGGTCGTCGTTGCACCCGGAATTCAGTTTCCTGCCGCGCAAGTTCAAGGTGGCGGTGATCGCCTCGGAGACCGACCGCGCCGCCATGCAGTGGCACGACATCGGCCTGCATCTGAGGCGCCTCGCCGATGGCACGCTCGGCTTTGACGTCTACGTCGGCGGCGGCATGGGCCGCACGCCCCTGCTGGCCAAGAAAATCCGCGACGCGCTGCCCGAGCAGCACCTGCTGAGCTACCTGGAAGCGATCCTGCGCATCTACAATCTGTACGGACGCCGCGACAACCGCTGGAAGGCGCGCATCAAGATCCTGGTGCACGAGATCGGCGCCGAGGCCTTCACCGCCCAGGTCGAGCGGGAATGGGCGGACATCCGCGATGGCGCGCTCACCCTGCCGGAGGCCGAGATCGCGCGCATCAACGCCTATTTCGCGCCGCCGCGGTTCGATGCGGCGCCGGCGAAGGTGACCCTGCGCCCGGCCGACCGCGCTTTCGACCGCTGGGTGTCGCGCAACACGCATCCCCACAAGCAGCCGGCCTATGCCATCGTCACCATCTCGCTGAAGTCGATCGGCGCGGTGCCCGGCGATGCTTCCGCCGCGCAGATGGAGGCGGTCGCCGATCTCGCCGAGCGGTATTCGTTCGACGAGGTCCGGGTCAGCCACGAGCAGAACCTCGTTCTGCCGCATGTGCGCAAGAGCGACCTGTGGGAGGTCTATCGGAGCCTCCTCGCCATCGGCCTGGCGGAGGCCAACGCGGGCCTGGCCACCGACATCATCGCCTGCCCGGGCCTCGACTACTGCTCGCTCGCCAACGCGCGTTCCATCCCTATCGCGCAACGCATCTCCGAGCGCCTCGCCGCGCGGCAGGATGAGATCGGCGAGCTGAAGATCAAGATCTCCGGCTGCATCAACGCCTGCGGCCATCACCACGCTGGCCACATCGGCATCCTGGGCGTGGAGAAGCGGGGCGAGGAGCACTACCAGCTTCTGCTCGGCGGCTCGGGCGCGGAGGATGCGGCGGCCGCGACCATTACCGGCCCCGGCTTCGGCCCGGACGGCATCGTCGATGCCGTGGAGAAGGTGGTCGACACCTACCTGCGCCTGCGCGCAAGCCCCGGCGAACGGTTTCTGTCCGCCTACGGCCGCCTCGGCCCTGCGCCCTTCAAGGAAGCGCTCTATGCCGCCGCCGCCTGACATGGCAACGCATCCGGCCGCGCCCCGCGTCGCGGCAGGTGAAGCGGACTCCGGCAGTCCGCTCTGGCAGGACGGCGCCTTCCGCGCCGATCCCTGGCGGCGCGTGGCTGACGACATGCCGTTGCCTGACGCGCCGGTCATCCTGTCCAAGGCGCGGTGGCTGAAGGAGCGCGCGTCCCTTAGCGAGCGCCGCGCGCCACTCGGCCTGCAGTTGAAGGCCGGCGAGGCAATCGAGGACATCGCCGGCGATCTTGCCCGCTTCAGTCTTATCGCGCTCGACTTTCCGAAGTTCAGTGACGGGCGCTCCTTCTCCATCGCCCGCCTCCTGCGCGAGAAGCATGGGTTCGCCGGCGAGCTGCGGGCGACCGGCAACGTGCTGACCGATCCGATCCCTTTCATGCGCCGCGTTGGCTTCGACAGCTTCGAAGTTACGCACGCGCCGACGCGGGCCGCGCTGGCCGCGGGCCGCATCCGGGAAGTGACGCTGCATTACCAGCCCATCGGCGGAACCCGGCTCGCCGATGGCGCGCGGCCCTGGCTGCGCCACAGCCGGCCCTGACGCGCCCGGGGTGTTGATACCGCCTTGATGTTGTCATCCCGGAATTCGCCGCAGGCGAATCTCGGGGGCCCAGGGGCCGGGGGCGCACGCTGGGGCTCCGCGTCACTCCGGCACGGCGCGGATCACGCGCCGTGAACCAAACCGGGGCCGCCTCGTTGTTTCAGCGGGAGCAACGGCCATGGCGAAGGCAGACACAGCCCTGCAGGAGATCGCCGCGGAAGCGGCGGGCTGCCGCCGCTGCCCGCTCTATCGGGTCGGCACGCAGACGGTGTTCGGCCAGGGTCCCGCGAGCGCGCCGCTGGTGTTCGTCGGCGAGCAGCCGGGCGACCGGGAGGATCTCGCCGGTCTGCCGTTCGTCGGCCCCGCCGGCCGCATTCTCGACGCCGGGCTCGCCGCGTCAGGCATCGACCGCACCCGCGTCTACGTCACCAACGCGGTGAAGCACTTCAAGAACGTGCCGCGCGGCAAGCGCCGCATCCACCAGCGGCCCAACACCTACGAGATCGACCGCTGCCGCTGGTGGCTCGACCGCGAGCTCGCCATCATCAAGCCGCGCTTCACGGTCGCCCTGGGCGCCACCGCTGCCGCCGCGCTCGCAGGCAAGACGCTGACCCTGGCCAAGGTGCGCGGCCGGCCGATCGCCTTCCGCGAGGGCGTCGATGGGTTCGTGACCGTTCATCCCTCCTACATCCTGCGCCTGCGCGACCAGAAGAAAGAGGACGAGTACGCCCATTTCATCGCCGACCTGAAAGCCCTGGCAAAACTCGTTCCCGAGGTGCGCGTGCGTACGAACGCCGCCGGCAGGGCGCGGCGCAGCGCCTGAAAGGTCCGGCGTCGGCGCTCGGCCCGCCGAGATTGCCCTTTCTACGAGCCCGGCGCGCTGCTAAGCCGATGCCATGATCGATCACGTCTCCGTGGCAGTGCGCGACCTCGCCGCCAGCGCCGCCTTCTACGAGCGCGTCCTTGCGCCGCTCGGCTATGCGCGCCTGGTCGAGCGCCCGGGTACCATCGGCTTCGGCAAGGCCTACCCCGAGTTCTGGCTCAACCAGCGCGCGGACGCCGTCGCGCCCGGCGATCCCGGAGCCCACATCGCGCTGCGCGCCCGCAGCGAGGAGGCCGTGCGCGCCTTCCACGCCGCGGCACTGGCCAATGGCGGGAGCAGCGACGGCGCGCCGGGGCCGAGGCAGGCCACGATGACCACCTACTTCGGCGCGTTCATCCGCGATCCCGACGGCAACAAGATCGAGGCCGTTTCATTCTCGAAGTAGGTCGGTGAGGTCGCGCACGACGCGGTCGGGCGCCAGTTCCGGATATTCATCGGGCGCGCCGGTGCGATTGATCCACACGCAGCGGAAGCCGAACGCCTTCGCCGCCGCGATGTCCCACCGGTTCGAGGACTGGAAGGAGACATCCGCGGCCGTGCCGCCGAACCGGTCGAGCACGAGCTGGTAGACTTTCATCATCGGCTTGAAGGTTCTCGCGTCACTCACCGAGATCACCGCCTCCAGCAGGCCCTCGAGGCGCGCGGCGCGCACCGCGTCCTCCAGCATGTCCGGATCGCCGTTGGAAAGGATCGCGAGCTTCGCGCCCTTTGCCTTCAGTCCCGCCAGCGCCTCGCGGACCTCAGGGTAGGCGTCCATGGTGCGATACGAGGCCAGCAGCTTGTCGCGCGTCTCCGCGCTCGCCCGCACCCCGGTCGCCGCCAGCGCGTAGTCGAGGCTGCGCGCCGCCAGTTGCCAGAACGTCGCCGGCCTGCCGGTGAAGGCGTGGTGCCAGGAATACTCGATGTGCTTGGTGCGCCAGACCTGTGAGAGCTGCTGCCACATCGGCCCGATCGCGTCCTTGTAGCGTTCGGCGGCCGCGTGCACGTTGAACAGAGTGCCGTAGGCATCGAAGGCATAGAGCGCCATGCGAGGCTATTTCCCCTTGCCGCGGATCAGGTGGATGATCGCCGAGAAGTCCATGCCGCCCTCGCCCCAGGCATTGTGCATGCCGTAAATCTGCGCTGCCGCGGCGCCCAGCGGCGTCGTTGCGCCTGCCGCGGAGGCCGCCTCCTGCGCCAGCTTCAAATCCTTAAGCATCAGGGCAGACGCGAACCCCGCCTTGTAGCTGTTGTTGGCAGGCGACGTCGGCACCGGGCCGGGCACCGGGCAATAGCTCGTCAGCGACCAGCATTGGCCGGACGAGGTGGACGCCACGTCGAACAGCGCCTGGTGCGACAGCCCCAGCTTCTCCGCCAGCACGAACGCCTCGCTCACCCCGATCATGCTGATGCCGAGGATCATGTTGTTGCAGATCTTTGCCGCCTGCCCGGCGCCGGCCTCGCCGCAGTGCACGACCTTCTTGCCCATCGCCTCCAGCACCGGCTTGGCCTTGGCGAACGCATCCTTGCTGCCACCGCACATGAAGGTCAGGGTGGCGCCTTCCGCCCCGCCGACGCCGCCCGACACGGGAGCATCGAGCGATAGCATCTTGGCAGCGGCTGCCTGGGCGTGCGCGCTGCGCGCCGATCCCACATCGATGGTGGAGGAATCGATGAACAGCGTGCCGGGCCCCGCCGCCTTCAGCACGCCGGACCCATAAACGTCGAGCACATGCTTGCCCGCCGGCAGCATGGTTACGACGATGTCGACGTCTTTCGCCGCTTCCTCCGTCGAACTCTTCGCCGAAACGCCGCGCTGCCCGGCCTTCGCCACGTTGTCGGCGACGATGTCGAAGCCCGCCACCTCGTGCCCCTTCTTGACCAGGTTGCCGGCCATGGGCAGTCCCATGTTGCCGAGCCCGATAAAGCCGATCTTGGCCATGATTTCCTCCGCCTCCTTCTCTAGCGGCCCTGGAACTTCGGCGTGCGCTTGCTGAGAAAAGCGTCGAGCCCCTCGCGGAAGTCGGCGCTGCCGTAGCACATGGCGATCAGGTCCAGGTCTTCCACGTCGCAGAATTTCTCGCGCATGCGCCGCACCACCTCCTTGGCCGCGCGCATGGTGAGCGGCGCCTGGGTGGCGATCTGGGCGCCCAGCGCCTGCGCGCGCTGCATCAGCGCCTCGGGCGTGTCGAACAGCTCGTTGACGAGGCCGATCGCCAGCGCCTCGTCCGCCTCGATCAGCCGCGTGGTCATCACCAGGTCCACCGCGCGCCCCACCCCGGTCAGCATCGCCACCCGCGCCACGTTGGCCGCGGACAGGCAGTTGGCCAGCGTGCGGGCGATGGGAAACCCGAACTTCAGGCTGCGCGTGGCGATCCTGAGGTCGCAGGCGGCCGCGATCACCGCCGCGCCGCCGGTGCACACCCCGCTGATCGCGGCAATGGTCGGCACGGGGCACCGTTCGAGCTTGGCGAACATCGCCGCCATGCGCTCCTCGTAGGCGAGCCCGTGCTGGGCGGTCGAGAAATCGCGGAACAGCGAGATGTCGGTGCCGGCCGCGAAGGCCCGCCCACCCGCGCCGGTCAGGATGATGGCCTTCACCGAGCCGTCGTCCGGCACCGTGGCGCAAATCTCGCCCAGCCGGTCATACATCTCGAACGTCAGCGCATTGTGCGCCGCGGGGCGGTTGAACGTGACGAGACCGACCTGGTCCTTCACCTCGTATAGGATTTCGTTGCTTGGCGTGTCTTTCATGCGCGGCCGCTCCGGCTTGCTCGATGCATCTCAGCTTGCGCCGACGGCTTCCCCTCACGCTCGACGGGCGCGGTGAGGGGCGGGGTGTCTTTGCACGCTTCCTGTAAAATATCCCGGTCGTCCCGTTCGTTGCTACCCCCACCCCCGCCCTTCCCCGCAAGGGTAAGGAGACCACATGTGCGGCTGGACGCGGCGATCATTGCCAACGCGGTCGTGCTTACCTGGCTAAGCCGTCATGGCCCCGGCCGTCTCCGTGAAATACGCCATCGCCGCGGCGACCCCGGCCGGCTTGTGCGGCACACCGCCGAGCTTCAGCGCCATCTCGACGCCTGCCAGCGTGGCGATGATCGTCAGGTCGTTGGTGTCGCCGAGATGGCCGATGCGGAACACCTTGCCGGCCACCTTCGACAGGCCGGTCCCGAGCGAAACGTCGAAATGCTCGAGCGCCGCCTTGCGCAGCGCGTCGGCGTTGTGGCCCTGCGGCATCAGCACCCCGGTCAGCACGGGCGAATAATACTTCGCGTCCTTGCACAGGATCTCCAGCCCCCACGCCTTCACCGCGCGCCGCACGCCCTCGCCGTGCCGCTGATGGCGGGCGAACACGCGATCGAGGCCCTCCTCGTGCAGCATATCGATCGCCTCGGCCAGGCCGTACAGCAGGTTGGTCGCCGGCGTGTAGGGGAAGAAGCCCTCCTTGTTGGCGGCGAGCATGTCCTCCCAGCCGAAATAGGCCTTCGGCAGGGTGTTGGTTTTGCTCGCGGCCAGCGCCTTCTGGCTGATGGCGTTGAACCCGAGGCCCGGCGGCAGCATGAGGCCTTTCTGCGACCCGCCGACGGTGACATCGACGCCCCACGCCTCGTGCCGGTAGTCGACCGACCCGAGCGACGAGATGGTGTCCACCATCAGCAGCGCGGGATGCTTGGCCGCGTCGATCGCCTTGCGCACCTCGTCGATGCGCGAGGTGGCGCCGGTGGAGGTCTCGTTGTGCACCACGCACACCGCCTTGATGGCGTGCGCCTTGTCCTCCTTCAGCCGCGCCTCGATGGCGCCGGCGTCGGCGCCGCTGCGCCAGTCGGAGGGGATGAACTCGGGCACCAGGCCGAACTTCAGCGCGATGTTCTTCCACAGCGTGGCGAAGTGCCCTGTCTCGTACATCAGCACCCTGTCGCCGGGCGAGAGCGTGTTGACGAGCGCGGCTTCCCAGGCGCCGGTGCCGGAGGAGGGATAGATGACCACCGGCTGAGACGTCTTGAAGATGGTCTTGATGCCGCTCAGCACCCTGAGGCCCAGCTTCTTGAACTCGGGGCCGCGGTGGTCGATGACCGGCATGTCCATGGCGCGCAGGATGCGATCCGGCACCGGCGTCGGCCCTGGAATCTGCAGGAAATGGCGGCCCGCCCGGCGGGGTTCGTTCGACATCGGCGCGCTCCTCGGCACAGGTCGTGCTAGCTTAAAGCAGGCCCGGCCGTGCCTGCCAACCGGATAGATCGTCCGCCTGCCGGGCGTTTGTGGCGGCATGCCGCGCGAGCGCCGTGCCCGCGCGCACCTTGTTGAAGCCCCTGCGGAAACGTAAGGTCACGCCAGCGTTCTAGGTGACACGCCGAACGGAGCCGCGCGCGCCATGAGCTACATCGCCCACAGCCTCAGCCACGGCGAGGAGCTGCTCTACAAGGCCCGCTTCCCGTGGTTCTACCGCGCCGGCGCCTGGGCGGCGTTGGTCGTCCTCGCGGGTGCGGGCGTCGTCGCCTATGGCTACGACTATCCCTGGGCCGCGCTGATTTTGGCCCTCGCCGGCATCATGTCGTTCATCACCATCCTGCTGCCGACCTGGACCAGCGAGATCGGCGTCACCAACCAGCGCTTCATCTACAAGCGCGGGCTGATCTGGCGCAAAACGCAGGAGCTGCAGTTGCGCGCGGTCGAGGAGGTGACGCTGGAGCAGGGCGTGCTCGGCCGCCTCTTCGATTTCGGCCGTATCGAGCTGCGCGGTACCGGCGTCGACGACATCCGCCTGCCGGAGCTGGCCGATCCGGTCGGCCTGCGGCGGGCGATGCAGGCCGGCATCAACGCCGCGTCCCAGGCAACGGCCAGCGCCCCAGGGACACCCCTGCGCCCCCGCCCGGCCGCCTGACTTGGTAAATCCCGCCGCCGCCGCTTATCCCCACCCCCCGGCTGGTGTGCTATTATTCGGCTAAGCTCGAGAAGTGTGTCTGGCAGCGGCGACTTATTGAACAAAGGGCCCGCCTGCGCGTTGCCCGCGCCATGAGCCGCCGTTCCCTGGTCGACCTGCCGCCACCGCGACCCGTGCTGTGGGCCCTGCGATCACCAGACACTGCGCGTTCCAGTTTCGAGATTCTCGGCGACGGCCGCCGGCGCATTGTCATCCGCCACGCTGAGCTCAAGGGGGTCCGCCCCGAGATGCTGAGATGGTGGTATCACAACGTCCTCGGCGAGATGGACTATGCAGGCGGGCGCTGGCCGCGCTACCTCGTGTGGCATCCGCTCGACCACATCTCCTACCGCATCGTGCGCGCAGCCTCCGGCGGCGGCGTGGGGCCCGGCGCTCGCCTCCATATCCGCGAGGCCTTCCAGCGCAAGCCGGACAACCTGCTCGACGTGACGGTGACGGTGGAGCGCATCGACGCGGCGGCGGCGATCATCGCCAATCGCATCCTGGGTCTGTCGGCCCTGCGGCTCGTCAACAGTTTCGAGGCTACGGCCACTGGCACCCGCTACGTCAGCGAGATGGTGATCGGCAGCGACAGCCTGGCCGGCCGGCTCGGCCTCAACCGGCTGGCGCGTGGCCTCATCCTTCCAGGCGCCAAGGCCGAGGCGTGGGCGCGCCACCACATCGAGGAAGTGGGCAACCTGGAGAATTTCCTGCCCGCGCTTTATGCGGCGGAGATGAGCGGCAAAGAAAACTAGGCGAGGCTTGAAATGACGCGGTCAGCGAGGTTTGTCATCCCGGCCGAACGCAGCGATGGCCGGAGCCTCAGAGGCAAATAACCTGCCGCTCGCAAACCTCGGCACTGGGTCCCGGATGGCCGCTCCGCGTCCTCCGAGTGTAGCGCTCGATCCGGGGCTCACGGTCATCTGTCCATCCGCGCCCTACCTCCCGCGCGCAACCCAATCGGCGAGCGCTTGCCACGGCGCAATGTCCCAATAGGACCGCGCGGCGCCGGAGGGTGAGGGGAGGACGAACACTTCGGGGAAGTCGGTGGGGCGCTCGGGTTGGCGCCCATAGGCAATGGCGCGCGTCGCAGCTTTGCCGAGCCAGATGCTGGCGGCCTTCTTGCTGGTGAAGGCGACGGTGCGCGGGTGGAAGTGGCGCATGTTGTCCTCGAATTGCTTCGGATCGAATTCGTGCGTGGCGACCTGATGATCCATGCCGCAGCCGAGCTTCGACATATCGGTGAGGCCGATGCCAAGCTTGGGCAGATTGACATCCTCTTCCGGCGCGAACACTCGCGGCGTCAGTCCGATCTCGTACAATGTGCGCCAGAAACGGTTGCCGGTGCCGGCATAGTAGTGCCCCCGCTTAGCAGAGCTTTTCCCGGCTGCCGTGCCGACCAAGATGACGCGGAGGTTGCGCTCGAGAAGATCGGGGAGTTTGTGCTCGGTCATCTTAGCATTCTGTCATGACCGGAGT
>DASZQG010000215.1:0-2408 GCA_035550075.1 Hyphomicrobiaceae bacterium | reverse complement strand
ACAAGAACGGCAAGCGCGACAAGAAAGAAGACGCCACCCTTGAAAGCGCGCCAGCCCAGCGTCGCGTCCGCATGCTGCCGCACCGCGGTTCCCCTGCTATGCCTTCAGGCGATACCCAGTCTTGAAGATCCACGCCACCGCAGCTAGGCACAGGCCAAGAAACACGAGGCTCATGGCCAGACTGACGGCCACGCGCACATCGGCCAGGCTGTAGAAGCTCCAGCGGAAGCCGCTGATCAGGTATACGACCGGATTGAAAAGGCTGACGGTTTGCCACGCCGGCGGCAGCACGCTGATGGAATAGAAGCTGCCGCCGAGGAACGTCAGCGGCGTGATCACCAGCAGCGGAATCACCTGCAGCTTCTCGAACCCGTCCGCCCAGATGCCGATCAGGAACCCGAACAGGCTGAATGTCGCCGCGGTGAGCAGCAGGAAGAGAACCATCCACAGCGGGTGCTCGATGCGCAGCGGCACGAAGAACCCAGCCGTCGCCAAAATGATCAACCCAAGGATGATGGATTTCGTGGCGGCCGCGCCGACATAGCCGAGCACGATCTCGATGTAGGAGATGGGGGCCGACAGCAGCTCGTAGATGGTGCCGACAAAGCGCGGAAAGTAGATGCCGAACGAGGCATTCATCACGCTCTGCGTCAGCAGGGTCAACATGATCAGCCCGGGTACGATGAAGGCGCCATAGCTGACCCCCTCGATCTCGGTGATGCGCGAGCCGATTGCCGCCCCGAACACCACGAAATAGAGCGAGGTGGAAATCACCGGCGCTACGATGCTCTGGAGCAGCGTGCGGCCGGTACGCGCCATCTCGAACCTGTAGATCGCCAGAACGGCCCGCCAGTTCATCGTCCGCTCCTCACCAGGTCGACAAAGATATCCTCAAGCGAGCTTTGCGTGGTCTGCAGATCGCGGAAGCGGATGCCGGCCTCAGACAGATCGCGCAGCAGCGTCGTGATGCCGGTGCGCTCGCCCTGGGTATCGTAGGTATAAACCAGCTCGCTGCCGCCATTGGCGAGCGTGAGGTTGTGCCCGGCCAGCACGGGCGGCATCGCCTCCAGGGGCTTCTGCAGGCTGAGGGTGAGCTGTTTGCGGCCGAGCTTGCGCATCAGCTCGGCCTTTTCCTCCACCAGGATGATCTCGCCCTTGCTGATGATGCCGATGCGGTCGGCCATGTTCTCCGCTTCCTCGATGTAGTGCGTGGTGAGGATGATTGTCACGCCCGACTCGCGCAGCGAGCGCACCACGTTCCACATGTCCTTGCGCAGCTCGACATCAACCCCGGCGGTCGGCTCATCGAGAAACAGGATCTGCGGCTCGTGCGCCAGCGCCTTGGCGATCATCACGCGCCGCTTCATGCCGCCCGACAGCGTCAGGATCTTGTTGTCCTTCTTGTCCCACAGCGACAGCGCCTTCAGCACGCTCTCGACCCGCACCGGGTCGGGCGGCAGGCCCCAAAGGCCGCGGCTGAAGCCCACGGTCGCGCGCACCGTCTCGAACGTGTCGGTCGTGAGCTCCTGGGGCACGAGGCCGATCTTTGCCCGCGCCGCGCGGAATTCGCGCCTGATGTCGTACCCGTCGACGGTCACGCTGCCGGCGCTGGCCGTGACGATGCCGCAGATGATATTGATCAGCGTGGTCTTGCCGGCCCCGTTCGGGCCCAGCAGGGCGAAAATTTCTCCGCGCCGGATTTCCAGGTTGGTCGGCTTCAACGCCTGGAAGCCGGAGGCATATGTCTTTTCAACGCTTTCTACGGCAATGACCGCTCGCATGCGCGCTCTGCTGCTCGGATGATATGAAATGGTGGCCGCTATCAGTGCTGAGGATAACGCGAGGCGCCTTTTAGCCTGGCGCTGGCATTGCACCAAGTTCAAGGCGCCCCCGGACACCGAAGTCTTTGCCGTGCTGGCTACGCCGGCTTATCGCAGTTCACCATCCAGGGCACGCCGAACCGGTCCGTGACCATGCCGAACCGGGCCGCCCAGAATGTCTCCTGGATCGGCATCTGGACGTTGCCCTTCTCCGACAACCCCTTGAAGACGCGGTCTGCTTCCTTCGGATCCTTGAGCTGGATCGTGACCATGAAGCCTTTCGGGGGCTCGTACCGGTCCGGCGGCGCATCGGAGGCCATCAGGAGAGTATCGCCCACCTTCATGCGTGCATGCATGATTTTGTCGCGCCGCTCGGCCGGCACCTGCGACTCCATCGGCGAGCCTTTGAACGACATCATCGCCTCGATCTTGCCGCCCATCAGCTTCTCGTAAAACTTCATGGCTTCTTCGCACTGCCCGTTGAAGTTCACATACGGATTGACGTTCATGGCGTGGTCTCCTCGCGATTGTACGCAATTCTCCCCGGGGGGGACCCTGGGAAACGATTGCGGCGGTGTCTTGATCCTC
>DASZQG010000214.1:0-25943 GCA_035550075.1 Hyphomicrobiaceae bacterium | reverse complement strand
CCGACCTGCAGGTGAAGGCGTCCGACGCCTCCCTGCTGAAGCGGCTCATTTATTCGTATTTTCGGCGCCTCGCCGAGCGCCGCGAGCTGCTGAAGAGCGACGGCAAGCAGATCCCCTGGGCGATGCGCCTGGGGTATCGGCTTGGCGAATTCCTGGTGTACGGCCCGGTGCGCGACCAGCTCGGTCTCAGGCGCGCCAAGTGGTGCCTGACGGGCGGGGCGCCGCTGGGGCCGGATGCGTTCCGCTTCCTGCGCTCGTTCGGCATCAACCTGAAGCAGATCTATGGGGCGACCGAAGCCAGCGCACTGGTCGCCATGCAGGGCAACGACGAGGCTGATCCCAACACGGTGGGGCGCACCCTGCCGGGAACCGAGGTTCGTATAGGCGAACGCGGCGAGGTGCAGGTGCGCGGGCCCGGCGTGTTCCAGGGCTACTACAAGCAGGAGGAAGCCACACGCGAAGCCATCACCGCGGACGGCTGGCTGAAGACCGGCGATGCGGGTCTCGTCGACCCACGCGGCCACCTCGCGATCATCGACCGGGCTAAGGACGTGGGCAAGCTCGCCGACGGCACGCCGTTCGCGCCGCAGTTCATCGAGAACAAGCTGAAGTTCAGCCCCTACATTCGCGAGGCGGTGGCGTTCGGCGACCAGCGCGCGTTCGTGTCGTCCATGATCGCGATCGACATGAGCACGGTGGGCAAGTGGGCCGAGGGCCGCAACCTGCCCTACACCAACTACATGGACCTGAGCCGCAAGCCGGAAGTTGCGCAACTCATCGTCAGCGAGGTGCTAAAGATCAACGCCACGCTGCCGCCCGCACTGCAAGTGCGCCGCATTGTTCTCCTCAGCAAGGACCTGGACGCGGACGATGCGGAAATGACCCGCAGCCGCAAGGTGCGCCGCGGCTTCGTCGCCGAAAAGTACGCGCCGGTCACCGATGCATTCTACGGCGGCGGCAAGGAAGCGCGGCTGGTGATGGACATCACCTTCGAAGACGGCCGCAAGAGTTCGCTGGCCGCCACGCTCACCGTGCATGACGTTGCCGGCGCCGACCAGCGCGGCCTGATGGCGGCCTGAGGAGAACAGCGGATGTCCGGTGAGTTGGAATTCGCCTTTGCCCTGCTGGTGAACGGCCTGTCGATCGGCATGCTGTATGCGCTGATCGCGCTTGGGTTCGTGCTGGTCTACAAGGCCACCGACGCCATCAACTTCGCCCAGGGCGAATTCGTGATGCTGGCCGGCTTCGTCGCCGCGCTGGTGCTGGGTATCGAGGGCGTGCCGGCGGTCGTCGGCGTCGCCGCCGCCGTGGCGGTCATGATCCTGTTCAGCTTCGCGCTGGAGCGGATCGTGCTGCGACCGCTGCTGGGCCGGCCGATCATTGCCGTGATCATGGCAACCATCGGCCTGGGCGCAATGCTGCGGGGGCTGCCGCCGATCACCGTCGGCGGCGAAACCCGGGCAATTTCGCTCGGCATCGGCGATACGCCGATCCAGATCTGGTCGGCGACGCTGCCGCCGATCCAGGTGCTGGGCGTCGTCGTTACACTGGCGTTTCTCGGCCTTTTCACCTGGTTCTTCATGAAGAGCCGGATGGGCATCGCCATGCGCGCGGTGGCCGACAACCAGCAGGTGGCGATGGCCATGGGCATCAATGTCGAGCGCTACTTCGCGCTCGCATGGGGCATGGCCGGCGTGGTTTCCGCCTTTGGCGGCGTGATCTGGGGCAGCATGCTGGGCGTCGACGTGCACCTGGCCCTCGTCGGCCTCAAGGTGTTCCCGGTGGTGATCCTCGGCGGGCTCGATTCGATCATCGGCGCGGTGGTCGGCGGGCTGATCGTCGGCGTGGTCGAGAGCTTCGCCGCCGGCTATCTCGACCCTTATGTCGGCGGTGGCACCAAGGATTTCGCACCGTATGTGCTCATGATCATCGCCCTGATGTTCCGTCCGTACGGCCTGTTCGGCACGCACAAGATCGAGCGGGTATAGGAGGCGCTGGAGCACACGCATGCTGCATCGCGAGTCCGGAACGTTCAAGACGAGCTACGCCGCGGACATGGCGCTCTATCCGCTGCCGATTGCGCGCTGGACTGTGGCGATGATCGTGCTGTTGTTCGCGGTGATCATACCTCTGGCGCTCGATGACTATTATCTGTCCATTCTCAACCTGGTACTGATCGCCATCGTCGGTGCGCTCGGCCTCAACATCCTGGTCGGCTACACGGGCCAGATCTCAGTCGGGCACGCGGCGTTCATGTCGGTTGGCGCCTATACCGCCGCCAACCTGGCGGTACACGCCCACATGCCGTTCTGGGTTACGCTGCCGGCCGGAGGGATGATGGCCGCCCTGGTCGGCGCGATCGTCGGCATCCCGAGCCTGCGCATCAAAGGCCTGTACCTGGCCATCGCCACGCTTGCGGGCCAGCTCATCATCGAGTGGATCATCAACCACACGCCTGCCATTTCCGGCGGGGCACAGGCTTCCATCGAGGTCCCCCGCCCGACGCTGTGGGGCCACCACATGAAGACCCAGGGCCAGCTCTATTTCTTTCTGCTGTTCTTTGCGGCGCTGGCGACGGTAGCCACACTCAATCTCGTCAGGAGCCGCATCGGCCGCGCCTTCGTCGCCATCCGCGACCAGGACATTGCGGCGGAGATCATCGGCGTCGACATCTATCGCTACAAGCTGCTGTCGTTCGCCATCTCCTCGTTCTATGCCGGGGTATGCGGCGTGCTGTATACGTACTATCTCGGCATCGCCAACTACGAGCAGTTCCAGATCAACGTCTCGATCGACTACCTGGCCATGATCATCATCGGCGGCCTCGGCTCGGTGCTCGGCTCCATCTTCGGAGCCATCTTCGTCACGATGCTGCCGATCGTAATTCGCCTGGTGATGGAGCCGCTGGCGGGCCTGTTCCTCAACGAGGGCGAGCTTTCCAGCGTGGTGTCGAGCGTGCGGCTCGTCCTGTTCGGAGGGCTGATCATATTTTTCCTGGTCATCGAGCCTGAGGGCCTGAACCGGTTGTGGCGCAATATCCGCAACTACTTCCGGGTCTGGCCTTTCTCGTACTGAGCAAGCTTGCAACAAAAGGAAACGGAGGAAGCCCATGTCAAAGTTCGCGTCATACCGGGTACAGGCGGGTGCCGCCGCGCTGGGCCTGCTCGCGCTCGCGGGCACGAGCGCCCTGGCGCAGGACAAGGAGATCGTCATCGGCCTGCAGTGCGACCGCACGGGGCCGACGCAGACGATCGGCGTGTTCCTGTGCCCCGGGTATCACGACTACGTCGCCCTCGTTAACAGCAGGGGCGGCGTCGAAGGCTACAAGATCCGCGCCATGGAGATCGACACGGAATACAAGGTGCCGCCGGCCGTCGAGGCCCACGAGCGCTTCAAGAAGGAAGGCGCCGTGCTCGAAGGGCTCTACGGGACACCGCAGACGATCGCGCTCACCAAGAAGCTGGAGGAGGACAAGATCCTGGGCACGGCGCCGGGTTTCGGCCTCGCGTCATCGGCGGACGGCAAGCGCTATCCCTATCTCTTCCCTATCGCCGCCAGCTACTGGTCGCAGGCGACCGGGGCGGTCTCCTACATCAAAAAGCAGCTCGGCGGCAGCCTCAAGGGCAAGAAGATCGCCTACCTGATGTACGACAACCCGGCGGGCAAGGAGCCGCTGCCGATTTTCGAAGACCTGGCCAAGATGGAAGGCTTCGACATGCGCACGTTCGCGGTGCCCGCGCCGGGCGTCGAGATGGGCGCGCAGGTCCTGGACATCACCAGTCGCTACCGGCCCGACTTCGTCATCACCCACCTGTTCGGGCGCTCGCCGTCGGTGGCCATCAAGGAGCTCAAGGGCAAGGGATTCCCGCTGAGCAAGGTCATCGCGTTCGTGTGGGGCTCGTCTGAAGCCGACATCAAGGCGGCAGGCGGCTACGGCGCGGCTCAGGGCTATCACACCATCCAGTTCGCGGGCGTCGGCGAGGACTTCAAGGTCATCAAGGACATCAACGCGATGTACAAGGCGCAGGGCAAGCCCGTACCGAAAGAGCAGGAAATCAGCGTCTACTACAATCGCGGCGTGATGGTCGCCGCGCTGCACCTCGAGGCGGTGCGCAACGCCATCAAGGCCAAGGGCGGCGCCAAGCCGACCGGCGAGGACGTGCGCAAGGGCATGGAGTCGGTCAAGGGCTTCACGCTGGGTGGCATGGTGCCGCCGATGGTGATCACGCCGGAGGATCACGAAGGCGGCGGCTGGGTGCAGGTCTGGACCGTCAAGGGCAACAAGCTCGTGAAGGATTCCGAATGGTTCCAGGCCTATCGCGACCTGATCAAAAAGCACCTCGCTGCGAAATAGCGTTGGTCATTACGACGGGCGGCGGCTTCGCCGCCCGTTTCCAGCCGGATCGAACCTTGCGCCGATGCTGTCCATCAACAACATCGAAGTCGTCTACGACAACGTCATCCTCGTGCTGAAGGGCGTGTCGCTGGAGGTCAAGGAGGGCGCGATCACTGCGCTGCTCGGGGCCAACGGCGCCGGCAAGACAACGACGCTCAAGGCCGTGTCGGGCCTGCTGCGCACCGAGCGCGGCAGCGTCACCAAGGGGTCGATCACGTTCCTCGACAAGCGTATCGAGGGCGCGCGAGCCTTCGACATCACGCGGCTTGGGATTGCCCAGGTGTTCGAAGGGCGCCGCGTGTTCGAGCACCTGACGACCGAGGAGAACCTCATCGCCGGCGCCCATGTGCAGCGCGACGCGCGCAAGATCCGCGCCGGCATCGAACGCGTGTTCGCCTATTTCCCCATGCTCAAGGCGCGCCGCAACCATCTTTCCGGCTACCTGTCGGGCGGCCAGCAGCAAATGCTGGTGATCGGGCGCGCGCTGATGTCCGACCCGAAGCTTGTGCTGCTGGACGAGCCGTCCCTCGGGCTCGCACCGATGCTGGTCGAGGAGATTTTCGGCATCGTGCAACGGCTGGTGGCGCAGGAGCACTTGTCGGTGCTGTTGGTGGAGCAGAACGCCACCATGGCCCTAACCGTGGCCGATCACGGCTATGTCATGGAGGCAGGCCGCATCGTCCTTGAAGGCAGCGCCGAGACGCTGCGCTCCAACTCCGACATCCGCGAGTTCTACCTCGGCCTCAACGAGGGAGGCGCCCGCAAGTCCTACCGCGACGTCAAGCACTACAAGCGGCGCAAGCGCTGGCTGTCATAGGCGCGCGCCTTGCCAACGCAATTGCGCGGGCCGCGCCGTCGTGGAAGTATCATGCCGGGCCGACAGGTGCGCAGATCGGGAAGAATCGAGGTAGGCCGATGCGAATGAAGGAACCCTCGGCCGCCGCCGCAGCCGGCGAAAGCGCGGCGCGGAAACAGCCCTGGCACGACATCGTCTTGCAGGTGCTGAAGCGCAACGAAGTCAGGCTCGTCACGTATGTGCCCGACCGCGTGCTCACCGGTCTGATCAAGAACCTCCACGCCGACCCCTACTTCACCACCTTCGCCACCGCGCGGGAGGAGGAGGCGGTTGGCATCGTTGCCGGCGCCTGGATGGGTGGCATGCGCGGCACTGTTCTGATGCAGACCAGCGGTTTCGGCACACTTGCCAACGTCATCGCGTCGCTGGCGGTACCCTACCAGGTGCCGCTGATCATGTTCGTCTCCGAGCGGGGCACGCTCGGCGAGTTCAACCTGGGGCAGGTGCTGGTGTGCCACACCATGCGCCCGGTGCTCGACTCGCTGGCAATCGAGCATCACACGCTGACCCGGCTGGACGAGGTCGAGTTCGTCGTCGACCGCTCGATCAAGCAGGCGGTGGCCACGCAAGCGCCGGTGGCGCTGATCCTCTCGCCGCTGCTCACCGGCGGCAAGGTATTCCAGACATAGAGGCGCGTCATGGCGAACAACTCCACCCGTGGCGAACGCACCAGCAATGCCAAGGTGATGAACCGGGCCGACCTCACCGCGCGGCTGGTCGGCAAGCTCAAGCACGAAGAAGCCGTGGTTGGGGGTATCGGCAATACCAACTTCGACCTGTGGGCGGCCGGTCAGCGGCCGCAGAACTTCTACATGCTCGGCAGCATGGGGCTCGCGTTTCCAATCGCGCTGGGCGTGGCGCTGGCACAGCCCAAGCGCCGCGTGATCGCGCTGGAAGGCGACGGCTCGCTGCTGATGCAGCTGGGCTGTCTCTCCACCATTGCCATGCTGGCGCCGAAGAACCTGACCCTGGTCGTGATGGACAATGGCATCTACCAGATCACCGGGGGTCAGCCGACGCCCGCCGCCGGCCACGCGGATATCGTCGCCATCGCCCGCGGCTCCGGCATTGCCGACAGCGCCTGGGCCTCGGACGAGGAAGACTTTGAGCGGCTGGTGGAGGCGGCGCTGGCCGCATCGAAGCCGCACCTGATCGCGGTGCATATCGACGATAAGCCGGCGACTGGCGTGACCCACCGTGATCCCGTACAGGTGCGCGAGCGCTTCATGCGCGGCCTGGGGGTGCGGTCCGCGCCGTAACGCTGCCGCCTACAGCATACTTTTGATGTCGTTGGAGAACGTGGGGTAGGCGTAGACCATCTCGCGCAGCGCGTTTGCTTTGATGCCGTGGCCCATCGCCAGCGCGAAGAAATTGATCAAATCCTCGCCGGCATGACCGAAGATGTGCGCACCAAGGATCCTCTCGCTGCCTTGCTCGACGATGATCTTGGCCCAGGCGGCGGACTCGGCATAGGTGCGCGCCGTCAGCCAGGCGGTCATCTCGCTGGTCTTCACGGT
This sequence comes from Hyphomicrobiaceae bacterium, assembly GCA_035550075.1. Classification (GTDB taxonomy): domain Bacteria; phylum Pseudomonadota; class Alphaproteobacteria; order Rhizobiales; family Hyphomicrobiaceae; genus AWTP1-13. Next base: position 19,174 of record DASZQG010000214.1, on the reverse strand, counting down.
GATCTTCAGACCCTTGTCCCGGGCCACCGCTTCGGTAAGGCCGACGCTGGCCAGTGCCGGCACTGTAAAGACGCATGAGGGAATGCTGGAATAGTCGGGCGCGTGCTTTGGCCCCTCCACGATGTTGCGGCCGACGATGCGACCTTCATAGGTAGCAACGGGAGACAGCTGCGGAGAGGCCAGCGGGTCGCCGGCGACATAAACCGCAGGATTCGTCTTTGATCGCAGGTGGCGATCGACGGCGATGCGGCCACGATCGTTCTCGATATTGCCGGCGGCGAGATTGAGATCCTCGGTGTTGGGCACCCGGCCCGCGCCATTGACAACCCGATCCGCATCGACGGTGTGGGCACGCCCATCTACCTCGTAGGTGACGCGAAGTCTGCTGCCGGTCCTCGCGATGCGCTGCACCTTGACGCCGGTGTTTATGGTGATGCCGATCCTCTCGCTCTCCGTGCGCAGCCTGTCCACGGCGTCGGCATCCATCTGGCCCAGCAGGCGCGGCAGGGCTTCCAGGATCGTGACCTTGGTGCCAGCGCGCGCATAGACATGGCTGAACTCGAACGCGATCACGCCGCCGCCGACGAACACCACGCTGCCCGGCTGCTCCTCCTCGCTCAAAACCTCGTCGGACGTAATCATGTGCTCGGCGCCCTCGATCGGCAATTTGCGCGGCACGCTGCCGGTGGCGACGACAATGTGCGCAGCCTCGATCCGCTCGCCCGCGACCTGCACGGCGTTGGGACCCGCGAACACGGCCTTGCCACGCAGAACTTCAACGCCCCGATCGGCCATGGTGCGCGCGAACGACGCCGGCAGCGGCCGGATCAGCTCCTTCTCGCGGCGAATGAGGCCGCCCCAGTCGAGGCTCGGCTTCCCGGCGGCGATGCAGTGTGTCTTGGCCTGCTCGATCTCGTGCAAGGCGTGGCCGGCAGCAACCAGCACCTTCTTCGGGACACAGCCGCGGTTGGGACAGGTGCCGCCGAGGTCCCGGTCTTCGACCAGAGCGACGGAGAGGCCGGCCGCGCGCGTGTCAACGGTGACGCCCATACCGGCATTGCCACCGCCGAGGATGAGAACATCGAACTTGCGGGCTGCCATGACCTACTTCTCCTACCGCTAGGGGTACCTTCACCAAGTTACAATGGATGTCGTTGGTTCCGCGAGCAGCTCTGCGCGACGAGTCACAGCGGTCATGCTAAGAGCAGGCATGTCCGGCAATGCCGCCATCATCACCTTCGAAAAGGTAACCAAGCGCTACGGCAGCGATGCGTTGGCGCTCGATGCGGTGTCCCTGAGCGTGGCGCGCGGGGAATTCCTCGCCGTGGTTGGCACCTCCGGCTCCGGCAAGACAACCCTGCTGCAGCTCATCAACCGCCTGTCGGAGGCGAGCGAGGGCGTGCTGCGCATCGGCAGCGACGACATCCGCGCGCTTGAGCCGGTCGCGCTGCGCCGACGCATGGGCTACGTGTTCCAGGAGGTCGGCCTGTTCCCGCATATGACAGTGGCTGAGAACATCACCATCACGCCGAAGCTGCTGGGCTGGCCGCCAGAACGGATGACCGCACGCGCGGAGGAACTGTTAGGCCTCGTGCGCCTCGATATCGGTTATCGCGATCGCTTTCCGAGCCAGCTTTCGGGCGGCGAGCGCCAGCGCGTAGGCGTGGCGCGGGCGCTCGCCGCCCACCCCGACGTCGTCCTGATGGACGAGCCGTTCGCAGCGCTCGACCCCCTGACGCGCGAGGCGCTGGGCGAGGACTACCGCCGCCTTCATGACACGCTCGGCCTGACGACAGTGATGATTACTCATGACGTGCTTGAGGCGCTGACGCTGGCCGACCGAATCGCCGTGCTGCAGGCCGGACGGCTCATTGCCGTGGGTTCATCCGAGGAGCTTTTGGCGCACCCCGACGGCTATGTCGGGGAGCTCATGAGCACGCCGCGCCGCCACGCCAAGCGTCTGGCGGGCCTCCTCCCGCCCCAGGGGGCGTAAGTGTCCAACGCCCAGGTGGCCGAAGCGTTGACGCGCCTGCCGGACTATCTGGGCAGCCACGTGCTGGTCAGCGTGACGGCCCTGCTGCTGGGGCTGGCGGTCAGCCTGCCGCTGGCCATCGCGTCGCTGCGGCGGCCGGGCCTGCGCGCACTTCTGCTGGGTGCTGCCGGCGTGGTGCAGACGGTGCCGGGGCTAGCGCTGCTCGCTCTTTTCTACCCCGTGCTGCTGGGACTCGCCGGGCTCTGCGCACGCGCGTTTGGTTTCAGCTTCCCCGCCCTCGGGTTCCTGCCGGCTGTGCTGGCGCTGGCGCTCTACAGCATGCTTCCGGTGTTGCGCAACACCATCACCGGCATCCTCGGCATCGATCCAGCGGTCCGGACGGCGGCCGCTGGCGTCGGCATGACGCCCGCCCAGTCGCTACGGATGGTGGAACTGCCGCTGGCACTGCCGGTGATCATGGCCGGGATCAGGACAGCGTCGGTCTGGGTGATCGGGACGGCAACGCTGTCGACGCCGATCGGCCAAACGAGCCTTGGCAACTACATCTTCGCGGGCCTGCAGACGCAGAACTGGGTATTCGTCCTGTTCGGCTGTGTCGCCGCCGCCGTGCTGGCGCTGGCCGTGGACCAGCTTCTCGGACTGATCGAGCGCGGTTTTGCGATCCGCAGCCACAACCGTGTGGTGGCCGGTGTCCTGGGCCTGGCGCTGATCGTCGCCGGCGCCCTTGGGCCGGTGCTCGCGCAAGGCTCGCGCGGTTACGTGATCGGCGCCAAGCCGTTTGCCGAGCAGTACATCCTGGCGGGTCTGATCCGCGACCGGCTGCGCGCGGCAAGCCTTTCCGCACGCGAGCGCGACGGATTGGGATCGGCGGTGATCTTCGAGGCCCTGGAGCAGGGCGATGTCGACGTGTATGTCGACTACACCGGGACCATCTGGGCCAACCGGATGCATCGCACGGATACCCACCCGCGCGCGGAAACTTTGCACGATGTCGGCGCTTGGCTGAAGACGCGCAACATCCTGATGCTCGGTGGCCTCGGCTTCGAGAACGCCTACGCGCTGGCCATGAATTCCGCGCGCGCCCGCCAGCTCGGCATCCATACCCTGTCTGATCTTGCGCCGCACGCCGGCGAGCTGTCGATTGCGGGCGATTTCGAATTTTTCAGCCGGCCGGAATGGAAGGCGATCCGCGACGCGTATGGCCTCGCCTTTCGCCGGCAACGGCAGATGCAGGCCGAGTTCATGTACCCGGCGGCGGCATCCGGGGAAGTGGATGTAATTGCGGCGTATACCAGCGACGGCCGCATCGCCAAGTACTCACTTCAGGTGCTTGACGATCCAAAGCATGCTGTCCCCCCGTACGACGCTATCCTTCTCGTCTCACCCAAGCGTGCCAACGATGCAAAACTGCAGGACGCCCTGCGTCCGCTGATCGGTGCGATTTCCGTACAGAGTATGCGCGAAGCCAATCGCCGCACCGCAGAGGGGGTGACACCGGCCGAGGCTGCAGCATGGCTCAATGAACGGATTGCACGGTGAGGAGGATTGCGCTGGCAGGCGTGGCCCTTTGGCCCTCGCCCGCCGCCATGGTAGCGTTTGGCCATCGTAGGCAGGAAAGGGCCAGCGCCGTGGAGCAGATCACCTCGCCGCCGAAGTCGAGCCGGATGATGTCGATCGCGGACTCGCGGGAAGCGCGCGCGATCATTCGCAGCGGCGCCTACACCGGACACACGGCCGGCATCGCCCCACAGTTCGTGCAGGGCAACCTCTGCATCCTGCCAAATGACTACGCGATGGAGTTCGCTGCGTTCTGCCAGCGCAACCCCAAGCCGTGTCCCGTCATCGGCATGGGCGCGCCCGGCGACCCGTCACTGCCGGACCTCGGCGATATCGACATCCGCACCGATGTACCGCGCTATCGCGTCTTCAAGGACGGCAAGGTCATCGACGAGCCCGCGGACATCCGCAAATACTGGACAGACGACCTCGTGGCATTCGTTATCGGCTGCTCGTTTTCCTTCGAGTTGCCGATGCTACAGGAAGGCATCCGCCTCCAGCACGTCGACCGTGACACCACCGTTCCGATGTACCGCACCAACATCGACTGCGTTCCGGCCGGCCGCTTCAGCGGCAAGATGGTGGTGTCGATGCGGCCGCTGGCACCGGCCGACGCCATCCGGGCGGTGCAGATCACCTCGCGCTATCCGGCCGTGCATGGCGCCCCGGTTCACCTGGGCCTTCCCGAGCAAATCGGCATCGCCGACATCATGCGGCCCGATTTCGGGGATCCGCCGCAGATCGCGCCCGGTCAGCTACCCGTATTCTGGGCCTGCGGGGTCACCCCGCAGGTGGCGGTGGAGGCGGCGCGGCCGCCGCTGTGCATAACGCACAAGCCGGGCGCGATGCTCATCACGGACCGCACCAATGCCACGCTGGCGGCGCTTTAACCGTTTCCCGCGGGACTTTAGCGCGTCCCGTTGAAAGCCATAATCATCTGCTATCCGAGAGATGCGGCCGGGTGGCTTATTGTTATCACGATTTGGCCATTACATCGGCCGGCAAGACCGAGTATTGCTGCGGGGGTTGAGTTGCCGATTGCATGAGTGCCGGCATACGCGGCCGCCAGGGTTGTTGATCCGATCCGGACTTGGCGTGCGTGTTCCGGGCTCACTCCGGACGGGTAACGGATATGCGTCTGTTGTTGGCTCTGGGTGCGCTGGCGTCCGTACTGACCGCGTGCGCCCAGACGCCCTCGCCGCAGCCGCTGCTCGGTTTCCCGATCTTCGGCAGCGCGGCGCAGACGCCGCCGGAACCGGCGCCGCAAACCACGGCCGCCATTCCCCCACCAAAGCCGCAAGCCGCTCCGTCGCATCCCAAGCCGGCGGTGAAGAATGCGGCCGCGCCGAAGACGGAAAAGAAGGCTTCGAGGAAGGTCATTCTCGTCAAAGCCACGCCGAAGGGACCCTGCGGAGCACACGATCAAAACGCGTGCAAGGCGCACTCGAACTGCGCTTGGCGTGAGCCGCACGTCAGATCTGACGGGGCAATCGTGGCGGGGTATTGCCATGCGCCGGAGGCGAAGCAGTAACGGCGCCGCAGGCTCAGGCCCCGCTGGATTTCAGCTTCAGCGTGACAATAACGATCATCGAGGTCGGAGGCGCTGCCTTGCTCGCGGCCAGGCTGGTTTCGGTCATGGAGCGCAGAGCAAGCGCGCCGTTGTTCTGTCCGAGCAGGGGCGCAGGCTTGTTCGGCGCCGCGGTAGCATCAGCAGTATAGGTCTGCTCCAGCAATCCCGGCGTGTAGGGCGTCGCCAGCGGACCGACAACCGCCCACATGAGGGTCGGCTGCTGCTGGTCCCCGACACTCTGGAACGTCCCCACGTACGTCTCGCGGGGGCCATTCAGCGCCGGCTGGAACGCACATTGCAGGTCGCGCATGCCGGTGTCCGCATCGGCGCTGGCGCTGTTTTGGGACTGCGGCGGCGCGTCTCCAAGATCGACCACGCTGCAGGTCAGGACGCCGATCTCGCCCCGCGCGCTCTCCGCACCCGCGGGTGCGGAACCTCCGCCCAGCAAAAGAGCGGCCGCAAGTACGGCTGTCACGCGCGGTCCACGAAGAGGAAGATATCGCCAGGGCGCCATGGCCCACATGTTGGACCGGAACCCGTGCATTGCAATGGGAACGAACCGAGATAACCTCGTTCACGATTGAGATTTGCGTGAAGCACACCCACGGGGACAATGGCCGGACCGGGTGGCCCGCCCAACCGGCTCAGGGAATAGCCGACATGCCCGACAGCAGGCGCAAACCACAGATCGCCGCGACGCCGCGCGGCAGGCCGGCCCGTGCACGCCAATTGGCGAGCGAAGCGAGCGGGCGCGGCTATCGGCTCGAAAACCAGATCGGCCATCTGCTGCGGCGGGCCCACCAGAGGCACGTCTCGATTTTTCTGAGCATCTTCAGCGAGACCGGGCTAACCCCGACCCAGTTCGCCGCCCTCTTCCGCCTCTACGAGGACGGACCGCTGTCGCAGAACGAACTGGGGCGGCTGACGGCCATGGATCCCGCGACCATCAAGGGCGTGGTTGCGCGGCTCGAGCGGCGCGGGCTGGTCGAGCGCCGTCCCGATCCCGGCGACCAGCGCCGCATCAGCGTCTCTCTGACGGTCGCCGGGCGCGGGATGATCCCCAACCTTCTCGCCAAGGCAGAGCAGGCGACGAAAGTGACCCTGACACCGCTGAACTCCGCCGAGGCCGCCAATTTGCTGGCACTTCTGCGCCGCCTCTGCTGATGCGGCCCGCGGCCGGATTCGACTGCACTTTGGGTATCGCTTGAGGGGCCGTATCCCTCCGGCCCTTCCTTGCTCCCCGCGGCAAACCGGACTAGCATTGGCGATCATTTGTGTAGAAATGATCGCGCGATGGCTGTCTACCTGAGGCCCGATACGCTTCGCGATGCCTTGGCGGCCCTCGCCGACCCTGCCCTGACGACCGGGCCCGCACCTGTCGACCGGCTCGCCGTCCTGGCAGGCGGCACGGATTTCTACCCCGCACGAACGGCCAGCACCGCCTGGCTGCGCCCGGCCCCGCGCAACGTGCTCGACATTTCCGGTATCGAAGAGCTGCGCGGCATCCGCATCGAGAACGGTGCGGTGGCGTTCGGCGCGCTTGCGACCTGGAGCGAGATCTGCGCCGCGGACCTGCCCCCGGCGTTCGACGGGTTGAAACGCGCCGCGCGCGAGGTTGGTGGTGTGCAGGTGCAAAACCGCGGGACCATCGCCGGCAACATTTGCAACGCCTCTCCTGCGGCCGACGGCGTACCGCCGCTGTTGACGCTCGATGCCGAGGTGCATCTGGCGAGCGTGCGGGGCGCGCGACGCGTGCCGCTGTCGCAGTTTGTCACCGGCAACCGGAAGACAGCCCAGTCGCCGGACGAGCTGGTTGTGGCGGTCGTGATACCCCGTCCCGCGGCCAGCGCGCGCGGCACCTTCCTTAAGCTTGGTGCGCGCACATATCTGGTGATCTCCATCGCCTCGGTGGCAGCGCTGATTGAACCAGGGCTGGACGGCGTGATCGCTCGCGCTGCTATCGCCGTCGGCGCCTGCTCGGCCGTGCCGCAGCGGCTTGCCGCTCTGGAAAAGGCGCTCGCCGGCCAGCGCGCAAGCCCTGACATCGCCGCGCGCCTCGTAACGCCGGCGCATCTTGCCGGCCTGTCACCGATCGACGACGTCCGCGGCAGCGCGCAGTATCGCCGCGACGCCGCCCTTGTGCTGGTGCGGCGCGCCCTGGCCGAATGCCTGGCAGCGCCTCTCGGAGCAGCGGCATGAACGAGCGCTTCTCCCCGTCCGGCCAGGCTCTCGATCTGACGGTGAACGGCGCCGCGCAAAGCGTTCTCGCCGATCCCGACGCGCGCCTGTCGGACGTCTTGCGACGGGACCTCCACTTGACCGGCACCAAGGTCGGCTGCAACGCGGGCGACTGCGGCGCCTGCACCGTCCTGCTCGACGGGGCACAGGTTTGCGCATGCATGGTGGCCGCGCGGCAGGCGTCGGGAAGATCAGTGATCACCGTGGAGGGGCTTGCGCAGATGCGCCTCGGGCGGGCGCTGCAAGACGCCTTTCATGCCCATGACGCGGCACAGTGCGGCATCTGCACGCCTGGCATGCTGATGGCCGCCGCCGACCTGCTGAGCCGCGACGCCCGTCCGTCGCGGCAAGCCGTGATGGACGCGCTGGGCGGCGTACTGTGCCGCTGCACGGGCTACCTCAAGATCGTCGAAGCGGTGATCGAAGCTGCCGGCACATTGGCCTTCGATCGGCGGAATGGAGAAAATTCGTATGCAGCGCCGGTCGGCGCACGCGTCAGGCGCATCGATGGCGCGGCGAAGATGACCGGTGAGGCGACCTACGGCGATGACCAGGCGCCTGCCGACGCGCTGTGGCTGCGCGCGGTGCGCTCTCCCCACGCGCACGCGAAGTTCACGATCGGCGATGTCTCCGGTTTCATGAAGAAAAACCCGGGGATCGCGCGGATTTTCACCGCCAAAGACGTGCCCGGCGACAACTCCTTCGGCATTTACCCCCACCTCAAGGATCAGCCGGTCTTCGCGGAAGGCTACGTTCGCTACCGCGGCGAGGCGGTGCTGGCGCTGGTTGGCACGCGCGAGGCGATCGACACGGTGGACATAGGCCAATTGCCGATCGACTGGCAGCCGCTGGAACCGCTCGGCGTCGCCGCGGCGCTGGCACACGGTGCACCGGCCCTGCACGCAGGCACGCCTGACAACGTGCTCACGCGCGGCAACCTGGAATGCGGCGATCCCGATGGCGCGCGCGGGCGTGCCGCGCATGTTGCGGAAGGGCGGTTCGAGACCTCGTTCGTCGAGCACGCCTACATCGAGCCGGAAGCGGGCCACGCGCGCCGCGTCGGCGATCGCATGGAGGTGTTCGCCTGCACGCAAGCGCCGATGATGGATCGCGACGAGGTCGCGCGCGTGCTGGGCCTGCCGGCGCAGGGCGTGCGGATCATTCCCTCGGCCTGTGGCGGAGGATTCGGCGGCAAGCTCGACGTCTCCCTGCAGCCGATGCTGTCGGTCGCGGCGTGGCATCTCAAGCGGCCGGTGCGGTGCGTCTACGAACGCATCGAGTCGATGGCCTCCAGCACCAAGCGGCATCCGGCGGCCATCACCGCGCGCGCAAGCTGCGACGAGCGCGGGCGGCTGGTCAGCTACGAGATGGACGGCGACTTCAACACCGGCGCCTATGCCTCGTGGGGTCCGACGGTGGCAGGGCGGGTGCCGGTGCATGCATCGGGGCCGTACCGCGCGCCAAACGTGCGCAACCGGACGCGCGCGATCTACACGAACGACACGCCGGCGGGCGCCTTCCGCGGCTTTGGGGTGCCGCAGGCGGCCATCGCGCACGAGACGCTGATGGACGATCTGGCGGCCGCCACCGGCATCGACCGGCTGGAGTTTCGCCACATCAACGCGCTGCGGGCCGGTGACGCGACGCCCACCGGCCAGGTGCTGAACGCGAGCGCCGGGCTCGCGGCCTGCCTGGACGCCCTGCGCCACCCCTGGGCCGACCTGCTGGCCGACGCCGCGAGATTCAACGCAGCGGCTCGCACGGCGAGACGTGGGGTGGGCATCGGATGCATGTGGTACGGGATCGGCAACACCTCGCTGTCGAATCCCTCCTCGATGCGGCTCACGCTGACGCGCGAAGGCACGCTCACGTTCTGGAACGGCGCCGTGGATATCGGCCAGGGCTCGACCACCGTGCTGACCCAGATCGCAGCCGAGGCGCTCGGCCTGCCGGTCGAACGGTTCGAGCTGGTGGTGGGCGATACCGACCTGACGCGGGATGCGGGCAAGACGTCCGCCTCGCGGCAGACGTTCGTCTCGGGCAAGGCGGCGGAGCTGGCAGGGCTCGACCTGCGGGGAAAGATCCTGAGGCTGACCAACGCCGGACCGCACGCGCAACTGGCGCTCGACGGCGCAGCCGTGATCGTCCGCGACGGAGAACGCCAAACCCGGCTCGACCTCGCCACGCTGGGGGCATCAAGCAACGGCGTGGTGCTGGAGGGGTTCGGCACGTTCGATCCGCCTACGAAGCCGCTGGACGAGAAGGGGCAGGGTGTTCCCTATGCCACCTACGGTTTCGCGGCGCAGGTCGCCATGCTGGACGTCGATCTCGGCCTCGGCACGGTGAAAGTGCACCGCATCGTGGCCGCCCATGACGTGGGACGCGCCATCAACCCCACGCTGGTCGAGGGCCAGATCCACGGCGGCATCGCTCAGGGCCTGGGCCTCGCGCTGATGGAGGAGTTCATCCCCGCACGCACCGAAAACCTGCACGACTACCTGATCCCCACCTTCGGCGACATGCCCGAGATCGACATCATCCTCGTGGAGGACCGCGAGCCGCTGGGGCCTTACGGCGCCAAGGGCATCGGCGAGCCGGCGCTGATCCCCACCGCACCGGCCATCCTGGGCGCAATCCGCCACGCCACGGGCGTGACGCTGCGCAAGGTGCCCGCGCTGCCGCACCGCGTGCACGCGGCGCTGAAGGCCGCGGGCAAGGCAATCGCGTTCTAGCGGGTACAGGCCATGGCCGACGATCAGAGCTTCGAGCAGGCCCGCGCCCGGCGCTCACGCAAGTTCGGCGCTCCGGAAGGCGCCGAGGGCATCGTGCGCTGCGACGCGTGCCCGGTGCTCTGCCGCATTCGGCCGGGCCGCGCCGGCGCCTGCGACCGCTACGCCAACGTCGATGGCCAGCTCGTGCGCACCGACCCCGTGGTGTTCATGGAAAAGGCCGCCGAGCACGGCACGCCGCTGGTGCCATTCGCCGAGGGCGCCGAGGACTGGAATGGTCGGCTGCTGGCGCCGGAGCGTACGTTCGTCACGGGCATCGGCGCGGGGACCACCTACCCTGACTACAAGCCGGCGCCATTCATCGTGTCCAGCCAGCACGCGGGCGTGGATACGGTCACGGTGGTGACCGAGGGCATTTTCAGCTACTGCGGCGTCAAGGTGAAGATCGACACCGACCGCCACCTTGGCCCCGAGCAGGCCGCCGTGCGCTGCGCCGGCGAGCCGGTGGGCCACGTGACGACGGCGGAATACGGCTCGCAGATGCTGTCGCTGGGCGGCGTGCGGCACCTCACCGGCGGCAGCAAGAAGGAGGGCAATGTCACCTGCGAGACCCTGTTGAAGCTGTGCGGCGGCGAGCCGGTGGAGCTCACAATCGATGGCGGGCACGCGGTGGTGGTGCAGGCCGGCAAGGCGCCATTGGTCGATGGCCATCCCGAGGAACGCATGCGCGTGGGCTGCGGCTCGGCCACCGTCGGCATCTTCGCCCAACAGTGGCAGGGCCATGTGGATGAGGTGATCGTGGTGGACGACCACATCACTGGCGTGCTGACCGAACACCAGGCGGGCCGCTGCCTCGACATGCCGCCGGCTGGCATTCGCGTGCGCGGGCGCAAATCGACGCCGGGCCGCTATTTCCAGGTGGCCAATCCGGGCATGGGCTGGGGCGGCACCGACATCACCGATCCATTGGCGCTGGTGCAGAAGATCGATCCGAAGCTGGCGTGGCCGGGCCTGCGGCTGCTGTTCACCTCGACCACCGGGGAGGATGCGCTGTTTTGCGTGCTGGATGAAAATCTGAAGCCCGTTGCCGCCGAGATGCCAGCGGCCGTGCGCGCGGTGGTCGACCGCATTGGCGAGAACTGCGAGCCGTCCCTGTGCACCGTGATGTTCATGGCGGGCGCCGGCGGCTCGCTGCGTGCGGGCGTGACCGAGAACCCGGTGCTGCTGACTCGTTCGGTGCAGGCAGGGCAAACCACCGTCACGATGGGCGGCGCGCCGGTCTACCTATGGCCGGGCGGGGGAATTACGGTGATGGTGGATGTGACGCGTCTGCCGAAGAATGCGTTCGGCTATGTGCCGACGCCGGCCATCGTCGCGCCCATCGAGTTCACACTGCCGCGCGAGGTCTATCTCGCCACTGGCGGCCACGCGGAAGAGATCGTGGCGGTCGGCGATGTGGTGAAGACCTACCAGGGCGAGGCGCGTCGCGAGCCGTGGCTCAAGGACAACCCCTGGCCGCTTGGTGGCGAAAAGAGGTGAGCCCGTGGCGGGTGGGCGTCACCAGGCTGCGATGCTGCCCGGCAACCGGCTGCATCTCAACGAGGGGCCGATCGATCTCATCATCTGGGCGGACGGTGCGCCGGAGGCGGTGGCCGCAGCCTACCGCGCGGCGGAGCGCCGCTTCGACGGCCTGCTGGCCGAACTCGTCGCCGAACTTCCGCTGTTGCGGATGCCGGTGGGGTCTTCCTCAGGCGAGGAGAGGTACGTCAGAGGCCCCATCGCGCGGCGGATGGTGGAGGCGTGCGGGCCTTATCGCAGCCAGTTCATCACGCCGATGGCGGCGGTGGCGGGCGCGGTGGCGGAGGCGGTGCTCGGGGCCATGACCGCCGCAGCGCCTCTGACGCGCGCCTACGTCAACGACGGCGGCGACATCGCGCTGCATCTGACGCCCGGCACCTCGTTGGCGATCGGCGTGGTCCGCTCGCTGGAGACGGCGGTGCCGGAAGGCGAGGTGCGGATTTCCCACGGCATGGGCGTCCGCGGGATCGCCACCAGCGGCTGGCGGGGTCGCTCGTTCTCGCTCGGCATCGCCGACGCTGTGACCGTGCTGGCGCACGACGCGCCGGGCGCCGATGTTGCAGCGACCCTGATCGCAAACGCGGTGAACATCGACGACCCGGCGGTGCGGCGCCAGCCGGCGCAGGCGCTGGACCCTGACAGCGACCTCGGCGACCGGCTGGTCACGGTCGACGTCGGCCCACTGGCGCCGGCTCAGATCGCCGCCGCGCTCGATGCCGGTGTTGCCTGCGCTGAAGACCTCCGCCGTTCCGGCTTGATCGCTGCCGCGCTTCTCGCCCTAGCTGGAGAATGGCGCAGCGTTGGTTCACCGGCTGCATATCTTGCCGGCCCGAAATAAGGGCGGCCACACCTGGCGGCCGCCCAGCGCTCTTCCGGATACGAAGACAGTCCCTCGCCGTTCATCCCGGGGCTTGCCCCGGGGATCCATCTCTCAGCGCGCGCCGGCGTTTGCGAATTGATGGATCCCGGCAACGAGTAACCGGGACGGCACTTTCAAGTTCAGCCTCAATCAGCTGTGCAGATCGAACCGGTCGGCGTTCATCACCTTGGTCCATGCCGCGGCGAAGTCCCTTGCGAACTTCTCCTTGGCATCGGCTGCGCCATAGACCTCGGCAAAGGCGCGCAACTGCGAGTGCGCCCCGAAGATCAGGTCCACGCGGGTGGCGGCCCACTTGACCGCGTTGGTCTTGCGGTCGCGGCCCTCGTACGCGTTGTCGCCCGTCTCGGTCCACGCGGTGTTCATGTCGAGGAGGTTGAGGAAGAAGTCATTCGTCAGCTTCCCCGGCTGGCTGGTGAACACGCCTTGTTTCGAGCCCTTGGCGTTGGCGCCCAGTACGCGCAGACCGCCGACCAGAACGGTCATCTCGGGACCGGTGAGCCGCAACAGCTGCGCGCGGTCCACCAGCGCCTCTTCCGGCGTCATGAACTGTTGCTTGCCACCGTTCACATAGTTGCGGAAGCCGTCGGCACGCGGCTCCAGCGGCGCGAACGATTCCACATCGGTCTGCTCCTGCGAGGCATCTGCGCGCCCCGGCGCGAAGCCAACCTTCAAATCCACGCCCGCGTCCTTTGCCGCCTTCTCCACGGCCGCCGAACCGCCCAGAACGATCAGGTCGGCGAGTGACACTTTCTTGCCGCCGGCCGCCGCGTCGTTGAACTCTTTCTGCACGGCTTCGAGCTTCGACAGCACCGTCTTGAGCTGCGTCGGCTCGTTGACCTCCCAGTCCTTCTGGGGCGCGAGGCGGATGCGCGCACCGTTGGCGCCGCCGCGCTTGTCGGACCCCCGGAATGTCGAGGCGGAGGCCCAGGCGGTCGCCACGAGCTGCGGCACGGTCAGACCCGAGGCAAGGATTTTCGCCTTCAGCGCCGCGATGTCCTTATCGTCGATCAGCTTGTGATCGACGGCTGGGATCGGGTCCTGCCAGATCAATGTTTCCTTCGGCACCAGCGGGCCGAGATAGCGTGCCACGGGCCCCATGTCGCGGTGAGTGAGCTTGAACCACGCCCGCGCAAATGCATCGGCAAACTGGTCCGGGTTTTCATAGAAGCGCCGGGAGATCTTCTCGTAGACGGGATCCATGCGCAACGACAGGTCCGTCGTCAGCATGGTGGGCACATGCTTTTTCGACGGGTCGAAAGCGTCCGGAATCGACTCCTGCGCACCCTTTGCCTTCCACTGCTTGGCTCCGGCCGGGCTCGTCGTCAGCTCCCATTCGTTTTCGAACAGGTTCTTGAAGAACAGGTTGCTCCATTTGGTGGGCGTCTGCGTCCACGTGACCTCGGGACCGCCGGTGATGGCGTCACAGCCAACGCCGGTCTTGTACCGGCTTTTCCATCCGAGCCCCTGGTCCTCGATGGCCGCGCCTTCAGGCTCCGGGCCGATCAGGGAGGGATCGCCAGCACCATGTGTCTTGCCGAACGAGTGACCGCCGGCGATCAGCGCCACCGTCTCCTCGTCGTTCATCGCCATGCGCCGGAACGTCTCTCGGATGTCCTTGGCGGCCGCGACGGGGTCCGGATTGCCGTTCGGCCCTTCCGGGTTCACATAGATCAGGCCCATCTGCACCGCGCCAAGCGGCTCGGCAAGCTGGCGCTCGCCGCTGTAGCGCTCGTCTCCGAGCCAGGATCCTTCGGGGCCCCAGAACAGCTCCTCAGGCTCCCAGGTGTCCACCCTGCCGCCGGCGAAGCCGAATGTCTTGAACCCCATCGACTCCAGCGCGACATTGCCGGCGAGGACCATCAGGTCGGCCCAGGAAATCTTGCGGCCGTACTTCTGCTTGATGGGCCACAGCAGGCGGCGCGCCTTGTCGAGGTTGGCATTGTCCGGCCAGGAATTGAGCGGCGCGAACCGCTGCTGACCGCCGCCGGCGCCGCCGCGGCCATCGGTGATGCGATAGGTGCCGGCACTGTGCCACGCCATGCGGATCATCAGACCGCCGTAGTGACCGAAATCGGCCGGCCACCAGTCCTTCGAATCCGTCATCAGCGCGGTCAGATCTTTCACAACCGCGTTGAGATCGAGGCTCTTGAATTCCTTCGCGTAGTCGAAGTCCTCGCCCATCGGATCGGACAGGCGAGAATTGCGATGAAGGACCTGGACGTCGAGCTGCTTTGGCCACCAATCGCGGTTGGAACGGCCACCCGAGAACGGACATTTGCCTGGGCCCTTGTCGTCGACTTTCGCGTCCATCACCCCACTCCTTCACGTCGTGCGGAACTCCTGACAGCCATTCTAACGATCACAAGCGATCAGCTCAAATTGGTTTACTTCGCTGTCTCGATCAGATTTATTGATTGCTGGTGATCTCGATCAGGCAGCTCCGATACTTCAGCGCCGTCGCGCAAACAGGCCATTTCGGGCTTGCGGCCGAACAGTGCGCGGTAACGCAGCCCGCGCTTTCCATGCAGATCCAGGACCTCGAAAAGGAACTCGGGCTCCAGCTTCTTGAGCGTGGCCGCAAGGGCGTCAGCCTTACGCCCGGTGGGCGGGAGATCGCCGAGCGCGCGGCGCGCCTCCTGGCCGACGTGACCGACCTCATCGACAGCGCACGCCAGCTTGCCGGCACCTTTTCTGGCACGCTTCGCTTCGGCGCCATCCCCTCGATTGCGCCCTACCTGCTGCCGCAACTGCTGCCCCTGATCCGGGCTGCGCACCCCGACCTCGATCTGCAGTTACGCGAGACGCAGACACAGAAGCTGCTGGAGGAGCTGGTCGACGGCCAGCTCGACGTGGTGCTGCTGGCGCTGCCGGTGGAGCACCCCGGCATAGAAGCGATGCCGCTGTTCGACGACCGCTTCCTGCTGGCGCTGCCGGCTTCGCGCAAGGTCGGCAGCCGTGTGCGCGCAACGCCGGATCTGTTGCGGAACGACCGGCTTCTGCTGCTCGAGGAAGGCCACTGCCTGCGCGACCAGGCTCTTGCGTTCTGCAGCCTGCGCAAGGTGGAAAGCATCGATATGTTCGGCGCGTCGAGCCTTTCCACCATCGTGCAGATGGTGGCGAACGGCCTCGGGCTGACGCTGCTGCCCGAACTGAGCCTCGCCCTGGAAACGAAGCGTGCCGACATTCGCGTCATGCACTTTGCCGACCCGGAGCCGAAGCGCGTCGTGGGCCTCGCGTGGCGCGAGACCTCGCCGCGCAAGCGCGACTTCGCCGCGCTGGGTGCGCTGATCGTGGAGGCGGCGAACAGGGACTGAGTGTCATCCCGGAACTTCGCCCCGGCGAAATATCCCTCTCGTCGAGGGATACAGAATTAAATCCGTGGCCAGTTCCGGTTCGGCCCTTCCGAGTTTTCGACAAGCGTCGGCATCCTGATGCCTCCCGAGGCCCCCAACCCCACGTGACCCTACAAACTCAAATACTGCGCCCGCACGCCCTCGTTCGCCATCAACTCGGCCATGGTGCCGGCGAAGCGAATGCGGCCCTTCTCTATGACGAGGGCGCGGTCGCCGACAGCGCGGGCGAAATGCAGGTTTTGCTCGGACAGCAGCACCGTCAACCCCTCGCGCTTGAGATCGAGGATGGTTTTCGCCATCTGCTCAACGATGACGGGCGCCAGACCCTCGGATGGTTCATCGAGAAGCACGAGCGACGGGTTGCCCATCAGCGTACGCGCGATCGTCAACATCTGCTGCTCGCCGCCTGACATCTGGCCGCCGGGCCGCTCCTGCATGCGGGCGAGATTTGGAAACAAGGCAAACAACTTCTCCCGCGTCCATTGCGGCACGCCGGGTCGCGGCGGGCGGCTGCCGACCTCCAGGTTCTCGGCCACCGTGAGTTCGCCGAATATGCGACGGTCCTCCGGCACATAGCCGAGACCGAGCCGCGCAATCTCGAACGGCTGTTCGCCGGCAATGTCGGTTCCCTGGAATACGATGCGGCCGCGGGTTGGCGGCACGAGCCCCATCACCGCTTTCAGGGTTGTCGACTTGCCGGCGCCGTTGCGGCCGAGCAGCACCACCACCTCGCCCTTGGGCACGGCGAAACCCACATCGGCGAGGATGTGGGCGCGGCCATAATAGGCGTGGAGATTTTCGACACTCAGCATCAGGCATGTCCGAAGGTTGTGCCGGCGCCAAGGTAGACCGCCTGCACGTCAGCGTTGGCTCGCACCTCCTCCGCGGTGCCATCGGCGATCAGGCGGCCGCGGTCGAGCACGATGATGCGATCGGCGTGGGCGAACACGGTGTCCATGTCGTGCTCAGTGAACAGCACGGCGATGTTCTGCTCGCGGGCGATGCTGCGGGTCAGCGCCATCAGGGCGATGCGCTCGGCCGGGGCCATGCCGGCGGTCGGCTCATCCATCAGCAGAAGCTTGGGCCCGTTGGCGAGTGCGACCGCCAGCTCGACGCGCTTGAGGTCGCCGTAGGCCAGAACCCCACAGGCACGCTCGGCCTGCGCCTCCATACCAGCCTGGGCCAGCAGGGCATCGGCCTCTGCGCGGAAGGCGTCGCGCGCGCGGCCCCAGGGGCGCCAGACCTGGCCATGATGCGAAAGCAGTGCGGTCTGCACGTTTTCGCGCACTGTCATGGAGGCAAAGGTGGCGGTGATCTGGAAGGTGCGGCCGACACCGAGCCGCCACACCTTGCGCGGCGCAAGCCCAGTGACGTCACGGCCATCGAGTAAAACACGCCCGGCGTCGGGACGAAGCTGGCCATTGAGCAGGTTGAAACACGTCGTCTTGCCAGCGCCGTTGGGGCCAATAAGGGCGAGCAGGTGGCCCGCCTCTACGCTGAAGCTGACGCCATCCACGGCGCGGACGCCGCCGAATGCCTTGGCAAGATCCCTCGCTTCGAGCACGGGCGGACTCACGGGGCCTCCTCAGCCGGCGCGCGGTGGCGAGCAAGGCGTTCTCGCAGCTTGAGCAGCCCGCCGACGAGCCCGTCAGGGAACGCCAGCACCAGGACGACGATGGCGAGGCCGAGAATAAATCGCCAGTAGGGCGTCGCGCGCACGAGCTGGTCCTCAAGCCCCGCAAAAGCAAAAGCGCCCGCAATCGGGCCGCTGACGGTCTGCACTCCGCCAAGCAGAACCATCAGCAGCGCATCGACGGATTTGGAGATCGCCATGTAGGTGGGAAATACGCTGCCCTTGAAATAAGCGAACAGCCCACCCGCGATCCCGCCCGCCGTGGCCGCGATGGAAAACGCCGCCCAATTGATGCGCGACACGTCGAGGCCGATCGCCTCTGCCCGCACCGCGCTGTCGCGGCCGGCGCGCAGGGCGTAGCCGAACGGCGAGAAAATAATGACACGCAGGGCAAGGACGCAGCCCGCGCAGAGCGCGAGGGCGAGGTAGTAGTAGGCAAGCTTGCCCGAAGCCCAGGGCGAGGGCCAAACGCCCAGAATGCCGTTGTCGCCGCCGGTCAGCTCCACCCACTGGAAGGCGACCGACCACGCGATCTGTGCGAAGGCCAGGGTCAGCATGGCGAGATAGACGCCCGACAGACGCACGCAGAACCAGCCGAACACGAGGCCGGCAAGGCCCGCGAGCAGGGGCGCGAACAGCAGGCCAACGGTCATCGGCACAGCGAGCCACTTGGCCGCGAGCGCTGCGCCATAGGCGCCGAGACCGAAATACGCCGCATGACCGAACGAGGCGAGACCGCCCGGCCCCATGATGAAATGCAGGCTGGCGGCAAACAGCGTCAGGATGATCAGCTCGGTGATGAGGCTGGTGGCATAGTCGCCGACCATGAATGGCACCACCAGCAGCACCGCCAGGAACATGAGGCCGATGATCTTCGTCTCACGCGTGGCAACGGTAAGCAGCGGCTCACGCGCACTGGCACCGGCATGTGCACCCACAGGGCGGCGGCCCAGGAAGCCATATGGCCGCACGATCAGCACCACCGCCATGATCAGGAACACGAGCACGAGCGTGATCTTGGGGAACACGAGGATGCCCAGCGCGTGCATCACGCCGATCAGCACAGCGGCAAGATAGGCGCCCGTAATGCTGCCGAGCCCACCGACCACGACGACCACAAAGGCCTCCGCGATGGTGGACAGGTCCATGTGCAGAGTGAGGGACTCGCGCGGGAGTTGCAGCGCGCCGCCCAGGCCCGCCAGCGCAGACCCGAGGAAGAACACGGACGTGAACAGCAAGCGCTGGTTGACGCCGAGGGCGCCGACCATCTCTCGATCGAGAGTGGCGGCGCGCACCAGCGTGCCCCAGCGGGTGCGGCGGAACAGCAGCCAAAGAGCGCCCAGCACGGCCGGACCGAGCAGAATCAGGAACAGCTCATAGGTCGGAAATCGCGCGCCGAGGATTTCCACGAAGCTGCGCAGGCCCGGAGCGCGGGGTCCGAGCAGGTCCTGCGCGCCCCACGCGGCAAGCGCGACATCCTGCACCATCAGCACGACGCCGAAGGTGGCGAGAAGTTGAAACAGCTCCGGCGCCTGATAGATGCGGCGCAGCAGAACGACTTCGATGGCGGCGCCGATCAGGCCCGTCAGCAGCGCGGCGAGAAGCACCCCGCCCCAGAACCCGACAAAGCTCGCCGGACCGAG
>DASZQG010000213.1:0-20320 GCA_035550075.1 Hyphomicrobiaceae bacterium | reverse complement strand
TGCGGAACGGCGCCAGGCACAGGGCGGCCTCCAGCCCCTTCTGCAGGTCGGCCCGCTCGCGCGGCCGCGGGCGGTGCCGCCCCACCAAGCGCGCCGAGCGCGGGCCCGGAACACCGGCGAGCGCGCGCGGGCCGGGCGCGACCCCTGCGATGGTGATGCCACGCGCGTCGGCGGCGCGCACCGCCTCCTCGCGGTCGAGCATCAGCACGCCCCCCGCCTCCAGCACGAGGCCGGCAAGGCCGGCGGCGGCGACGCCATCGATGGTGCGCGGGCCCACGGCCGGCATGTCGACCCGCAAATCCTGCCCGCGCTTGGGTCCCTTGACGAGCACGCCGCGCGGCACGCCCGCGGCGGGCACCACCTCCGCCACACGCTGCAGCATGGCGTCAGTGCCTTCGGCGCCTTCGATCGCCAGCACCTGTCCGCCGGCGACGACCGCGGCCTGCCCGGCATCAAGCGGCGCCAGCGCCGCCATCAGAGCAAAGGCGAGATCGGCATCGGCCCGGGCCGGTTCCGGCAGCGGAACTGCGCCGATGCGGCCCGCAGGCGCCAGCAGGTCCGGCGCCACCTCGTGCGCGCCGCGCACGCTGAACCCTTCCTGCTCGAACACGCGCACCACCTGGCTCAGCACCGCGTTGTCGCCGCCGGCCAGCATGCCGGCCACCGTGCCGATGCGCCGGACGAGCCCCCAGTCGGGACGCACGCGGCGCAGGTCGGGCCGCCTGATGCCGCCGGCAATCACCAGCTCGTGCGCGCCCGCAGTGCGCAGCGCCGCCAGCATGCGGCCGAAGGCGCCGATGTTGACCCAGGTGTGGGGAAAGCGGGCGACCTGCGGATCGGCGTCGCCCTCGAGCGCGACGATGTGCACGCGCCCTCCACGCGCGATCACCGTGTCGGCCACCAGCAGCGGCAGGCGGCCGCCGCCGGCGAGGATGCCGATGGCGCTCATCGCGGAGTGGCCAGGCCGGGCAGCGGTCGAAGGGGCATCGCGGCAACCGGCAGTGTCAGCCGGAGCGCGGCATGCACAGCGCGCGGTCCGTGTGGGACTTGATGAAATCGATGATCTCGCGCACCTGCGGGTTGCGCGACACCTCGTCGTTCTCGATGTCGGCCAGCCGCTCCATCAGCGTGCCCTCGTTGGAGAACAGCAGGCGGTAGGCGTGGCGCAGGCTCTGGATGCCCTCGCGGCTGAAGCCGAGCCGCTTCATGCCGATGATGTTGAGCCCGGCAAGTTCGGCGCGGTTGCCGAGCGCCATGCCGTAAGGAATGACGTCGTGCATGACGGCGCTGAGGCCGCCGATGAAAGCGTGCTGGCCGACGCGTACAAACTGATGCACGCCGACGCCGCCGCCGATGATGACGTGGTTGCCGATCGTCACGTGGCCGGCCAGCATGACGTTGTTGGACAGGATGACGCTGTCGCCCACCTTGCAGTCGTGCGCCACGTGGCTGCTGGCGAGGAACGTGCCCTTGTTGCCGACCACCGTCTGCCCGCCGCCGCCGGCGGTGCCGGGGTTCATGGTGACCGCCTCGCGGATCGTGCACTGCGCGCCGATTTCCAGCGAGGTGTCCTCGCCCTGGTATTTCAGGTCCTGCGGTTCGGAGCCAAGCGAGGCGAACGGAAACACGCGCGTTTCCTCGCCGATGGTGGTGCGGCCCGTCACGCACACATGGCTGATGAGATGCACCCCGCGGCGCAGCACCACCTTCGGGCCGATGACGCAGTAGGGACCGATTTCGACGCCGTCCGCGAGTTCGGCGCCCTCCTCGACGATCGCCGTCGGGTGCACCTTAGGCTTTGACATCATCCTGATCCAGGATCATGGCGCTGATCTCGGCTTCGGCGACGAGCTGCCCATTGACCTTCGCCTCGCCGTAGAACCGCCACGCGCGGCCGCGGCTGCGAATCTTCTTCACATGGTAGTGGAGCTGATCGCCCGGCAGCACCGGCTTGCGGAACTTGGCCCGCTCTATCCCCATGAAATAAACGAGCGGCGGCGCCTCGGTCACGTCGAAGCTTGCCACGCACAGCGCGCCGGCGGTCTGCGCCATGCCCTCGATGATCAGCACGCCCGGCATGACCGGAAAGTTCGGGAAGTGCCCCTGGAAGAACGGCTCGTTGAGGGTGACACTCTTGATGCCGATGCCGCTTTCGTCGCCGTCCATCTCGATGATGCGGTCGACCAGCAGGAAGGGGTAGCGGTGCGGCAGCAGCTTGAGGATCCGCGCCGCATCGGCGGTGCCAAGCGCGGTCTTGGGTCGTTCAGTTACGGTCATTCCGTTGCTCTCTCCAAGCCTTCCCCGCCGGCGCCGCCTCAGGCATCGCCAGACTGCCGCCCCCTGGCCAGCCGCTTCAAGGCGGCGAGCTGGCGCGCCCATTCGCCGATGGGAACCGCCGGCGTGCCGCCCACGCGGGCACCCGCCGGCACGTCTTCCTTGGGATGGGAGGCTCCTCCGACCTGCGCGCCCGCGCCGATCTTGATATGCCCCACCGTGCCCGACTGGCCGCCCATCACCACGAAATCGCCGAGCTCGGTGGAGCCGGCGATGCCGGTGTGACCACAGATGATGCAGTGGCGGCCGATCACCACGTTGTGCCCGATCTGCACGAGATTATCAATTTTCGTGCCCTCGCCGATAACCGTGTCCCTCAGTGCGCCCCGGTCGATGCAGCTGTTGGCGCCGATTTCCACGTCATCCTGCACAATCACCCTGCCGATCTGGGGCACCTTAAGGTGGCCCTGCGGGCCCATTGCGAAGCCGAACCCGTCCTGGCCGATGCGCACCCCGGCGTGCACGACCACCCGATTGCCCACCAGCGCGTGCAGGATGGAGGCGCCGGCCCCCACGTAGCAGTCGCGCCCGATGGCAACCCGGTAGCCGATGACGGCGTTGGCGGCCACCACCGTGCCGCGGCCGATCTCCGCCTCGCGGCCGATGACGGCACCCGGCTCGACCTGCACCCCCTCCTCCAGCCGCGCGGTGGGGTGGATGCCGGGGGCGGACATCTCGGCCAGCGCCGCCTTCGACCGCAGGGCGTCTGCGTAGAAGAGCTGCAGCGCCAGGGCGAAGCCTCGGTAGGGGGTATCGGTGACCAGCGCGACCGTGCCGGAGGGCACGCGCCCGCTGAAGGCGGGGGTGACGAGACAGGCCGCCGCCTGCGTCGCCTCGAGCTGGGGCAGATATTTGCGGTTGTCGAGGAAGGACAGGTGCCCGGCACCGGCGTCGGCCAGGGCCTTGACGTCGCGGATCATGAGGTCGCCGCTCGCGCCCGGCGGCAGCTTCGCCCCCACCTTGTCCGCCAGCTCGGAGAGGCGGACCGGCTCGGCCCTCACGAAGAATCCGGGATGCTCCATCGGTGCCCTTGACCGCACAAGAATGACCCCCGCCGGCCCTAGGCCGACGGTGGGTTGCACCTTAGCATTTCACGTGCGGGATGTCCGCAAGCGGCGGATTTAGAAGCGGGTGGACGCGCCGAAGCGGATGAACTGCTCGTCGTCGTACTTTTCTTTCAGGAACGCCTTTGCGAAATCGAGGCGCAGCGGCCCCATCGGCGAGTTCCAGATCAGGCTGAAGCCGGCGGAAGCGCGAACCGAGGAGGAGTCGACGAGACAGACGTGCGTATTGTCGCCCGGCGTGCATCCGGCATTGGCGGGGTTCTTGGCGAACGCGCCGGCACCGAACAGCGAGCCAGCGTCCACGAACAGCGCGCCGCTCGTGCCCAGGTCTTCCGGAACGAACGGCAGCGGATAGCGGACCTCGCCGGTGACCGCCCAGAAGGTGTCGCCGCCCAGGGCGTCATTGGTGTTCAGATCGCGCGGTCCGAAGCCGCCGCGGTTGAAACCGCGGATGGTCTCGCCGCCCTTGTAGAACAGGTCGATCATGCGCACGTCCTGCCCGCCCCAGCCCTCGATGTGGCCGCCAATGGCGCGCCCGACCAGCGTGATCTTGTTGGTGATGGGATAGTAGAAGCGCGCCTCACCCTGCAGGCGCACGTACTGCACGTCGCCGCCGAGGCCGGCAAAATCGCTGCCGACCTGGAAGTAGTAACCGCTGTTCGGGTTCTTCGGATTGTTGCGCTTGTCGTAGGCGAGGCTGGTGCCCCAAGAGGAGGTGAGCGCCGAGCCTGCGGACTCCTGGATCGCGAACGATGCCCGGTTGTAATCGACGTTATAGATGGACCCTTCCGACAACGTGTAGCTGTTGGTCAGCCACAGGTTTTCGCTGAGCGGGAAGCCGAGGCGCAGCGTGCCGCCGGAGGTGCGCGTGCGGAAGGCGTCGAGATCCGACAGGTTCACGTCCTTGTGGAACAGGTCGAAGCCGGCGGACAGGTTGCGGTCGAGGAAGCGCGGCTCGGTGAAGCTCAGATCGACCTGCATGCGCTCGGCGGAGCCCGCCAGCCGCAGGCGCAGGAACTGGCCGTTGCCCAGCAGGTTCCGCTCGGTGATGCTGACGTCGCCGATCACACCCTCGCTGGTGGAGTAACCCGCGCCGAACGACAGTTCGCCGGTCGACTGCTCGGTCAGCTCGACATCCAGGATCACCCGGTCCTGCGCCGAGCCCGGCCGCCGCTTGATCTCCACCTTCTTGAAGAAGCCGAGCGCCTCGAGGCGCTTCTTGGCCTTGTCGACCATCAATGGGTTGTAGGCGTCGCCCTCCGCCAGGCGGAACTCGCGGCGGATGACGTAATCCTTGGTGCGCAGGTTGCCGGAGACGTTGATGCGCTCGATGTAGATGCGTGGGCCTTCGTCCACCACGTAGGTGACGTTGATGATGTGGGTGCCGGGGTCGCGGGCGGCGCGTGGGCGCACGCGGGCGAAAGCGAAGCCCTGCTCGGAGATGAGCAGCGTCAGCCGCTCGATGGTCTTGTCCATCTCCGACTGGTCGAAGGTGGTGCCCGGCTTGGTCAGCATCTCGCCGCGCAGCGAGGCGACATTCACCTGCGGCAGCGAGGACTCGATGTCGATGGTGCCGAACTTGTAGAGCTCGCCCTCGTCGACGACGTAGGTGACATAGAAGCCGGAGCCGTCACGATCGAGCTCGGCGCCGGCCGTGACGATGCGCACGTCGGCATAGCCGTTCTTGAGGTAGTATTGGCGCAGCAGCTCCTTATCGAGGGCCATCCGGTCGGGGTCGTAGATGTTGGTGCCCTTGATGAAGTCGAACAGCCCGGACTGCTGGGTGGTGATGACGTCGCGAAGCTGGCTGTCGGAGAAGGCCTTGTTGCCGATGAAGTTGATGGCCTTGACCTTGGTCGCGTTGCCCTCGGTGATCTCGAACACCAGGTTCACGCGGTTGCTGTCGAGCTCGATGATCTTCGGGTCGACGGAAGCGGCGAACCGGCCCTGGCGGCGGTAGACATCGAGGATACGCTGCACGTCGGCCTGGACGCGGGCGCGGGTGAACACCGCGCGCGGCTTGAGCTGGACCTCTTTCTCCAGCGTGTCCTTGTCGACCTCGTGGTTGCCCTCGAAGGCCACTTGGTTGATGACCGGGTTCTCGACCACGGTGATCAGCAGCACCGGCCCTTCCGGATCGACGCGCACGTCGGAGAACAGGCCGGTTGCGAACAGGGCCTTGATCGATTGGTCAACCTTGGCCGGGTCGTATTTGTCGCCGACGCTGAACTTGAGATAGGAGCGGACGGTCTCCGGCTCGACGCGCTTGTTGCCAGCGACGCGGATTTCGCGGATCACGGTTCCTTGGGCGTAGGCGGGAGAGGCGCAAAGCACGGGGTCGAGCGCCACCAGCGTGAGCAGCGCGATCGCCGATGCCAGGATGTAGTGCCAGCCCCCCGACTTGCACATCCAAAATTTCGGCATTCTTCCCGTCTGCCTTTCGGTTCGCCGATCCCTCTTTCGCGGCCCTACCTTACGGCGCTCGGTGGGCTCTTGAGACATCCGCCGGCTACTCCGCCCTCGCGCGTCCCAAATACTCTCAAGGACGCCAGAGTACCCCCTCCTCCCGCATGCGTTGCACGTGGGAGAAAATCGCTTAGGTCACTCACCTGTTTAACTGCTCGGTTAACGCCGTGGAAGTGGCAATATTACGCCATGGGAGGCGCATTTTTCGCTTGCCACAATTCTATCCGATTCCCATCAGCCAGCGGCGAACGATCCCCCGATCGTTCCACGTGGCGAAGATCATGAGCATCAGCACCAGAGCAAGGCCGATGCGGAATCCAATCTCCTGATATCGCTCGCTGAGCGGTTGCCGCCGGACCGCCTCGATGGCGTAGAACAAAAGGTGTCCACCATCGAGCAACGGGATCGGAAACAGGTTGATCATGCCGATGCTGACCGACAGGAAGGCAGTGAGCGTGATCAGCGGCACAAATCCGACGCTCGCCACTTGTCCCGAGATTTCGGCGATGCGGATCGGGCCTCCGAACTGGTCGGCCGGCTCGCGCCGCAGCACCACGTCGCGGATGTAGGAGAGCGTGCGTGTGATGGTGAAGTAGGTCTGCCCGACGGCGCGGCTGACGGCCTCCACCGGGCCCAGGCGCTTGTATTCCCAGTCCTGCGGCGTGGCGTTGCGCTTGATGCCGATGATGCCGATGCGGAACTTGTTGCCGAAGGCATCGGTGGTTTCGCGCCGTGCCGGCGTGGCCTTCAGCGTCACCAGCTTGCCGTCGCGATCCACCACGAAGGTGAGTTCCTCGTCCGCGCTGGAGCTGACGATGCGTTGCATGTCGGAGAATGATTCGATGGGCTGACCGTCGATGCTGACGATCAGGTCGCCGGGCTTGAAGCCGGCGGCGACGGCGGCGCCGTCCGGCACCAGCTCGTCAACCCGAGGCGCCGTGATGTGGATGCCGACGGTGGCGAAGGTGACCGCGAAGATGACGATGGCCAGCAGGAAATTGGCGATCGGGCCGGCGGCGACGATGGCGCTGCGCGCGGCGATCGACTTGGTCTGGAAGGCGCCGGCGCGCTCCTCCGCCGTCATGCTGTCGAGCACCTCGCGCGAGGGAGCGCTGGCGCTGTTGGTGTCGTCCAGGAAGCGGACGTAGCCGCCGAGCGGGATCCAGGCGAAGCGCCAGCGGGTACCGTAGCGGTCGTAGAAGCCAAAGATCTCGCGGCCGAAGCCGATCGAGAATGCCTTCACCCGCACCCCGCACCACCGCGCCACCATGAAGTGGCCGAGCTCGTGGAAGAAGACGACGACGGTGAGAACGAACAGGAACGGCACCAGCACCGCAAGGATGCTCCACAGTCCGCCGATGCCTTGATCGAGGTAACCCATCTGTTCGTGTCTCCAATCCGGTTCTTAGTTGCCTGGTTTGTTCTCAAGCGCGCCGTCGCACCACGGCGGCTAGCACGTCCTGCGCCAATTGCCGCGCCGCAGCGTCCGTGGCAAGCACCGCATCGAGGTTCGTTGCCGCGCCCAACAACCCGCGCCCCTCCGCCTGCTCAAGCGTTTCGGCCACGAGTTGGGCGATTTGGAGGAAGCCGAGCCGTCCGTCCAGGAAGGCTTCCACAGCAATCTCATTGGCCGCGTTGAGCACCGCCGGCGCCATGCCGCCGCGCTGCATGGCCCGGCGCGCCAAGCCCAGCGCCTGAAAGCGGGTTTCGTCGGGGCGCTCGAAGCTCAACGAGCCCAGTTCTACCAAATCGACCCGCCGGGTCGGTGCGACCATTCGGCCCGGCCAGGCTAGGCTGAGCGCGATCGGCGTGCGCATGTCGGGGCTGGACATCTGCGCAATCATGGAGCCGTCGCGGTAGGCCACCAGCGCGTGGATGATCGACTGCGGGTGCACCACGACCTCGAGTTGGGCCGGGGCGAAGCGGAACAGGTGATGCGCCTCGATCAGCTCCAGCCCCTTGTTCATCAGGGTGGCGGAATCGACGGTGATCTTGCGGCCCATCGACCAGTTGGGATGGCGCAGCGCCTCCGCAGGGGTCGCGCGCGCGAGCTGCTCCACGCTCCAGGTGCGGAACGGCCCGCCGGAGGCGGTCAGCACCACCCGCTCGATGGCCTCGCGGTCGGCGCCGGCGATGGCCTGGAAGATTGCGGAGTGCTCCGAATCGACCGGCATCAGCTCGGTGCCAGAGGCCGTCACCGCGTCCATGAACAGTGTGCCGGCCGAGACCAGGCATTCCTTGTTGGCAAGCGCCACGCGCCGGCCCTGGGCGACGGCAGCCAGCGTCGGGCGCAGGCCGGCTGCACCCATGATGCCGGCCATCACGCAGTCGGCCGGACGGGCGGCTGCCTCCTCAAGCGCGGCGGCGCCGGCTGCCGCCTCGATGCCGCTGCCGGCCAGACGCTCCTTGAGTTCCGCATAGCGGCTTTCGTTCGCCACCACCGCCAGTTCGGCGCCGTGGCGGCGCGCAAGCTGCGCCAGCGTCTCGACGCTGTCGCGCGCGGTGACGGCGACGACGCGGAAGCGCTCGCGGTTGCGCCCGATGATGTCGAGGGTGTTGGTGCCGACCGAGCCGGTGGCGCCTAGCACGCTGACGCGCTGGCATGTCGGCTCCTGCCGCGTGCCTGTTGCCGCCCCGGTCGGCGTGGCGCCGCGTCCCCTGGCAGGCTTGATACGCAGCGCGGGCGCGGGCATCGGCTCTCCTTACGACCAGAGCAGCAACGCGCTCGCCGGCGCATGCACGTCGATGACGAGCGCTGCCAGCCCGGCCGCGGACGCCACCGCAATCAGCCCGTCGACGCGATCCATCACGCCGCCGTGGCCGGGAATGAGCGTGCCGGTATCCTTGGCGCCGAATCGCCGCTTGAGCGCCGATTCAGCGAGGTCGCCGGCCTGAGCGACGAGTGCCAGCACCGCGCCGGTGGCCATCAGCCGCGCCGGGGAGCCGCCGGGAACGGCTTGCGAGAATATAAGCCCGGCTACCCCGCACGCCACCACCGCGCCGATCAGCCCCGCCCAGGTCTTCTTGGGCGACAGGCGCGGCCACAGCCGGGGGCCACCGATCAGGCGACCGGCGGCGAACGCGGCGGTATCGGCCACCACCGCCATCACGATCACGAAGATTACGGCGCGCAGCCCCAGGGTATCCGAGCGCAGCCAGATCAGAGAGACGGCGGGCAGACCGGCGTAGAACACACCGAGCGCGGAAAATACGCTGTTGCGGCCGAGGCTCAGCAGGGTGGTGAGGATGGCCCCGATGCAGAGCGCCATCAGTGCCAGCGCGATCTGCTCGAAGTAGGCGAGCCCGGCGGCGATCAAGGCGGTGCCGAGGCACACGCCGGCAATCACGCCGGCATCGCGCCCGTACACCAGCCGGCACCATTCCCAAGCAACCAGCATGGCGCCGGCAGCGACCAGGATGGCGAAGGCAGCGAGCCCCGACAACGTAAAGAGCGCGGCGACCGCGGCCAGCGCGAGGCCTGACAGCAGGCGCACGCGGAAGTCGGGGCCGAGACGCGCCAGCCAGCCGCCGGGCGAGGCACGGGTCGCGGCGCTGTTATCCTCGCTCATGGCACCGGTCCCCGAATTCGTCAGACCGCCGAGCGGGCCGGCACGCCGCCGAAACGGCGGTCGCGCTTGCGGAACTCGCCGATTGCCTGCTCCAGCAGCTCGCGTCCGAACTCCGGCCAGCACGCATCGAGGAACACGAACTCGGTATACGCCGACTGCCACAGCAGGAAGTTGGACAGGCGCAACTCGCCGCTGGTGCGGATCAGCAGGTCCGGATCGGGCACCCCCTGCGTGTCCAGCATCCCCGCCAGAACCTCAGGCGTGATCTCCTCGGGGCGGATGGTGCCGCGGATGGCGCACTCGGCAAGGCGACGCGCCGCCGCAGCGATCTCCGCGCGTGAGCCGTAGTTGAAGGCGATGACCAGGTTGAGCGCGGTGTTGGCCGAGGTCAGCGCCACAGCCTCGTCGATCTGGGCCATCAGCTCTGGGTCCACGCCCACCCGCGATCCGATCACCGAGATGCGCACGCCGTTTTTGTGCAGGTCGGCGAGGTCGCGGCGGATGAAGCGCTTCATCAGCCCCATCAGGTCGTCGATCTCATCGGCCGGACGGGACCAGTTCTCCGAGGAAAAGCTGAATAGGGTCAGGTACTGGATGCCAAGCTCGATGGCCGCGCGCACGGTGCGGCGCACCGCCTCCACGCCGCCGCGATGGCCGGCCGAGCGCGGCAGCCCGCGCTGCTGCGCCCAGCGGCCGTTGCCGTCCATAATGATGGCGATATGGCGCGGCACCTGCGTGCTTGCCTCGCTCCACGCCGCGCGCTGAATGATGTTGTGCTCGTTCATGCAGACCGTGCCGCGCTGCGGCACCGGCCGGCGATCTGAGGGCAAGAATGGCGGGCCCGGCTCATACCTGCTTGATCTCGGTTTCCTTCGCCGACACCGTCTGATCTATGTCCTTGATCAGCTTGTCGGTCAGCTCCTGCACCTTGGCCGAGCTCTTGTGATGCTCGTCCTGGCTGATGGTGCCATCCTTATCGAGCTTCTTCAGCAGCTCCATGCCCTCGCGGCGCACGTTGCGCACGGCCACACGCGCGTGCTCGGCATACTTGTGGGCAAGCTTGACCAGCTCCTGGCGCCGCTCGGCGTTGAGCGCGGGGATCGGAAGGCGGATCAGGGCGCCATCGATGACGGGATTGATGCCGAGGTTGGCCTCGCGGATGGCCTTCTCGACCGCGCTCACCTGTCCCTTGTCCCACACCTGCACGGAGATGGTGCGTGCATCCGGCGTCGACACGGTGGCAACCTGGTTGATGGGCATGCGCGAGCCGTAGACGTTGACGACGATGGGATCGAGCAGATGCACGCTGGCGCGCCCTGTCCGAAGCCCGCCGAGTTCTTTCTTCAGGGACTCGATGGCGCCGCGCATGCGGCGGTCGAGCTCGTTCAAGTCGAATTTGGCAGCGGCCATGGTGCGTTTCCTGGGCTAGCGGCGCTCCTGGAGCGTTCTCCCCCCGTCGTGCGGCTCTCCGCGCTGCCGCCGGCACGGAAATCGCTTTCTTTCTTTTTGCCCTTCAACGTTTTCCTTCGATCACGGTCACCTTAGCTTCGCCCCGCATGAGCTTCAGCAGGTTTCCCGGTTCCACGATCGAGAACACAATTACCGGAAGATCGTTGTCGCGAGCAAGCGCAATGGCGGCCCCGTCCATGACTTTGAGGTCCCGCGCCAGCACCTCACCGTAAGTCAGCTTGTCATAACGTACGGCCTTGGGGTCCTTCTTAGGATCGGCAGAGTAAACGCCGTCCACGCTGGTGCCCTTGGCCAGCGCCTCGCAGTTCATCTCCACCGCGCGCAGCGCCGCCGTGGTGTCGGTGGTGAAATAGGGGTTGCCGGTGCCGGCGGCGAAGATCACCACGCGCTTGCTTGCGAGGTGATGCAGCGCCTTTGTGCGCACGAACGACTCGCACACGGTGGGCATCGGGATGGCGGACAGCACGCGCGCCGGCACGCCGAGCTGTTCCAGCGCGTTATGCAGGGCGAGCGCGTTCATTACGGTCGCCAGCATACCCATATAGTCGGCGGTGGAGCGGTCCATGCCCTTGGCCGCACCGGCAAGGCCGCGGAAGATGTTGCCGCCGCCGACCACGACGGCAATCTCTGCGCCCGAGGCGACCGCCTCCTTGATGTCCCGTGCGAGACCGACGACAACCGGCGTGTCGATGCCGTACTGGGCCTTGCCCATGAGGGCTTCGCCGGAGAGCTTCAGCAACAGCCGCTTGTACCGTGTGCCGGTGGCCGACCCGCTCATTCTCGCCGCCCGTATCTGTTGGGTAGTGGGGCGGACTTAAGCAGACTGCTGCCCCGGACGCAAACCGGGACAGCGGTTGGCGCAATCTTATGCACGGGGCGCGCCGGGGCGTGCAGCCTTACTGGCCACCCGCGGCCCTGCGCACCTCGGCGGCGAAGTCCTCGTCCTTCTTCTCGATCCCCTCGCCGAGGGCGAACCGCACGAACTTCGCGATTTTGATAGGTGCGCCGATGCTCTTCTCGGCCGCCTTGACGGTCTGCTCCACCGTTGCCTTGCCGTCGCCGCCGGCACCGAGGAAGGTCTGCTGCAGCAGTACCACCTGCTGGAAGAATTCCTTGCGCAGCCGGCCCTCCACCATCTTGGCGATGATGTCGGCGGACTTGCCGGAGGCCTGCGCCTGCTCGGTGTAGACGCCGCGCTCGCGCTCTATGAGTGCCGGGTCGAGCTCCTCGGCCGTCACTGCGGCCGGGCTGGCGGCGGCGACGTGCATCGCGAGCTGGCGCCCGAGCGCGGCGAGCTGGGCGGCATCGCCGGTGCTTTCCAGGCCCACCAGCACGCCGATCTTACCCAGGCCATCGGCGGCCTTGTTGTGCACGTAGTCGGCGACTACGCCCTTGCCGACCGATACCTCCGCGGTGCGGCGAACGCTCATGTTCTCGCCGATGGTGGCGATCATCTCCTGCACATAGGCCTCGACCGTGGAGGCGGTGCCGGGCACCTTCATGCCGAGCAGGCGGGCGAGGTCGCCGCGCGCTTCCGGCGCAAGCTGCGCGATCTTGCGCACCATGTCCTGGAACTGCTCGTTGCGCGCGACGAAGTCGGTCTCGGAGTTGACCTCTACCATCGCGCCGGCGTTGCCCTTGGCGACGATGCCGATCAGCCCCTCTGCGGCGACGCGGTCGGCTTTCTTGGCAGCCTTCGACAGGCCTTTCTTGCGCAGCCAGTCGATCGACTGTTCCATGTCGCCGCCGGTCTCCGTGAGCGCGGTCTTGCAGTCCATCATGCCTGCACCGGTCTTGTCGCGCAGGGCCTTCACCATGCTTGCTGTGATCGTCGTCATGAATCAAACCTCAAAAGGGATAAGCCGCGCGCCCGGTTGAGGCCGCGCGGCGTCACGTTAGTGCGGGGTGGCTCACGCCGCTTCCTGTTCAACCAGCTTCTTGGCTGCAGCGACCCATCCGTCGCGCGCGATCCGCCCCTTCAGATTGAGCGTGCGGTCGAGGGCCTCGGCAGCCTCCGGCTCCAGGTCGGCGATCTGCCAGAAGTGATAGACGCCAGTATCGTTGAGGCGCTGCTCGAGCTTGCTATTGATGCCAGGCAGGCGCTTGAGGTCGTCGGCTTCCCCGCGCGGGGCGTCGATGCCGACGAACGCCGGCTTCTCCTCGGGCAGCTCCTCCTCGGGCGGCGCCTCGGCCGCGCCGATGTCCTTGCCCGCACCCGCCTGCGCCCGCTCGATGCCGTCGATGGCGGCTCGCGCCGCCAGATCGCAGTAAAGCGTGATGGCGCGGCCGGCATCGTCGTTGCCGGGGATCGGGAAGTCGATGCCGTCGGGGTCGCAGTTGGTGTCGACCACCGCCACGATCGGGATGTTGAGCTTCTTCGCCTCCGCGATGGCGATTTGCTCCTTGTTGGTGTCGATCACGAACAGCAGGTCGGGCAGCCCGCCCATCTCGCGGATGCCGCCGAGCGACTTGGTGAGGCCGTCGCGGTCGCGCGTGAGCTGCAGCACCTCCTTCTTGGTGCGGCCCTTGGCCTCGCCGGCCAGGATCTCATCGAGTTGCTTCAGGCGGCGGATCGACTGGGAGATGGTTTTCCAGTTGGTCAGGGTGCCGCCGAGCCAGCGGTGGTTGATAAAGTACTGGGCGGAGCGCTTGGCCGCGTCGGCGATCGCCTCCGACGCCTGGCGCTTGGTGCCCACGAACAGCACGCGTCCGCCGCCGGCGACCACGTCGCTGATCTTCACCAGCGCCTGGTGCAGCAGCGGCACTGTCTGCGCCAGGTCAATGATGTGAATGTTGTTGCGGGCGCCGAAGATGTAATTCGCCATCTTCGGGTTCCAGCGGTGGCTTTGATGGCCGAAATGCGCGCCGGCTTCTAGAAGCTGACGCATGTTGAAGGCGGGGAGCGCCATGGTTGCAGGTCCTTTTTCCGGTTGAGCCTCCGCGGTGCCTAAAGAAGGCCGGCAAGCCGGCCCACCGGAGCGTCGGGCGGGGGTTTTGAATCCGCCGAACGCAGGCATCCGCGTGTGGAATGGCGCGGTATGTAGAGGACCGCGCCGGCCAGGTCAAGCATACAAGCCGTTGGCTGGTCGGTCGAAATCGCGAGTGATGTCGAACGTGAGTCGATGATGGCTCCGTTGGTCGCGCCGAGGAAGTGCCCGAGTTCCAGTCGGCCCGTAGCCGCCCTCGGCAAGCGTGGCATAGACACCGGCCTGATAGGCGCCGAGCGTGCCACCGCCCTGCAGCACCAATCCGACCTCGGCGCAATGCGGCGGCAGCGGCTTGCGGCGTGGCACGCCCGTTGCCGGGGCGGACGCTTTGCTGCGCGACCGGCCGGAACCCTTTGACTGGCGTTTGCCCGCCGGCGACGCGGCCGTGGCGCGCACGCGAGCCGTCAGTGCAGCGCCGCCGCCTGCCGATAGCCGATGCGCGATTCCGGCGGCACTGGGTGGGCCGTCCGCACGCGATCGAGGACAAGCCGCGTGTCGGCCGCGCGTCCGGCTTTGACGGCGCAGTCGAGGAAAAGCTGCACCAATACGTCCTGCTGCGCGTGGCTGCCGCCGAGTGCGGCCATGCCCTCGAGCGCAGGACGCATGCGGTCCACCGCCTCCGCGAACCGGCCGCGCCCGCGCAGCAGAACGGCCTCGCACACCGGAATTGCATAGTCGCGCACCAGCCCCGCCACGGTGCCCGCCTCGCGCGCGCCGAACGCGCGCATGGCGTCCAGCATCTGCTCCGCCGCCGTCCAGCGCTGCGAGGCCACCAGCGCCATCATCCAGTGCGGCAGCGTGAAGGCGGAGAGGCAGTCGCCGACCCGTGCTTGCGCCTTGTCGGCGATCTCCTGCCAGCGCGCGCCGGCATCCACGCCGAGCCGCTCCAGCCGGAACAGCATCGAGGCGGCATTTTGCACGTCGATGTAGAGATCGGGCTGCGCCTCGGTGAGGGGCGAGGCGAGGTTGCGGAAGCGCCGGTCGTAGAGATCGAGCACCACCGGAAACTCGCCGCGCTCCAGATGGTAGAGTCCGCGGTGCCACCATAGATGATGAGTGAGGTTGTTTTTGCCAGACCAGTGCGGCTCGAGCCCTTCGAGCCACGCCACGCCCTCGTCATGCCGCCCCTGCATCTCAAGCACATGCGCGACCGCATGCGCGGCCCACACGTCCGAGGCGTCGATGTCGATCGCCTGGCGGCCGCTTGCCTCCGCCAGGGGATAGTTGCCCATCTCCTCGTGTGCAAAGGCGCGGCACGCCAGCAGCGCCCCGTAGCAGGCCATGTCCGGCCGCCAACCCGGCAGGACATGCTCCACCGCGCGCACCATCTCGCGCGGACGGCCGAGCCAGAACGCGTTGAAGTGGTGCAGGCGAAAGGCAAGGACATCGGAGGGATGCTCGGTGAAGATCTGCTCCCATACCGCCAGCATGCGGTCGAGGTCGCCCGCGATCCAGTGCTCGAGCGCGGCGGCGTGCGCCAACGCCGAGGGCGGGCCGCCGCCGAGGTGCCGGCGCGCCGTCTCCAGCGCCTCGCGCGCGGGCGCCACGTTGGCGAGCTTGAAATTCAGCATCAGGAAATAGCCGCGCAGGATGTGGGCGAGGCCCATCTCCGGCTCCGCCTCCAGCAGCGCGCCCAGCCGGCGTGGCGTGTCCGCCGCGTAGGTGACGTAGCCCAGGATCACCTGGTCCAGCATCGCCTGTGCCGCGGGAGAGATATCGCCGGCCGGCAGGATTGGCTGTTGGGGCATGACCTCGTCCTCGCCTGCGCCGCACCGAAGGCGCGAGTTCTCTCGCCGGGTTACACTACTCCGTCTGAAGCGGCGGTCCATACCGGCAACCGCGTCGGAGCGCGCCGTCAGCACCCGATCTTCTCCAGCAGGGCCCTCAGAATCGGCTGCTGGCCCTTGAGGATCTTCTGCACGGCCTCCTCGATCGTGAACCAGGCGGCACGATCCACCTCGGGGAACGCCTGCTCGCGCCCGGAGCGGGGCGGCCACTCCATGGTGAACAGGCACGAACTGAGCCGCGTGACGTCGAAGTAGCCCTCCAGCGCCCACACTTCCACCGTCTTGGCGCTGGACTGACGGAAGCCGCCGAGCGGCAGGAACTCGCCCTCCGGGGCGAAGCCGGTCTCCTCCTCGAACTCGCGCCGCGCGCAGGCGAGCGGGTTCTCGCCCGGCTCGATTGTGCCCTTCGGAATCGTCCAGGCGCCGGCGTCCTTTTTGGTCCAGAACGGCCCGCCGGGGTGCACGAGCAGCACGCGCACCTCCCTGTCGCGCTTTTCATAGAGCAGGATGCCTGCGCTGCGCTGGACCACGATAGCCACCCGTGCGTTGGGGGCACACTGATAGCTGCAGCAGGTGCGCCGAGCCAGCGCGACCGCACGCCGCGAAGAAGCGTGTCCATTTCGCCGCGATGCCGCCACTCGTATGTGTCACTGCCTGGACACTCTGGGCTTGCCGACGCATTCTTGCCGCAGTCTCGTGCGGCACTCGGGACACACATCACGACGGGGCAGAGGCCGTGCAGTCGCAGTCGGGCGTTTTGGTCGTAAGTGAGCATACCGTCATCAAGGGCGTCAGCGAGCTGCGCAATTGCCGCCGGCTCGAAATCTTCGGATATGTCGAAGGCGAGGTGGCTGCCGACGAGCTCCTCGTGCACAAGGGCGGCCGGTGCTTCGGCACCGTGCGGACCGGGCGCGCGGACGTGCACGGTACGCTGCAGGGCCAAGTGGTGGTGAAGAACCTGATCAGCATCGGCAGCTCCGGCTCGGTGAGCGGCAACGTGCAGTACGGCAAGCTGGCCCTGGAACTCGGCGGCATCCTCACCGCGGAGGTGCGCAACGTGCCGCCGTCCATCTCCGGCGACCTGGAATTGTCGGTCGGCGCGGGGCAGGCAGTACGCATCACGCTGCAGGACCTCGCCGCCCTCGACCCCGACGACAAAGCCTCCGACCTGCACTTTTCCGTGAGCAACGCCAGGAACGGCTTCGTGGCGCTGGCCGCCAATCCCAAGCGCGCGATTGCTCAATTCACGCAGGCCGACCTCGAAGGCGGCAAGGTACTCTTCCGCCACGACGGCACCCAGAGCACAGCCGCAAGCTTCGAAGTAATCGTGGCCGATCGCGCAGGCGCGACCTCCAGCAAGCAGACCGTGAAAGTCGCCGTCCGCAACTGAGCGGAGTGTGACGGCGGCCTGTCCGGCGTGGCGCCGCCCACGCTTGAGCGCGTTCCAACAATCCCCAAAAGCGCGCGTGCGCGGCGCCGTTTCGTCGCGAGCGCGGGTCGCAAATCCGCCTCATTGTGGGCCCGGTCTTCGACGGGCAACCCGACAGCAGGATCAACAACATGCTTCCCTGGCTTAAAGTGATGCGCGGGTGGCCGGTGTGGGTTCGCTTGGCGCTGACGACGTTCGCCCTGCTGGGCGCGTACGCCTTCCAGATTCCGCTGGAGACGGAAGTGCCGGGCGAGCCATTCCTGCTGTTCTTCCTGGTGGTGGTCG
Organism: Hyphomicrobiaceae bacterium; assembly: GCA_035550075.1. Lineage (GTDB taxonomy): Bacteria > Pseudomonadota > Alphaproteobacteria > Rhizobiales > Hyphomicrobiaceae > AWTP1-13. The sequence goes on along the minus strand of DASZQG010000213.1, from coordinate 2,929 downwards.
CCGCCACGCTCGCCTTCGGCGAAGCAGCCGGATTGTCCGGCACTGGACTGAGCACATTCCTTTCGCTGTTCTTTTTCACGCCCGGCGGTACCATGGCCCTGAGCAAGGCTGGCGATCTGGTGGAAATCGAGCTGTACGGGCTCCTGACCGCGGGCTGCGTGATCGGCTTTGCGCGGCTCGCGCGCGCCTCCATCAACATGTACGACGCCAACGAGGCGCTGCGGAGCGCCGAGCAGGAGAAGTCTGTTCTGCTGCGCGAGGTGGGCCATCGCGTCGCCAACAACTTCGCGACGGTAGCCAGTCTGATGCGCCGGCGCTCCGACCTCGTCCAGGACGTAAATGCCAAGTCGGTGCTCGACGACGCTGTCGAGCAGGTGATCGTGATGTCGCGCATCCACAACCGGCTTCGACCCGGCGATACCAACGTCAGCGTCGACAGCGAGGAGTTCATTCTGGGTCTCGGCGATGACCTGCAGGAGTCGATGGCGCGCGCACGCGGTCTCACCATCGAATGCAACGCCGTCAGCCGGCCGCTGAGCCTCGCCGAGGCGGTGCCGCTGGGGCTGATACTCAACGAGCTGGTGACCAACGCCATCAAGTATGCCTTTCCCGACGGGCGCAGCGGCACCATCCAGGTTTCGCTGGAGGAGTGCGGCAGCCAGCTCTGCCTGACGGTAGAGGATTCAGGGATTGGCACCGGGCCGCGCGCGCAAGGGACGGGGCTCGGCCGGCAGCTCACGGCCGAACTTGCCAAGCAGCTGCGGGGTCGGCTCGAGCAGGTGCCGAGTGCATGGGGCAGCGCGTACCGGCTCACGTTTCCCTGCCCGCGGGCCGCGCACTTCGCAGCTCCGCAGGGACAGCCGGTGCTACACTAGCAGCCGAAATCACCACCACCGCACGTCCGGACCAGGTTTTGATGGCCGATATCACACTCTACCACGCCGCCCCTTCCCGCTCCTCGACCACGCACTGGATGCTGGAGGAGCTGGGGCAGCCGTATGACCTCAAGGTGATCAACCTGAGGAAAGGCGAGAACCACGCGCCCGCGTACCTGGCGATCAATCCGATGGGTAAGGTACCGACCCTGGTGCACAAGGGCGTGGCGGTGACCGAGGTGTCGGCCATCTGCACCTATCTGGCCGATGAGTTTCCGCAGGCGAAGCTCTGCATTCCCGTCGGCGATCCGCGGCGCGGGGTCTACCTGAAGTGGATGTTCTTCGCCCCGAGTTGCGTGGAGCCGGCGATGATGGAACGCGCCTACCCGCGCAAGGAGGCGCCGCCGCGCTCCGCGCTCGGCTTTGGCGACATCGACACGGTGGTGGAGGTACTGGCGACGGCTGCCGCTGGGGCCAAGCCCTACCTGATGGGCAGCCAGTTCACCGCCGCCGACGTCGTGATCGGCTCGATCCTGCGTTGGGGCACGCTGTTCAAGCTTCTGCCCGAGCGGCCTGAGTTCGCCGGCTACATCGCCGCGATCGGCGAACGGCCGGCTCTCAAGCGCGCTGCCGCTAAGGATGCCGAACTGCAGGCCGCCCACGACAAGGCGTCGTGACAACGACCAAGCCTCGATCGCGCACAACCGGCGTGCGCGGCGACTGCAGGCCAAAGACAGCCCACGGAATATTGGCCAGTCCCAGCGCGCCCCAGCCCGTAGGGCATCGGCAGATGGAACGGAAGAATGGATGGCGGTGAAACACCGGGTGGTTGGCGACGTCGGGCATCGAGAGGATCAGCTCCCGATTGGGGTCGGGTGGCACCCCACCACTCGTGACCGAGTGCATCGAGCGGCAGGCCGACGCTCGACAGCACCCTTGAGACCCAATTGGCTATTTACGTAGATGACTGCGACGGCGACGTGGTGGGCCAGGCAGCACAAGCCGTGCAGCTAGACCCGAGTTCGCCTCGCGGGGAACTCTTTCATCGCATCACTTTCGCGGCACTGATCCGCACGCCGCATTGCGCCGCGGCGTGTGCGCAAAAAAAATGCGCCGTCGCCGTGTCAGCGCTTGGAGGCCTGCCGCGCCTTGCGTGCCGCGTAGCGCCGGTCGCGTTCGGCCTTGCGCTCGGCAGCTTCCGCGGCGTCGCGGATCACCTTCTCGACCGCCTCGCGCCGCTCGCGTGCTTCGCGCTCGGCTCTCTCGATCGCCTCGCGCGCGGCGCGTTCCTCGGCCTCCTTGGCCTTCTGCGCCCGGCGGGCAGCGGCGCGTTCCTCGCGCGCTGCGGCAATCGCCTTACGTTCCTCGCGCCACTTGATCACCGCGGGGTCGTCCGGCGACGGCCGCGCACGAAACTTTTCCAGCAGTGCCTGCTTTGCCTTGGCGGCCCGCTCGAGCCGCTCGTTCAGGTTCTGACCTTTGAATTCGCGCATTGCATCCTTTCCCGAGAACTCGCAATCCGGCCGTGCGCGGCCCAGCAACCGCGTCCAACTGCTCCCTCCGATGCCGGAGATGGCTCCCCGGGGCCGTGCCGGGGAGAAAACTGGGATACGGCACGCGCACGCGCCGCGGCATTCCCTTACCCGGCCTTGCGCGGCTTGGCAATTGCAACGAAGCCGCATGCGGCGCAACTGGCGCGCGTCGCCGTCACGTCGCGACCTCGTCGTAGCCGCGACCCAGAAACTGGATCAGGCAGAAGCCGTTGCCAAAGGGATCCGCCAGCACGGCAATGCGGCCCCAGGGCCTGGTGCGCGCGGGCCCGTCGAGCGTTGCGCCCGCCGCCAGCGCCTGCGCGATCGCCTGGTCGAGATCGGCGACCGCGAAGTCGAGGTGAACCGGCGTCCAGTGCCGTGTGTAGCGCCGCCGCTCGCCAGTAGTGGCACCCGCCGCCGTATCCGCCGCGTTCGCCAGCAGGTAAATCGGCGCAGCTGCCCCCACCAGCTCCACGGCCGCCCCGGCAAAGCGGCGCCCCACCCTCACGCCCAGCAGCGCCA
>DASZQG010000212.1:0-52418 GCA_035550075.1 Hyphomicrobiaceae bacterium | reverse complement strand
GAGGACAAAGCCACGGATCTGGCCGTCGTGCGCGGCTGACTTCGCCCACACCACGAACACATCGGCGATCGGCGCGTTCGAAATCCACATCTTGGCGCCGGTCAGGCGGTAGCCGTCGGCCACCTTCTCGGCGCGCGTGGTCATGCTGCCGGGATCGGAGCCCGCATCCGGCTCCGTCAACCCGAAGCAGCCGACCCACTCGCCCGAGGCCAGCCTCGGCAAATATTTCTGGCGTTGCTCCTCCGATCCGTAGGCGTAGATCGGATACATCACCAGCGACGACTGCACGCTATTCATGGAGCGAAAGCCGCTGTCGACGCGCTCGATCTCGCGCGCGACCAGCCCATATGAAACATAGTTCGCCCCGGCACAGCCGTATTTCTCCGGCAAGGTAACCCCGATCAGGCCGAGCGCGCCCATTTCGTTGAAGATGGTGCGATCTGTCTTTTCCTGCATGTAGGCGTCGACGACGCGCGGCTGCAGTTTCTCCTGGGCGTAGGCATGCGCCGTATCCCGGATCGCGCGCTCCTCGTCGCTCAGCTGATCCTCCAGGAGGAATGGGTCCGACCAATCGAAGCCTTTGTGCGCCGCACTATCCAGCATGCCGTCGTTCTCGCGCTTCACGTTTCGTTTCAGCGGGAACTTTATCGGGAACCTTTGCCGGTGGCGAGCAATTCACACGGCGGGGTTCCTGAGACCAAGGAGGACATTTGATGAAGGGAAGGATTCTCGCATCGATTGGTTCGGGACTGGCCCTGCTTTTGCTCATGACGGCCTGGCAGCCGGCAGAAGCGCGGCACGGCGGTCACGGGTTCCGTGGCGGCCACCACTTCGGCGGCCATCATTTTGGCGGACGTCATTTCGGGGGGCGTCATTTCGGCGGGCGTCACTTCAGCGGTCGTCGATTTCACGGCGGCCACCGCTTCTACGGCTTCCGCAGCCACGGGCACTTCAGAGGCCATCGCCACTACAGGCATTTCCGCTTTGGCCACCGCCATCACCGCCACTGGTACGGCTTCTACGGCATCCCGTTCGTCTACGGCTACTACGGCTACGGTAATAGCTGCTACTGGCTGAAACGGCGAGCGATCCGCACCGGCAGCGCTTACTGGTGGCGTCGCTATCGCGAGTGCCGCTACGGCTGGTACTGATCCAGCCTGAGGTCCGCGGGGAAGGGCCCTGCCTCGGCCCTTCCCGCGTCAGGCAGCCCTCACGCCCCTTGCCGATTTCGTGATGGGACCAGTGCGGCAACAACGCCGCGGTGCGGGAACTTCTTATGCTGTTTGCGCTTGACGGGGCAGAGTTCACGCCAAGAGCCTGGAGGTTGCTCATCATGAAACGCCAACTGCTTGCATTGGCCGTCTTCGCCACCGCGATCCTGTTCGCGGTGGGATACGGCATCGATCCCGCTGCAGCGCGCAACGGCGGCGGTGGAGGTGGCGGTGGGGGCCACGTGTCCGGCGGAAGCGGCGGCCACGCCTTTAGCGGCGGCGGCGGTCATGCCTACTCCGGCGGCCACTCTGGCGGCCGCTCGTTCTCCGGCCACACTGGAAGTCGCTCCGGCCGTTCATTTTCGACAAGCCGCAGCCTCTCGAGCCACGGCAGCCGCCACTCCGGCGCACGTTCCTATGGGTATCGCCATGCGGGCCGCGGTCATCACCGGCATCACGGCCACTTCGTCGGCGTGCCGTTCGTGTATGGCTATTCCGACTACTACGACTACGGCAGCTGCGGCTACTACTACCGCCGCGCGATCGCCACGGGCAGCTCGTACTGGTGGGACCGCTATTACGATTGCATCGACTGAGCCAAGCAAGGCCTGACCGAACGGGCCGGACCGTCGGGTCCGGCCCCTTCTTTGTCGTCACCGCCCTGCGGCGGTTGATCGGGCCCCACATTGCAATCATCACCACCGGCCATGCGGTTGGACCACCTGGTCCTCGGCGGCTCGCTGCCACCCTTGCGGTGCACCAGTCGTATCCGGCGCGCGGCACGCGTTCGAGCCCATCGCCACCTCGCGCCACGCCAGCGCTCCCTCAACTGCGGGGTTATCAACCCCAGGCGGCTGTGATAAGTGCCTTCCACGCCTGAACGGAGACGTGGCCGAGTGGCTGAAGGCGGCGGTTTGCTAAACCGTTATACGCTGTAAAGGCGTATCGAGGGTTCGAATCCCTCCGTCTCCGCCAAGATTCGCCTGGCGAAGGCACCCTGTTCGGGTCCAGCGGGCTCAAACCACCTGACGCTCACGCCCTTCCCAATAGGGCTTGCGCAACTCTCGCTTCAGTACCTTGCCCGTCGGGTTGCGCGGCAGTTCGGACACAATGTCGACCGTCTTTGGCACTTTGTAGCGGGCCAGACGTTCGCGACACCACCCAAGCAGTTCCTCCGGCTCGACGCTCGCGTCGGCCCGCAGCACAACCACCGCCTTGGGCACCTCGCCCCAGCGCTCGTCGGGAACGCCGATCACGGCCACGTCGGCCAAAGCAGGGTGCTCGGCCAGCACACGCTCGATCTCGGCGGGATAGATATTCTCTCCTCCGCTGATGATCATATCGTTTATGCGGTCGGTCACGTACACGTAGCCGTCGCCATCGATATGGCCGCCGTCACCCGATCGATACCAGCCCTCTGGCGTGATCGCGGCGGTGGTTGCCTCGGGCTTACCCCAGTAGCCGGCCATGACCTGCTCGCTGCGTACCCAAATCTCGCCGGACTGGCCTGTGGGTACGGTTTGGCCGGTGAGGGGGTCGCGGATTTCGATTTCCACTCCGGGGATGGGCTTGCCGGCCGAAACCAGCCGGTGCGCCACTGCGGGGTTCTCGTGGTCCTCTGGGCCGAGGATGGTAACGACACCACTTTGCTCGGTCATGCCGTAGACCTGCTGCATGGTGCCGCGCGGGAAGAGTTTCAGGCACGCGCGCATCACAGGCAGGGGCATCGGCGAGGCACCGTACGCCACCGCCTTCAGTGACGAGTAGTCGTGTTGGTTGACACTGGGCAACTGCACCATCGCGGCCATCAGCGCAGGCACGTAAAAGGTGTGCGTGATCTTCTCGCGTTCCACCATCGCCAACGCAGCAGCGGGGTCGGGCATGCGCATCATGTGGATCGGCGCGCCGGCGCACCAGGCGATCAGCGAGTAGCTGGTGCCGCCCACGTGGAATAGGGGCATGGCCACCTGCACGCGCGAGTCGGTACCCATGCTCTGGGCGGTGACCAAATTGCGCGCATGGGCGAGCATGCCGTGGTGGGTGAGCATGGCGCCTTTCGGAAAGCCGGTCGTGCCAGAGGTGTAGAGCTGCACGAAACATTCAGCGCGCCCGGCGGGATGCTTGCGGGCGTCGGGCGCGTGCTCACCTAGCCAAGCCTCGAATTCATCGTTGGCGCCGCCGATGTGAATCACGCGCTCCACGGTGGCCAGCTGGGGACGCAGTTGCGCCACAGCGCCGGCGAATTCAGGCCCAACAAAAAGCACCCGCGCCTTGGCGTCGTTGATCACGTACGAAATTTCGGGAGGGGCCAGACGGAAGTTCACCACCGCATTGGCGCAGCCAATCTGTGCGCACGCCAGCGTCAGTTCCAAACATGACGGGTGGTTGAGGTCCAGCACAGCAATGCGGTCGTTGGGTTTGAGGCCCGCGGAGCGGAGGCCGGCAGCAACGCGCTGAACTCGCTCAGCGACTTGGGCCCAGGTGCGGCGCGTTTCACCGAATGTGAGAGCCGTGCTCCCAGGTCGCTCGCGGGCCCAGTGGGCCAACACCTCGCTTACATCGGCATGGTTCGCGATCATGATGTCTCCTGGCCCGCCTCAGACCGCCAAGCTCGCAGGCCTCAGGAGGCGCCGGCAGGGCCTGCACGCCTCTGCGACACGGTGGTAAAGCTGCTCACCGATCGTTGCGGTACCTGCTACTTCGCTGGCAGACGGTCGCGCTTTACGGTAGCCGGTCGAGCGCGGGGACCGCAAGCTCCGCCTGAGTTTTTGGGCCGCTCGGCCCCGAACTCCACGCGACGGAATTGGTCCGATTCTGACCTCGAGATCAGCGTGTTGAGGTTACCTCGAGGAATCAACGCCAATAAGCCATCCCGTCCGGATACGTCATTACCCGTCGGACACGAGCTGCGCACCCTTTTCTCCGATCATGAGCGAGGCGGCGTTGGTGTTGGCGGAGGTGATGGACGGCATCACCGAGGCGTCAATCACCCGGAGTCGCTCAACGCCGCGCACTCGCAAGCTTGGATCGACCACCGCCGCAGCGTCCACGCCCATGCGGCAGGTGCCGACCGGATGGAACACGGTGCCACCATGGCCTCGCACGAAGTCAAGAATTCCATTGTCCCTCTGGACACCGGCGCCAGGCAACAACTCCTCCTCCCACAGCGGCCGGAACGCGGGCTGGTTGTAGATCTCGCGTAGCATTCGCACGCCGGCGACCGCGACCTTGCGGTCGATCTCCGTCGAGAGGTAGCGGGGCTCGATGAGCGGCGGAGCAAACGGATCGGCGCTGCGCAGGGACAGGCGTCCGCGGGATGCAGGGTGGCATTGCCACATGGCAGCGGTAAAACCCGAATAGCTGTGAAGCGGGTCGCCCGGCTTGTCGACCGAAAGCGGCATGACGTTGAACTGGATATCGGGCCTGCCACTGGCGGCGTATTGCGTGCACGCCGCGCCGCCGACCTGTCCCGCGCCAATGGTCAGCGGTCCGCGGCCGCGCGCCAGCCACTGCCAGGCCATGCGCGCCAGACGCAACGGGTTGCGCACCTCGTCGTTGAGCGAAATGCGCGCACGCAGCCGCACTATGGTGCGCGCCTGGTAATGGTCCTGCAGGTTTTCACCGACCCCCGGAAGATCAACCACGACAGGAATACCGTTCCGGCGCAGATCCGCCGCCGGGCCTATGCCGGACAACATCAGGAGCTGGGGCGATTGCAGGGCCCCGGCGGAAAGAATGACTTCACGCGTTGCTCCCGCGTGGCGGGTTTGGGAGTTTTCCACCCACTCCACGCCGGTTGCGCGCGTGCCGTGCAGAAGCAGCCGCGTGACCTGCGCACGTGTCACGATGTGGAGGTTTGACCGCGAGCGGACCGGACGGAGGAACGCGGTCGCGGCGCTTTCGCGCCAGCGCGCGCCGATGCTGAGCTGGTAGGCACCCACCCCATAGGTGGTCGCGCCGTTGAAATCCGGATTGTAGGGGAGGCCCTGCTGCCGGGCAGCCTCGACCCAGGCACGGCAGGCCGGATGGTCGTGGCGCAGGCGGGACACATGCAGCTCGCCGTGCACGCCTCGATATTGGCTTGGTTCCCCGTCGAAACATTCAAGCTTGCGGAAATAGGGGAGCACATTGTGGTAGCTCCAGCCGGCGGCCCCCGCTTCCGCCCAGGCGTCGAAATCCTCGTGTTGGCCGCGAATGAAGATCAGCCCATTGATCGAGCTCGATCCACCGAGGATGCGACCGCGCGGCCAGACGATCGCTCGCCCCGCAGATCCCTCCGACGGTTCGGTCGGGAACAGGCGGGAAAAGCGCTCGTCATAGATGGTACGAAAATAGCCGACAGGCAGCCTTAGCCAGAAATTCCGGTCGCGGCCGCCTGCCTCCAGAAGCAAAACCCGGCAATGCGGGTCCGCCGACAGTCGGTTGGCAAGCACACAGCCTGCCGAACCGGCGCCGACGATGATGAAGTCGTAGGCTTGATGCCGCAAGGGCGTCAGGCCTTGATTGCGTCCATGTAAATCGACGGGTCGAAATACTTGGAAGCCGGCACGGCATTGGGAATGTTGCCGGTGGCGACGAAGAAATCGGTGACCTGCTGCAGCCACTTGGTGACGGTGCCGTCAGCGAAGAGCTTGCGCCATTCCTTCGCGGAGAACGTCTTCTCCGCCTTGAATTGCTCTTTCAGGTCTGCCAGGGGCACCTGAGCGTAGTGCTTCTTCTGAAGCACCTCGAGCGCCTCGTCCGTCTTTGACGTCAGATACTCGTTACCCTCCGCCCAGGACTTCACGACGCGCGCGAGCACGTCACGGTGCTTGGCGTGGAAATCCGCCGTCGTCGCCCAGCCGGACATGATGGCGGCCTTGGGGTAGTAGGCGGAGGCGTCGACCAGCTTCTTGGCGCCGGGCACCTTGTCACGCACCGTGATGTTGAATGGGATCCACAACGCCACAGCCGGCACCGAGCCGGAGATGAACGAGGTGACCGCGTCAGGCATGCGCTGGTTGAGCACCTCGATGTCGCTCATTTTCATGCCGTTGGCCTTGAGCGCGTTATCGAGGAATACGTGCGCAGTCGTGCCGGCGGTGGTGGCAACGCGTTTGCCCTTGAGGTCCTTGATCGACTTGATGCCCTGGTCGTCGCGCACCCAAAGCTGTGCCGTGGCGAACTCGATGGCGTTCGCCAGGAACATCTTGCCCTGGCCACGGGCGGGGAAATTGGAGATCACGGCGCCGGTGGAGAGGACGTCGAGGCTGCCGCCGATCATGGCCTGGAAGATCTCGAGGCCGGTCTGAAACAGCTTGAATTCGGGCTCCAGGCCGTTCTTTTGGAAGGCGCCGAGGTGATCCGCCGCCCACATCTGCCCATCGACGGCAAGGGTGTGCAGGTAGCCGATGCGGATTTTCGTCTTGGCCTGGGCGATTGCTGGTGCGCCAAGCGCTGCGACACCCGCGACCGCGCCGGCACCTTGTAGGAATGTTCTGCGATGTAGCGTCATGGGTTTCCTCCCTTGCTGAATTTTCAAATATCCCGCTGCCGGGCCTGCTGTGCGTATTCCTGCATGACGAGATTGCGGACATGCGCCCTCAGCTCGCCGAACTGGGGCGTTTCGTGCAGTGCATCGGTGCGTGGATAAGGGAACGGCACGTCGATGATCTCGCGGATGCGGGTAGGCCGCGCGGTCATCACCACGATGCGGTTGGAGAGATAGATGGCCTCCTCCACCGAGTGCGTAATGAGCATCACCGTCTTGCCTTCCGCGGCCAATACCTCCAGCAGAAGGTCCTGCATGGCCGAGCGAGTCTGCGCATCCAGCGCGCCGAAGGGCTCATCCATCAGCAGGAACTGCGGCTTGACGGCGTAGGCGCGTGCCAGCGCCAGCCGCTGGCGCATACCGCCCGAGAGCGTGCGCGGCCACGCATGGGCGAATTCGACGAGGCCCATCAGGGTCATGTAGCGGTGACAGATTTCATCGCGCGCGGATGCGCTGACGCGGTTGGCCCGCAGGTTGAGGCCGAAGGCAATATTGTCCTTCACCGACAGCCAGGGAAACACGCCATATTCCTGGAAGATCACGCCGCGATCAGGGCCAGGCTCAGCTATCGCCTTGCCGTCGAGCCTGACGGTGCCGGTGGAGGGTTTCATGAAGCCGGCAACGATATTCATCATGGTCGTCTTGCCGCAGCCCGAGGGGCCGATCACGGATACGAATTCGCGGTCATGGATGACGTAGCTGACGTCGTCGACCACCTGTACGCGGCCCCTCCCCGACGGAAAGCTGACCGAGACGTGCTCGAAGGCAATCCGCACGGGCGCCGCGCTCATGCGATGCGCTCCTGCCAGCTCACGAAGCGCCGGGCGATCGCACGCAGGGCCAGATCCATGAACAGAGCGATGAACCCGATGCAGATGATGCCGACATAGATGATGTCGAGCTGGAAGAAGGAGCCCGCGTTCTGGATTAGTGCGCCGAGCCCCTGCTGAGCCGCGATCAGCTCTGAAGCCACCAGCGTCGCCCAGGCGACGCCAAGTGACACGCGCAGCGCGGTCAGCATGTGCGGTACGGCCAGCGGGAGAATGACCTTGCGGAAAATTTCACCATCAGTGGCGCCGAGCGTCCGCGCAACCCGCACGTAGATGGGATTGATCTGGGAGATGCCCTCGTACATCACGATCACGCCGGCGAAGAACGAGGCGTAGAAGAGGATGACGACCTTGGCGAGCTCATCGACCCCGAAATAAACGATGACCAGCGGGATCAGGGCGATTGGCGGCAGGGCACGGAAAAAATTGATCAGCGGATCGATGAAGGTGCGGATGTTGCGGTACCAGCCGAGCACGAAGCCGACTGGCACGGCCAGCGCAATGCCACACAGCACACCGATAAACACCCGCTGGGTAGACATGTAGATGTCCAGCGGCAGGCGGTCGCGCGCAAGCTCCAGAAACCTGACCCAGACCGCGTGTGGTGCCGGCACCAGCGCCGGATTGATGAGGCCGCTGTAATGGATGCCATACCAGCCTGCCAACAGGACGGCCCAGGGTGCGAGAATGAGAACCGCGCGGCGCACGTTCCGTTGGGGTCTCCGATTGGCGCTGGTCCAAACGTCCTAAATGTACTATGAATAGGACGTTTGGGGCAACCCTGCATGGCTCACGCCAATCATCGCATCTTCGGCTCGACGCCGATCCCCCGCTACGTGCAGCTCGCAGAGCTGTTCCGGCAGCGGGTGGACAAGGGCTATTGGCCGCCGGGCGGGGTGCTCCCCTCCATCGAACAGCTCATGGTGCAATTCGACGTAGCGCGCGTGACCGTGCGCCAAGCGATCGCGCTGCTGGCCAGTGAGGGTTTGCTCTCTCCGCAGCGGGGCCGTGGCACGTTCGTAACGGGCACACCGCGCGGCCGCCGTCGACTCAAGGTGGAGACCACCCTCGCCGATCTCGTCACGATGTACAGCGGCGACAAGCCTGCCCACGCGACCCTGACCGAAGGCCCCGCAACGCCGACCCTATTTGAGAGCGACGGGATCGCAGCGCCAAAGTACTATCACATGCGCCGCGTCCACTCGCGCAACGGCGAGCGCTATTGCGTCATCTCGCTTTACATCGACTATCGCGTCTTCCGGCGCGCGCCGAGGCGTCTGCGGCGCGAGCTGGTGCTGCCGATTCTCACCTCGCTGCCGCGCCTGCGCATAACCGAGGCGCGGCAGACGCTCACGATCTCCACGGCAGACGTGGAGACGGCCCGGCTGCTCGGAATCCCCGTCAATGCGCCAATTGCCGAGGTCCGGCGCATCATGTGCGACCCGACCAACACAGTGATCTATCTCGCGGAGGTCAGCTATCGCGGCGACTACATTCACCTGGAAATGGATCTGAGGCCTTGACCCGGCCGGCGGCCGCGGGCGGCAAATCGCCAAAGGCCAGGCTGGTGCGGATTCCATTAAAATGCGACGCGGACGTTGCTAGTTCGTCTCCGCCAGATTTCAAAGATTGAGGGATACCAACCTGGGACTGTGGCAGCAGATTGCGGCGAACCTCAAATGTCCTGCTGGCCTTTTGCCAGCATCGGCTGCATCACGACCGAAAAAATCTCCTTGCCCTCGCTAAAGAGCTTGAGCTCGATCTTCAACGCCTCGGCCTTTCCGAGGTTGATCGAGGTCGTAGACAGCTTCTTGTTCTCGCCCGCTTGGACGCTGAACGTCCCGGCCTGCTGCGTGTTTGTAGTCCCGCCGCGCCCGACGCGCGCGACGACCAACGTGTAGCGCCCCGCGCTCGGTGCGGTTGCATACACGTGTCCGATGATGGTGAGTTGATCTGCGTGCTGCGCCGCGGACGCAATTTCCACCCAGCCGATCGTTGTTGGAACCTGGTGCACACTATCACGCACGAAAGCTGGCGCCCTTGCTGCACCGGTTCCCAGAGCTATGGCGGCCAACATGATGAGACGCGCGAGCAAAGCCATTGTTGCCTCCCTTCCAGGCACGGGCTCGGTCGATGCTACGGCGCGGAGCCAGGCAGGTGAATAGATCCGCGCTCGAGCGCTTCATTTCGACTTCCCATCATCATTGAGCGTGACGATGGGCGGCACGTTGACAATGATCGGAAGGCCGAGCGCGCGGAGCGTCGAGAAGGTTCTTGCGCTCGGAGTTTCCAGCAAGGCGTCAACGAAAGGGTCCGACGGCAAACGCAGTCTCACGCAGCCGAGCGGATCGGCAAACCGCGTGCCGCATGGCCGGGTGATGAATTCGGGCCACGGCTGGGGCCCGGCAAAGCGGAACGGCGGTGGGATCTGCGGCACATGCCATGCGCTCCGACGCCCGCGCGAGGGATCCCTGCGGTGCCTGTGATATGGCGCGACGGAGCCGTAGAGCGTTTGTGACAGGTATACGTCCGTTAGCGGGCGCGCCCGGCGGAGACCCCGCAACGAGTGGCGCCGCTGGCCCAGGTATACGTCGTATGGTCGCCGCGGCGCTGCAACGCTGCCGGTTCGGCATATGTAACCGAGGTGGGCGCCAGACCGCCTGCCGCAAACGGGCTGGCCGGCCCGTCCATCGAGCACCAGGGAAGCACTTGCGAGCCACAGGCCGCTGGCGAACAGGATCCAGCCGGATCGGTGCATGGATATCCTTTTCGCTAGGCGATGCAGCCTCGCCGATCAATGCTGGCGAACAATGACAGGCCCCCCGCCGATTCCGAACTGATTGACGGTAATGCCGCCGCCGTTTCCGGATTGCGTCACATCCGTCTTGAGACCGAAGCCGTATTGTCCCAACTGAGCGGCATTGTTGTCGCCAAACTGACCGAGCACGACTTCGTTTCGACTGCCCTTCTGGATGACATCGGCGGTATTATGTGAGCCCTCTTGCGTGAGAGTCGCAACGTTGGCGCCAAACCGGCCAAGGATCACGCGCTGCTCGAGCGTCGCGGAATTGGCTGTACCCGTCTGCGCTATTGCGGCCCGGTTGCCGGCAACCTGCTCGATCTCGGAGAGATCTTCGGTGCTTGCCCGAGACGCAAAAGTCGTCAGCAACAGGCATGCACCCACGATAAAAGCTGCGCGAGGATAAGGCATCACGCTTGCTCCTTACGCCCATGGGAATGAGAGGCGGGACCGCCTGCGCGATCCCGCCGTCGCTCGTCAATGTTGAACAACCGAAATCGCGTTGCCCGTGCCCGACTGATAGGTGCTCGAGGTATTGTTCACCCAGTAAGCGCCGCTTTGGTTGATGCCGGCGGTATTCCCGTTTCCGGTCTGTTGAACGGTCGAGGCGTTGTCGGAATTGCCGGCTTGGGTCACGCTGGCAATGTTATATGCTGCGCCCCATCCGTCTTGGATCACCGTGGAGGTGTTGGTCGACCAGCCACCATCGCCACCCTGGACGACGGAAGCTTGGCTGTAGTTGCCTGTCTGTGTCACGGAAGAGGAATTGTCTCCGCGGTTATTGCCCTGGGCAACGCCCGCGATATTTCCGGTGCCCGCCTGCGTGATCGAAGACCAGTTGTCTCCAACTGCATCGGTCTGAGAAACCGAGGCGGTGTTGCTCCCTCCGGATTGAGTGATCCACGAGTTGTTTTGATCGTTGCCGTATCCAACCTGGGTCACGGACGCCACGTTGCTATTATCGCTCTGGTTTATCGCGCTGTAGTTGGCAATCCCTGCGCCGCCAGACTGGGAGACGGCCGCGGTGTTGCTGTTTCCGTTCTGACGGACGTCCGAGCTGTTGTTGGCGCCGCTGGAAGCGCTTTGATTGATTGCCGCGCTATCCGATGTGCCAATTTGTTGGACATATGAGTCATTGTCCGCGGCAAACGCTGAACTGCTGACTGCCAACGCAAGCAGGGATGCAGTTGCAAGAAGAACTTTTCTCATCTCAAAGACTCCCAATATGGCTTCCCATCCGGGCACTAGCGCCCGGTATGGTCTCGCAAAATGGATCGGGCCATCACCGGCCTTTGATCCGCTCCCCTTCGAGACCTCGGGTGCCTTTGACAAACCCCAAAGATCCCGCTCCCTCGCCCTGTGAGAGGCGAAGCCCGTTGTTCGATTTGTGAGCGCCGGCGCTTTTCTCATTGGCTGACGCCCGCGCCGCCACCGAGACGTTCGCTCTCGGTCATATTCCGCTCGGTGATCTGAGCTTGCGAAACCGCAGCCCGCCACGCGTCCGGCTTCCCATCCCATCGCCGGTCATCTGGAGCGGTTTGCGCCGCGTTCCCCGCCGGCTTCACTGTATTGACCAGCTTGTTCTGGCCCCCTGGCTGCGATTGGCCCGCGAGCGCCTTTGCATCCTGGGGTGGTGAAGCCGGTTCATTGGCCGGCGCCGCATTTGCGCTTGCGACCGCCGTCTCGGTCTTGCTTTGGCTCACTTTCGCCGTCCGCGTAATCGACAATTCGTTATCGAGCTTGGCGACCGCTGCGGCTTGGTAAAGTTTGTCCGCGAAAGACCACATACCCCGAGCCGCGCCGTCGATGATCAGTGTGTGCACTGCCTTTTCGATCGCCTGCTGTACGGCGAGCTGCTCGGGCTCGTTGCGCGTGAAGCCCGCCTCGACCTCCAGGATCTTGTCGACCGCAACGAATTTGAAGGCGTCCCCCTTGATGCCGTAGGACACGATCGTCTTGTGAGAGACGACTGAGCTCATCACTTCGCCAGTCTTGGTGCTTACCGCGCGCAGGTAGACGGTGACCGTATCTTCGCGATACTGCACGTCGCCCCCTATGCCGAGGTAGCGCGCACCCGCACCACCGGTCTTGGTATTGGAGTCGAAACCGATAATGCCGCCTTCAAGAAGAACGCCCGCAAACAAGAGCGGGGGCAGGGCCTGCGGGTTCAGGTTTTTCTCTCCCAGATAACGTTGACGCATGTCCGCAATGATGCGCCGCTCCTTCAGAAGGTTATCGAGCTTCTCCCGCTCGACGACGAGGAACCACGATCCCTCGCCGGCATCCTGAAGCGCTTTGATGAGGACCGATGTGGCGCCCTGGGTCACTGCGCGCGACAACGACTGCACGTTCTCAGGCTGCTTGAACTGGCCTGTCTGATCGGAAAAACCGTAGACGGCGACCGGAACCCTGCGCTCGGGCGGCGGCAACGCCCGGATCTGTGCGTTTATTTTAGTGACCGGGTTGTGAGCCGGCGGAAGCAGACCCGTAGACGGCTCCGCCGCGCTCTCGAGCATTTTGCTGCAGGCGCCAAGGACGCCAGCCGCCAGAACGCACAGCACGATACCCGCTGATCTGCACATTGACGCACCCCGCTCCCCGTTCTCTGCGCGCCGTCAGTTAACGAGAGTGGGTACCGTTATCTCCGTCACCTTGCCGGTGAGGAAATTGGTGATGGTGAGCTTGATCTCGGTGCCGGTATTGACGAATGCGACCTGCTGATCCTGGAACGTAACGGTTCCGGACTGCTGCGCATTCGGCCCGAATATGGCGTTGGACACCGCGTCTGCCAGGCTTGAATAAAGGCGCGACTGGAGCATTTGGACGAAAGCATCACTCGGGCTGTAACCGGGAGTGTCCTGTTTGCTCTTGTATTGATTTTGGGCGTTCGCCAGCCCCAGCAGATGGCTGGAATTGAGTGGACTGCCGCCGAACGAAGGGTTCACCGGCGTGTATATCAACTCACCAGACAGTGCATGGGAGCCCAGCGGTTGAGATACCATCAGCGCGATGAGCAAAACGCCTTTCATTGAGGCAACAGGCGCGACACTATGTGAAAAGGAATTCGATCGCATACACCACCCCCCGAGCTTTCCGTGCGAGCTGGCATCGTCGCCAGGGCACGGATTGCGATTGCTTAAAAATTGGCCGCAGGCCGCACACAATGAGAGGCAATCAACCCGCCACCTGAACATTCGTTTCCGATGAACTCACAGTGCCGGATGCGATCCCACTGATCGGCACTTCCGCCTCGCCCGGGACCTAAACAGAGCTGCGTCACCACCCGACAACGCAGGCGTAACGCAGCGGTAACGCCGATCGCCTGTTGTTTGGGGGCCACAACCTCAAGGTCGCCATCAGCCATTCCAAAAGATGCCGCCATCAGCAATACGCGATCTTCCGAAGCGTTTTACGTGATCGCCTATTCACTTCGTCACTGCGGTGACAAATCCGCGTGGCGACAGTCAGTTGCGCCGATTGACCGGTAACATCGGAACTGCCAAGACTGGAAACATCAGACGCGAGAGAATTATTTTCCTTTCACGGCGCGGTCATTAGACGCCAACCCGAAAAGAAGAGAATGCCACTGTCGTCATTTGCCCTGTTGCGGGAGGGTAACGCTCATGGGGCGCGTACTTGTTATTGATAGTGACGCTATCCTGCGCAAGGTGTTGCGGGCCTGCCTTGAGGCAGATGGACGTGAGGTCGTGGAAGCCGAGAGCGCCGCTCATGGCCTCGCGGAACTGGAGCGGGAAGCGATTGACCTCATTACGTTTGATGTGGGTCTTGAAGCGAATGACGGCATCGCCATGGGACGCCAGCTACGCAGCGACGCCGGCACGCCGATTCTCGTTGTGTCGGCGAACAATGACAGGGCCTTGCGCAATGCAGCGCTGACGGAGTTTGCAGACGACTACGTGCTCAAGCCTTTCGATGTGCACGAACTGCTTGCAAGAACTCGCGCGTTGCTACGAAGAACGGCAGCGGGCCGTCGAGTCGGCGCTCAAGCGTCAGGTTCACGCGTTCTCGGCGCGTCGCCCATAAACATAGGCGGGCTCAAAATCGATCTCGAGGCCTATCGAGTTATCGATACCAAGGGCAATCCGGTCGAACTCTCGGCGACCGAATTCAGAATGCTGAAGGCGCTGGTCACCAATCCCAATCGTGTGCTTTCACGCGAACATCTGCTGGAACTTTGTGGCGGGTCGGCTGCTGCCGACAACGTCGATCGCGCGATCGATATGCGCATTCGGCGGCTGAGACAGAAGCTCGGGCAAGCAGGAACCGAAGCCTCCGACATTATCGGGACCATACGAGGCGTCGGCTATATCTTCCGCACAACCGGCAAAGCCGAGCAGGGTCGCCAGCGCCTCAACTCCTTGGCCGCCAACTGAGCGCCGGCCGTGTTTTTGCCGCGCGGGTGTGGGCCGGCTGCGCACGGCGCTGATACGGTCGACGTCAGCGCAGTACCGACCTGAATGGATGAAACGGATCATTGCCGAGGGGCCGCCTCGTCACCCTGGAACTGCACGGCAAAGCCGCCATAGTTTCGCCGCGCGATCCGTCCCGCGACGGTCATGCCGCGAAGACGGCCGTCGCTGCCGGGCTTGGGCAAGGTCCGGGCCGTTCGACTCCATCGTATTTGCCGCAGCATGGTGCGTCGAGCGGGCACGCACTACGAGTAGGCTGCCGGTCCAGGTCTTCCGCGAGCGCGGGCTCTTTCCGCCACCTTTGCTAAGGAAGCGCGACCAGAAAAAGAATAAGGGCGAAAGCGCCACCAGCTGCAGCCACCGCCGAGAGGGCCGATTGTGCACTCATGATCGTGCTCCTTTTTGTTGCCTAACGTGGCGGGGTTGCAGCCGGCCGCGGGTCACCGTTATTCAGCCGCCGCTTTACCTTCGAGCGGGTCTTGCCTGATCACAACGGTCGTGGCGACCTCGTAAAATTCCTCGCCGGGCATGCCGACGCGCCGCGCGTGCTCACGGATCGATTCACCGTCGCGGGCCTGGTAAATGCAGAATGTGCCAACGCGACCATCCTGCTCGTGCACCACATAACTGCGGATCCACCGCACGCGGTCTGGCATCTCGTCGTCGCCGATGCGGGCCGATTTCGCCCCGGCCACTTGCAGCTCGGGCAGGCCGGCCCAGGCACTGGGGCGGCGAATGACATAGGTTTTCATGACATTTCTCCTTGTCCTGATGGTCCGCAGCGTTTTCTGCTGCGACCCCCGTGGTATAGTTGGGGCCGGAGCGGGGGTCCTTACGGCAACCTGAGCAATTCCTGATCCTTGAGTTGATCTGATCGGAGCAGGGTCCCAATGGGCTTTGAGTTCGGACCATTTTGCCTTGATGAATCAACCCGCTCCCTGCAGTTGGAGGGGCGCGAGATTGCGCTTCAGCCGCGGGTTTTCGATCTGCTGGTCTTCTTGACTAGGAATCGGGATCGCGTCGTCTCGAAGGACGAGCTTCTGGACACGCTTTGGCCAGGTGTGACGGTCACGGACAATTCCCTGCAACGGGCTGTCAGCTCGCTTCGCAACGCGCTTCGCGAAGGAGGGTTGGAGGATGCGGTCCGCAACTTTTCCCGCAACGGATACCGGTTTGTCGTGCCGGCTTCGGCCGATGTTGCGTCTTCGTCGCAAAAGGACTTCGCTGGCAACCCGTTGGCAGCCGCGCGGCAAGCGATCCTCGATCAGCATTGGGCGGACGCGGCTCAGTACTACAGGACCGCCGATGGCATTTCCCCGCTCGAGGCGAAGGATCTCGATGGCCTGGCGCTGGCGCTGCAATGCCTCGGCCAGCCTTCCGAGGCCATTCCGGTGCTCGTTCGCTCCGTTGCGGCCCACGCCAAGGCCGGCGACCGTGGAGCTGCAGCGGCCAGCGCGATCTCGCTGTCCGTGCTGCATCTTGAACGCGGCGAGGGGGCGGTCGCCAAGGGTTGGCTCTCCCGCAGCGAGGACCTCACGCGCGCCGAGCCGGAATCCGAAGCCAGAGGCCTGACACTCTGGATGCAATCGCGTATTGCGGCGTTGGACGACAATCCCCAGCAGGCAGTGGATTTTGCCGATGCCGCCTACCAACTTGGTCGCCGCTGCGGGAGCGCGCGCGTCGAAGCACTCGGACTCATATATCGCGGATTCTTCAAGCTCAGCCTCGGTGACACGCGGGCTGGGCTTGCGGACCAGGATCATGCCGCGGCGGTCGCGCTGTCGAATAACATCGACCCGATTACCGGAGGGACCATCTACTGCAACATCCTCTGGGCCTGCCGCACCTTCGGCGACTGGGCGCGCGCCAGCCAGTGGACATTGGGATACCAGCAATTCTGCCGGGACAGCGGCATGGGACTCTCCGGATCGTGCCAGCTGCACCGCGCGGAGGTTTTAGGCATCCAAGGTACGCTTCAGGACGCCTTGCAGTACATCGAGGATGCGTTGTCGCGCCTGACCGACGATGCACCATGGGCAGCAGGTGACGCCCAGCGCGTACTCGGTGACATTCATGCGGCCATCGGCAACACCGATGCAGCCAAGACAGCCTACGAGAAGAGTTACGCCGCCGGCTGGAACCCCGAGCCTGGCAACGCCATGCTGCTTTTGGAGCTCGGTCAACCCGACGCGGCCTATGCCAGCCTCGAGCGCAGCCTGATTGGTCAAAGCTGGTGGACGCTGCAGCGCCAGGGCATGCTCCTCGCCCATCTCGCGTATGTGGCAGCTTGCGCCGGCCGCTACGAGCGAGCGCACGCCCTTATCCATGATCTGGCTGGCAATGAGGAGCGCTGGCCGATGCCCTCGATCCGCGCGCTGGTCAACGAGGCGGGGGCGCTCATGGCCATCCGTCAACGCGGCGAGACGAACGACGCGCTGCGCCGCATGCATCTGGCGCGTCAACTTTGGACGAGCATCGACTCGCGACTGAACGCAACGCGAGTTCGGCTCGATATCGCGGCCTTGCAGCTGGACCTCGGCGACGTCAGCGGAGCTGCTGCCGAAATACACGCTGCTACCACCGTCGCCCAAGAGCTCGGGTCGAATAAGCTGAAGGCGCGAGCCGCCGCTTTGCGGCAGCGCCTCTAGCCGGCGTCCAGAAATTTGCGCAGTGACGAGCGCGCTCGCTGCTGCATGAAATCCCCTTGGTGCGACGCGTCATCGACCGCGCGTTATCGCGGTTGCTGCGACTCCGTGTGGAGCACGCCGTCGCGGTCGAAGACTTGCGTGCACTAGGAGCATATTTCTCCGTGTTGCCGAGAATTTACCGCCGGCCCCCAAATTGCCCCGGGCCCGCCACGCGAGCCGCCCAATCCGCTCCAACACTGCGGCCCGGTCGCTGCGCCGGCCAACAAACGGGGACACTTCTGCGGATCAAGAGAGCCGGGCCATCCCTGCCCGAGGACCGAAACTGCACGAGTGCGTGTCTCCGAATTGACCCGCAGCACCTGCACAGGTTTGCAGAAAGCAATGGGGCACAATTGCGCAATGACGAGAACGCTCAATATCGTGGCCAACGGCCAGCCGTTTTCCGCGTACGCAGGCGATCTGGTGCTCGACGCGGCACTCCGGCAAGGCATTGATTTGCCGCACGACTGCCGCGCCGGGCAGTGCGGCACCTGCCTGATTCGCATTGTGCAGGGCCAGTTCCTCGGCGGAGAGACACCCAGGAAGGGTGTGGTTCATGCCTGCCAGGCGCGCGTGTTCTCGGATGCGCAAATCAAATTCGACAAGCTTCCGCAGCCGCGCACGGTTTCGGGCGTGCTAGCGCGAATTGAAACACTGGCACCGGACATCCGTGGCTTGACCATCAAGCTCAGCGAAGCGAGCCGCCATCGCCCAGGTCAATATTGTCGGTTCAAGTTCAAAGGCTTTCCGGCGCGCTGTTTCAGCCCGACCTCGCCATTTGCCGGCCACGACCACAAGAGAACCCTACGGCTGCACGTGAAAGTCGTGCGGGGTGGGAGAGTGAGTTCAAAGCTCGGAACCGAAATCCAGGCCGGGCACAAAATCCGGGTCGAGGGTCCCTTCGGCTCGGCCTTTCTCAGGCGCGGCAGCGGCCGCCGGCTAGTGCTGGTCGCCAGCGGAACCGGCTTTGCTCCGATATGGGCCATTGCGGAGGCTTCCCTGCGCAGCGCGCCCAACCGTCCGCTGCTGCTCATCGCTGGGGCGCGGCGCCTGACATCGCTCTATATGCTTCCCGCGTTTCACCGCCTGTCGCGATACCCAGCCGCCAAGATTATCGCCACGACGCAAGAGCCACAGTCGGTCTCCCCGACGATACGTCGTGGCACGCCGATCGAGCATCTGCCGGCGCTCGCCGCTTCAGATCTCGTGTATGCGGCCGGCGCACCGGCTCTCGTTGACGCAGTTGCCCACGCGGCATCGAGAGCCGGCGCCGAATTCTACGCAGACCCCTTTGTTTCCGGCTCAGGTCAGGAGGAGCCGTGGCTCGTTCGCTGCCAAGCAGGGGTCGTGGCCGTCCGATCCCGGCTTGCCGCGTGGTTCGCGCAAGATTCGGAAGAGGACCCGTGGGGGTACGATGCCGATGCTGATCCGTTCGCGGTTTCCAACGCTCGCCTGTCCGCCGAGAGTTTTCGGAGGGAGGCAGGCGGTGCCGTCTCGGGGCAGGCAAGCCAATGGAGAGCCTGAAGGGCGATGATCCGGTCACGGTGGCGCTGCGTGAATGCGCACACCGCATGCTGAAAATGGGTCTGTTCAGCGGCGCCATCAATCTGCTGACGCTGTCCGGCTCGATCTACATGCTGCAGGTCTATGATCGGGTTCTGCCCAGCCGGAATATCTCGACGCTCGTTGCTCTCTCGCTGATGCTCTTGCTGGCGTATCTCCTGCAAGGGGCGCTCGATGCGTTGCGCGGTCGTATGCTCGCGCGGGCCGCCGCCATCTTCGACGTCAACCTGCAAGCACCCATCTACGACGCATTGGCCATCGCGCCACTATCGGGAACGCCGGCACCGCAGGCCAGGCAGCCCGCACTGGACGTCGACACCATCCGCACGTTCCTCGCCGGAATGGCGCCGACCGCCATTCTGGACATGCCCTGGACGCCGTTCTTCGCGCTGGTGCTCTTTCTCTTTCACCCGCTCATTGGCTTTGCGGCTCTCGCCGGTGCTGCCTGCATCCTGGCCGTGACGATGCTGACGGAACGGTCTTCTGCGCCTTCGGTCGCGAAGGGCTCCTATTGGCTCGCACAACGCCACGCCTGGATCGACAGTACGCACCAGGGCGCCGACGTTATCCACGCCTTGGGTATGCTGCCCTCGCTGCGGGCGCGCTGGCTGCGGCTCAACGCCAACGCGCTGCGTGAACATATGATGTCCATGGACATCAACGCCAGAATGGCCGCCGCCGGAAAGACCATTCGCTACAGCCTACAGTCGGCAATTCTCGGGATCGGCGCCTATCTCGTGATCACCGACCGCGCATCCGGTGGGATCATGATTGCCTCCTCGATCATTGTCGGGCGCGCGCTGGCGCCGATCGAGATCGCAATCGGCACCTGGCGCCAGTGGGTCGCGGCACGCCAGGCGCTGGCACGGCTGAGGCTATCCCTGAAGCCGACGGCACCTGTCCCGCGAAGGTCGCACGCGCCCCGTCCGTGCCGCAGGCTGACCGTGGACCGCGTGACCGTCGTCGCCCCCGGCGGATCCGATCCGATCGTGAAAGATGTCTCTTTCGAGCTCGAGACAGCGAGCGGGTTGGCGATCGTGGGGCCGAGCGCATCCGGCAAGACCTCACTGGCAAAAGCTCTGGTCGGAATCTGGCAGCCGTCCGATGGCAATGTGAGACTCGACGGCAGACCGCTGGCCGAATGGATGCCGGACGACCTCGGCAGGCACTTGGGCTACCTCCCGCAGGATGTCTCGCTGTTTCAGGGCACCGTTGCCGAGAACATTGCCAGGTTTGACAGCGCTGCAACGCCGTCCGCGATTGTGGAAGCTGCCATGTTGGCCGACGCGCACGACATGATCGCCCGTCTTCCGAATGGTTACCAAACGGCGATCGGCGAGGGAGGCGTGCGCCTGTCCGCGGGCCAGCGCCAGCGTGTCGGCCTGGCGCGCGCCGCCTATGGAAACCCGTTCCTGATTGTGCTCGACGAGCCCAACTCCAACCTCGACCAGGAAGGCGAGGCGGCGCTCAACAATGCGATCAAGGCGCTGCGTGAGCGCGGCGCGGTCGTGATCGTCATCTCCCATCGTCCGAAAGCTGTGCGCAATCTCGACCGCTTGATGGTGCTAATGCGCGGGCGAATGCTGGCCTTCGGAACGCATGCGGAAGTCAGTGCGGCGCTCGGCACCGTCCGACCAGAGAGAGCCAAAGCTACGTCCGTCCAGAACATCGCTGGGTCGAGCCCATGAAAAAAGCGGCGACCCTCGAGCCCAGGATGCGTCCGATCAGACCGGCGGCTGGGCATGCGGGCCTGGCTTGGCGCACACCGGCCCCTGTGCCTAACCCGTCTCGGCATCGGGAACGCGCCGGGGCCAACAAGGGCCAGGAGCAAACTTCGCAGCTCGCACGGATCGATCCCTCGTCCTGGCACGCGGAACTCACCGGAAGGCTGCAGCGCGCCTATGACCGCGAGGTCGCGCGCGGCCTGCGCATTCTCCTTTTGGCACTGGGCATCGGCGGTTCGCTCGCTCTCCTCGTTCCCGTCGCGGGCGCCGTGGTCCTCACCGGAGCGCTCGTGAGCGGGACCAACTCGATGAAGATCCAGCACCCCGCCGGCGGCGTCATCGAGCAGATCCTCGTTCGCGATGGTCAGCATGTGCAAAGGGGCGCGGTTGTCGTCAAGCTGAACGAAGTCGCCGCCCGCGCCAGCCTGGATGTGATCGAGCAACAGCTCGACCAGGCGCGAGCACAAATCGCGCGCCTGACAGCGGAGCGTGACAATCTCCCGGAACCAAAGTGGCCCGCTGAACTCCTGCGGCGCGCGGCAAATGCCCGCGTGGCGGGCCTCATCGAGTCGGAAAAATCCCAATTTGATGCGCGGCAGACGGCCTACAGCAAGCAGGTCGAGATACTGAAGCACCGAGCGTCCCAGCTCGAGCAGGAGCGCGCCGGATATCAATCCCAGGCCGCAGCAAACGAAAAGCAGAAGAAGTATGTGAGCCTGGAGCTGGAGGGCCTGGAGAAACTCTACAAACAGCAGCTGGTGCCGCTTTCGCGGCTGAGTGCGGTGGCCCGCGAGGCCGCGCGCCTCGAGGGAGAACTCGGGCAGCTCACGTCCAACATCGCCGAGCATGCATCCAAGATCGACGAGGCGAACGTGCAGATCAGCGCAGCCGCCCAGGCACGGCGCGTGGAGGTGACGAAGGAGCTCACCGAGGCACAAGCCAAATTGGCCGAGCTGTTGGAACGCCGCGCTGCTGCCAAGGACGTGGCGGACCACGTCGAAATCCGTGCACCGCGCGGTGGAACCATCCACCAGCTTGCGGTGCACACGATCGGCGGCGTGGTGGCGCCCGGCGAGGTTTTGATGCTCATCGCACCAGATGGCGACGACCTGGTCGTCGAAGCGCGCCTGCCACCCAACCAGATCGACCAGGTTTCCACTCGGCAGTCGGC
Source organism: Hyphomicrobiaceae bacterium (assembly GCA_035550075.1). Classification (GTDB taxonomy): domain Bacteria; phylum Pseudomonadota; class Alphaproteobacteria; order Rhizobiales; family Hyphomicrobiaceae; genus AWTP1-13. Next base: position 30,472 of record DASZQG010000212.1, on the reverse strand, counting down.
AACGGTTCGCTTTTCAGCCTTCGATCGATCAACGACCCCCGAACTTCACGGCAGCGTCACCTATGTTTCGCCGGACGTCGTTCACGACAGTCATTCGGGCGCCACCTATTATTCCGTGAAGGTAGTTCTGGCGCAGTCTGAATTGCAGCGTCTCGGAAATCTCAAGTTGGTTTCTGGCATGCCGGTCGAAGTTTTTCTCCAGACGGGCAATCGCACCATTCTCAGCTACCTTTTGAAGCCGCTTTCCGACCAGGTGCAACGCGTGATGCGGGAACGCTAAATAAGACCTTCAACGCTTATTGTCGTGCACATGCAGACAAGCTTTTTGATTTTTATCGATTACCAATCGTGGCGATGGAAAAACGAGGTGTAGGCTTTTGCCCGTACGGCAGTCAGCCCGGCATACCTGCGCGATCGGCGGTTTAATCGCCTGCGTGCGCGTGGCGGCCACGGCCGGCGTATCGGCGATCTCAGCGTCGGCAATTGTCCTGACGTCTGCGGGCTGTGCCGTTGGACCCGACTACAAGCCCCCGCCGCCGCCAGCCGTCACATCTCTTTCCCCCACACCAATTCATATTTCGCGCGCCGGCGGGCCCGCCCAGCAGGCGTACGTGCGGGGCCTGGCTCTACCTCAGCGCTGGTGGGAGCTGTTTCACTGTTCCTCGCTCAATGCCGTTGTGGCAAGGGCCATCGACGGCAATCCTGACTTGCAGGCGGCGCAGGCGGCGCTGCGCGCGGCCGACGCGAACACCCAAGCCGCTCGCGGGAGCTTCTTCCCCCAAATCGGTGCCAGCGTGAACGCCTCCTCACAAAGGCCCGACCCTACTCGGGCGCCCGGCACGTCGAAATCGCCTTACACGGTCGCGAGCGCCGAGGTGTCCGTTTCATACGTGCTCGATGTCTTCGGGCTCAATGGGCGACGGGTCGAATCCCTGGCGGCGCAGGCGGAAGCGCAGCATTTCGAGCTCCAGGCAACCTATCTGACGCTGACGTCGAAGCTCGCATTGGCGGCCATCGAGGAAGCCTCGCTGCGCGAAGAGATCGGTTCGGCCGAGCAGAGCATCGCCATCGCGAAGGAAGTCCTCGGCGTCCTCAAGAAGCACCTGGAGGCGCATGAGGCCACCCTTCTGGATGTTTCGGGGCAGGAGGTCGCGCTTGCTCAATTCCAGCAGACCCTGTTGGCGCTGCAAAAGCGCCTCCTCACGAACCGCGATCTGATCACGGCACTCACCGGCCGCTTTGCCGGCGACGGACTAGAGGAGCGCTTCGAGTTCGCGTGTCTTCGGCTGCCTGCCGACCTCCCGCTCAGCCTGCCATCCTCTATCGTGCAGGACCGGCCCGATGTCCGCGCCGCCGAGGCCAACATGCATGCCGCCACTGCCGAAGTCGGCGTTGCTGTCGCGAGCCGGCTGCCGCAGCTCAACTTGTCGGCAAGTGCCGGCGCCAGCGCGGTCGCCAAGCTGGCCAGCGTATCGTCGCCGCTGCTGCTCTGGTCCATCATCGGGAGTGCGGCCCAGACCCTCTTCGACGGCATGAGCGCTGAGCAGCGGCAGCGTGCGGCTGAGGCGGGCTTGGACCGCGCCGCTGCGCTCTATCGGCGCACGCTGATCGAAGCGTTTCAGGATATCGCGGACGTCCTGCAGGCAATCGATGTTGATCACAAGGCTTTCGTGGCAACGGAGCAGGGCGTGCGCGCCGCCCAAACCAACCTCGATATGACTCGCCGTCTTCTCAAGCAAGGATTGGCCAGCGCCTTGCAGCTCCTGAGTGCCCAACAGAACTATGCCCAGGCGAAGTCCGCGCACGCGCGAGCAAAAGCGGCGCGTCTCGCTAACACCGTGTTGTTGTTTCAGGCGCTCGGGGGTGGTTTAGGCAAAGGAAATTCGCGAAGAAATGGCCAGAAAGCAGCCCGGTGGGTGGGGCGTGTCACCAAGGTCGCAAACAAAAAGGCACAATAGCTGCCGAATCCTATGGCGGCCAAAACAGACAAAAAGCCCGCCGGGAGAACCAGGAGGTTTCCCCGGCGGGCCGCGCTTCACCCCCAAAAATGTTCGAAGCTGAAGCCGTGCCCCCCATGATCGGCACCATGACCGCTTCCAACTCCGAAATGGCCGTCGTGCTGGGCAACGGGAAACGCTGGAGCATGCGGCTTTGACATCAATGCGCCGCCTGGCCCCTGTGGGAGCGGAGCAAATCCAGCGATGTCTCCGTCCGTGGCAGCCGCTTTCAAGGTTGGATCATTCTGCACGATCCCGACAATGGTTCGGTGCAGGGCATTGATCTGGACGCTGCCGCCAGGTCCGGTGCCGGCCGCTTCTACAGCGTCGATCTCCTTGCCCAGCAGCGCCACGATCTTCTGGGCATGGTTGCCCGCCGCACCCTCGAACTGCTCCGGATTGGCCTGAAGGAGGCCGGCGATGCCGTCCCGCGCCGCGGTCAGGTCGTTGATGATGCTTTGCCGGTTCCCGTCATTCTGCGCGCCGTCGTAGACGCCCCCGATCAGCTTGGTCGTTGCGTCGTTGAAGACGGAGCCGGCCTGGGCAAACGTATCGATGTGATCGGGAATGCCGTTGCCGGTGGGCATTGGCGTGTCGCCGATACCCAGCATGTTGCCGGCGACGTCCGCGGCGTTGGCAGCGAGCACGTTGGCTGCCGCCTGCACCTGATCGGCGTCGCCCGCCTGCAGTGCATGGATGAGGGCCCGCGATGCGGTACCGTTGACGCCGTCGAGAGCGAATTCGTTGTTGAAGCGGGCGGAATAGAGCCCACCCTGCGCCACCGTGAACGCATTGGCGTTGTTGACGTAGTCGGTGATGTCCTGAATGAGCTTCTGGGTATCGGCGCCGTTGGGCGGCGCGCCCTGGTCAGCGAGCGCAACGGCCCGGTTGCCGAGGTCGACGGCGTCGGCCGCGAACTGTTTCATGAAAGCGGTCTGCTCCGCGTTGCCCTGGAAGGGCGCCGGCGGCACCAGAAGATCCGGCACCGGCGCGAAGCCGGATGCGCCGTGGCGTGACGCCAGCCCGGCAAGCTGATCGTCGCCTTGAACGATGTCGATCAGGTCCCGCTGCACGTCATTGATGTACTTGGCCGCGTAGGGATCGGTTCCGATCGACTTGATCGCCTGCATCTCCAGGTTCACTTGATCGACGATGTTCTGGGCGTGAATGCCCGCCTCGCCTTGAAACTGCTCGGGATGCTTCGCAATCAGCGTTTCCAGACTGGATTGGATCGTTTGCAGATCCCTCATCACCAGTCTGGCGTTCTGCGCGGTGACACCGCCCACCAGGGAAGTCGTCACTTGGTTGAAAATGGTCCCGATTTGAGCGAAGTCCAGGTTTGGCGATTGATGTTTCATTTTCGCGGTCTCCATCGCGGTGCCGAGCATTGCGAGACTGAGGGAAAATGTGGCCGCTCGCGGTGCGGACAGCTTCAAAAATTGTTTCGGCGCCTTACTCAATGCTCTCGATGATATTTTCTCGACAAACAAAACTGACGCGCTCGACCCCGCCGGCGAACTAATCGAGCGCCTAAATAATTTCATAATCCTCCACAACAACGCGGCGCGAACTTGAGCGGGCACAAGTCTCGCTCGTTGCGCGGGGGCTATGCACACCGGAGGCGGGAGAGGGAGAAGCTTATGGCCTTTGGGCGTAGGCCAAGCACAGACATCGGAACGGCAGCCCTTCACATACTACTGCTTATCCTATTCCTGGTTCTGCTCGGGACGGGCTTGCGCATCGCTTCGGACGATCCCGACGCGTTGTGGCTGACCGTGTTCGATCCTATCCTTCCGATGGAGCATCTGTGGTACTGGCATCTCGTTTCCGGCGCTGCACTTGCCGCGTGCCTGGGCGCCTACGTGGTGTACGTAACCCGCGCGGCTCTCACCGCGCGCATCCGGTTCGACAGCGCGCGCCTGCACGCCATATGGCGGGGCGGCCGGCCACGTCTCGCCGCCATCAACGTCGCGGCAGTCTGGCTTTTGCTGGGGTCTCTGCTGGCGGAAATTGTCACGGGTGCGATGCTCTTCTGGGGTGCAGGCGAGTCCATTCTCTCTCTGCATCTCTGGGCAACGTGGCTCTGCCTCGCCTGTATCGCCCTGCACGTGGCCATGCACGCCGCTTACGGCGGGGTTGACCAGGCGTTGCGGATATTCAGGCCGAGCCGGCTGCGCGCCGGCAGCGCACCACCTGACCTGGCCGAGCTGCTGGCGGAACAGTTGCGCCATCGCCGGTCCTCTGATCAGCCCAGCCCGCCAATGCCGGACCCGAGCGCCATCGATGGTGGCGCGAACTCACTGCAGTCACACCCTTTGGCCTCCGGACTTGTCATTGCAGCCCTGGTTGCAGGGGCGGCGCTGGGTGCGGAAGATCTCACGCGGCCAGTTCTTCCGATACGCGCTATCGCCCATGGCGATGCGCCGACGATCGATGGCGAGCTCTCCGACCCCGTCTGGGCCAAGGCGACGACTGTCAGCGTGATGACGACGCAAGGCGGAGATTTCGGAGGAAGTCATCAGTCGCGTGTCGAAATTCGCGCCCTGCACGATGACAAGTTCGCGTATTTCGCCTTCGTATGGGAAGACCCGACACGGTCGCTGAAACACCTGCCGCTCGTGAAGGACCGGGACGGCTGGCGCATCGCCTCGACAGACGAGAACCTTGTCGATGAGAGCGTTTACAACGAGGACAAGTTTGCCGTCCTGTTGAGCCCAGGCGGCCTGCCGCTGATCGGCGCCGCCATTCACTTGGCCAGCAGGCCGATTGCCGGCAGGCCGCCTGCCTCATCCGGCCGCGGACTGCACTACACGCTCGACGGAAGCATCCTGGACGTTTGGCAATGGCGCGCCTCTCATGGCGGACGCACCGGATACATCGACAATTGCCATATTGGCGCGCCGGGCGCTGGGCACGCGGCGCAATACACTGGCGGATTCGGCCTTGATCCCGGCCCCAAGGCGTATCAGCCAAACTTCGTGGGCGACCCCACTCCGACTTCGGCGACCCGCGTGCACCCGCGCAGGTTGCCGAAGGACCCCGCTGCGATGCGCGAGGCAATGGGCCGGCTCACCGACGCGACAAATGAGAGCGAAAGCGAGGGTGCGCGCTGGTGGATGACGGTATCGGAGTCCGTTCCCTATTCATCGGCAGCAGATGCTGCGATTCCCGTGGGCACTGTCATGCCTGGGGTTATTGTCGAAGAAGCAACCAAGTCAGGAGCGAGCGACGTGCGGGGCTTCGGACGATGGGCAGCGGGCCGGTGGACGCTCGAACTGATGCGACGCCTCCAGACCGGCAGCTCCTTTGATGTCGACATCAAGGATGGCGTTTTGATGTGGGTTGCCGCGTTCGACCATGCGGAGAAGCGCCATACCCACCATCTCCGTCCGGTGCGACTTCATCTGAAGTGACGGCGCCGCGCGACTGAACACGTAGATCAACGATCAGCCAGCGACAGGACTTCCCTGACACAACGGCAAATGGTTTGTCGGCGCAAGCGCAATATTGCCGTAGCGGTCTATGGTATGCTGTCCTCGACCAGACCAGTGACGGATCGAACCATGCTGGAGACTGACAAAGTATTCTCGGGCTCAATCCCGGAAAGCTACGATCAGAATATGGTGCCACTGATCTTCGAGCCCTACGCCGCGGATATGGCGCGACGCGTGACGCTTTTGTTACCGCGCGCCGTTCTGGAGACGGCCGCCGGTAGCGGGGTTGTCACGCGCGCCTTGGCCCCCGTGCTGCCCAAGGATGCCCGCTATGTCGCGACCGACCTCAACCAGCCCATGATTGACTACGCCAGGTCCCAGCAACCTGCCGACAAGCGGATCGAGTGGCGGCAAGCGGATGCCCTGGCGCTGCCGTTTGAAGATGAGACGTTCGAGGTCGTGTGCTGCCAGTTCGGCGCGATGTTCTTTCCAGACCGGACAACCGGCTACCGCGAAGCAAGACGCGTTCTGAAGCCCGGCGGGCATTTTCTATTCAGCGTTTGGGATCGCATCGAGGAGAACATTTTCGCCGATGACGTGACAAACGCTCTCGCCGAGGTCTTTCCAAGCGATCCGCCGCGCTTTCTGGCGCGCACGCCGCACGGGTATCACGACACGGCGCTGATCCGCCGGGAGCTGGAAGCGGCAGGATTTTCCCGGGTGGTCATCGAGACGAAAGCCGAACAGAGTCGGGCGCCGTCGCCGCGCTTTCCCGCCGTCGCCTATTGTCAGGGAACTGTCCTGCGCAATGAAATCGAGACCCGGGATGCAGGAAAGCTCGCTTTTGCGACCGACTACGCCGCGTCGGCAATTTCCAGAAAGCATGGCCACGGCGCGGTGGCTGCCAAAATTCAGGCCCACGTCATCACGGCCACGGCCTGAGCGCAGATCTGACCGACAGAACTCCCACCTACCGCCCGAGAAGCGCCAGGGCGCTTGCGCTGAGCTGCGGCCACAGCGCATTGGCATTCTCACCCAGGCTCGCACGGTAGACATACAGCATCATAAGCACCACCAGGATTGGAATGAATACGATGTGCGCCAACCCAAGCGATTTGGCCATCCATCGTGATCTGTTCGCCGATTGGCTGATGCGCAGGATCGACAGCACGATCATCAGGCTGACCGACGTGTAGATGAACAGAAAGATACGGTCGGAAATCGTAGTGCCGTCACCGGCATCCACCTTCGGCAGCGCGAGATAGAGGGCGACGGCGGAGAGCAGCGCCGTCACCTGGATGGTGACGATCGACTCGAAATGGTTCATTGGAATGAAGATTGACATGTAGGCGACCGCCAGGATGAACGCCAACGGCACCACCACCCTTAGATAGTAATCGGTGGTCTGCCGCTGCATAAGCCATACGAAGCTCGCAGAGTAGAAGGGCACAATGCTCTGACGCAGGGTCCAGGCGTCGAGTGTGGGGATGAAGTCCTCGTCGAAGCCCACGTACTGGTCGCGGGGCGTCCAACCGTCGGTGTCTACGGCCTTATCGCGCAGGGCGTGAGGCGGCGGCTGAATGATGAAGGCGGGGGCGTCCGATTTGGGCTGGATGTGAATGGGAAAGCGCTGGGTGTCGAATGGATAGTCGGCCAATCGCGGCTCGAAGGTAAACTTGCCCGAGACGAGAAAAATATTCATGTCGGACGGATAGACGTCGCTTGGGCCCGCCTCGTGCAGCGTCCGGATCGTAACCTGGCGATCGTTGGTCTTGGGATCCAGAAACCCGTTGACGAATTCGATGTTCTTGACCGACGCGTTGTTGCCTCGCATCGAGAGGTAGAAATCGGCAAAAAAGCTCTTGTCGTTGTCTTCGACCCGGTAGGTGCGGATCAGGTCGACGTCGAGATAAAGCGTGTCGATCTGGCGCAGCTTCTCCGTCCGCAGGCGCAGGAATTGCAGCGGCGCGAGTTGTGACGCGCCAAGACCGTTGGGGCGCATCACAATGAACGGGGTGCGATCGGCGCTTCGGGACTTCGGCCGGAACGACCAATTCTCGAAGCTGCCGCGAAAAGCGCCGCGGCCGGCGACGTATGCGGTATTGAGCTGGTTCAGGAGATAACCCCGCAGCGCCGCGGTGTCGGCGGTAACATCCGCACCGGCGAGCGCCTCGGCCACCAGGGCGACCATGTCGGCGTACTGCGTACCTCGGCCGATGGCCAGCATGTTGCGTTCATTGAACACGTCTGGCGGGCTCTCGGGACGCGTCTTGCATTTGCCGTCTTTCCAGCCTGGCGCTTCGGGCACTTTGGCCCCCTCGAATATCCATTTGCCCAGGCCGTTGCGAGCGATGCGGTCACGCAGCCTGTTGCTGAAAATGCCGGGCAGGTTGTCCCACGCAAGCTGAAAGATGTCGCCCGGGTACTCCTTGCCGCGATCCTCCACGAGGTTCTCGGCGCGGCCGGTGATGAACAGCGGCGGCGTCACGCCGGCCGCCTCGAGGGAGTCCAATAGATCGTCCGTGCGGGATCTACCGATCGCCAGCACCAGCAGATCGGGCTGCTTCTGCTTGAGGTCGGCGGTCACCGCGGCAATATCAGCCGGGTCGAGTTTCCCATCCTTGAGCGCCAGCCGATGATCCGCAATGAAACTTGCGGCGCCGGAACCCTTGAGACCGTCGCCAAGGCTGGTGCTGAAAAGCATGTCCTTGAGGCCGATGAACGCCGGGCGCTCGATGTTGCGGGCCTTGATGAACGCGGCCATGGCGGGCACGCGCTCGTCATCATGGGAAGGCCGCATCGTGAAAACGTTGTTGTACTTCTCGAAGACGCTATTGACCGTGATGTCCGACAGGAACGGGATGCGGCTTGCGCCGATGTCGGGGCCCAGCGCGTCGAACACGGCCTGCCCCCGCGCCGTTTGTGAAAGCCCGATCATCGCCACGGTGTTAGGGTTGGCGAGCGCATCCTTCATGTTGGCGATGGCCCGCCGGTCATCCAGTTTATCGTCCAGGAACTGCAGATCGAGCCGGCGCCGCAAAATACCGCCCGCGGCGTTGATGCGGCCCTGCTCGGCCTTCGTGAGGTGTTCAATGGCCGATGCGATGCCGTTGTCGTAACACTGGTCATTGCGCGAGCTGACGAAGACCGCGATGGAGAGCGGGGGCTGGGCGGCGGCAGCGGGCGTGGTCTGCGCGGCCGCTGGTCCGAGCGTCCAGAGCAGCGTGAGGCCTGCGCATGCCGGCAGGACGAAGCGGCGGAGCGGGGGCCAAGCACACCGGCAGCGCAAGGCATGCCTCTCGCCAAAAACTGCGATTTTCATTCCCCCTCCCCAACGCTCTTGAACGGTACCGGCCGGCATCAACGGAAAAATGCTCGACCGGCACCGGGATCGGTCGCTCCCTTATGCCCTACCCAAGCATAGCGATCCTATGCCGGTACGTCTCGCTGGTGTGTGTGTGTCGGCAATGCTCAAATCGTTACGAACTCTGCCGCAACCGGTCTAATCTCTCGTGCCAGAACCCGCAAAGAGGGTCACGATTGCCGACGGGACGGGACGCTTCGAGGGAGCAGGACATGATCGAGCAGCCGACGCCTAAGGGTGCATGGGGGATTACCCTCCTTCTCTTTCTCTACATGCTCGTCAATTTCGCCGACAAAATTGTCGTCGGGCTCGCCGGCGTGCCGATCATGAACGAGCTGGGGCTGACTCCGAAAGAGTTCGGCTTCCTAGGCTCGGCTTTCTTCTTCCTGTTTTCTCTGTCCGCCATCATCTTTGGCTTTGTCATCAATCGGGTCCCTACCCGCTGGGTGCTGCTCGGCCTCGCGCTCGTCTGGGCGCTGGTCCAGTTCCCGATGCTTGGCGCCGTCGGCTTCACCACGCTGCTCGTGTGCCGGATCATTCTGGGTGCAGGTGAGGGGCCTGCGTTCTCAGTCGCCGTCCACGCCCTCTTCAAATGGTTCCCGGACGAGAAGCGCACGTTGCCGACGGCGGTCATCTCGCAAGGCTCAGCCTTCGGCGTGATCCTGGCGGTGCCCGCGCTGAACTGGATCATCGTCAACCATTCCTGGCACTGGGCGTTCGGCGCGCTCGGCATCGCCGGACTACTATGGGTAGCCGCCTGGCTGATCCTGGGCCGCGAAGGTCCATTTACTGCGACGGCCGGCGACGGCTCCGCCGAGACTTACGTGCCCTATTTCCAGTTGCTCACGTCCCCGACCTTTATCGGCTGCTGCGCCGCTACCTTCGGCGCCTACTGGGCGTTGTCGCTCGGGCTCACCTGGTTCACTCCCTTCATCGTCAAGGGCCTCGGTTTCTCGCAGAAGGATGCGGGGTGGATCTCGGTACTGCCCTGGGTGTTCGGTGCCACGATCGTGCTTTTGACCGGATGGCTCTCCCAATCGCTGATGGCACGCGGCGCCAGCACGCGCGTAGCGCGCGGCGTCCTCGGCGCCGCGCCGCTCGTGTTCGGTGGTTGTGTTCTCCTGCTGCTGCAGCTCGTCGAAGCCCCAGGCTGGCGGGTAGCCTTGCTCGTCCTGGGCTCCGGCGTCAGCGGAGCGATCTACGTCGTGTGCCCGGCCATGATCGGCGAGTTCACTCCCGTCTCGCAACGGGGTGCCGCCATCTCGATCTACGGCGCGACCTACACGCTGGCGGGTGTTGTGGCGCCGTATGTGATGGGAACAGTGATCGAGGACGCGGCCACGCCGCTCACGGGATTTCTCACCGGCTTCAAGATCCTGGCCGCGATCCTCATCGCCGCCGGGACGCTTGGGCTCATCCTGCTGTGGCCGAATACAGAACGAGCCCGGATTGCGAACCAGGCGAAGCCGCGAATGGCATAGGCTCCCATCCGCCATAGCCAATGCTAGCGGGCCGATGGGTGGCAGCCATGCTGGCACGCATGCGTTTTGCCGAGCCATAAACAATTTTCCCGTCGTGGAAGGTTTTCCTATGATGCAGAAGAAAAAACGCCCCGGAGGACACGCATGCCGCGCATGAAAGGTGCCGACCTGATCACGGAGCACCTCGTCAGGAACGGGATCTCACATGTCTTCGGCATCTGCGGGCACGGCAACGTCGGCCTGCTCGACAGCCTCTATCAGGCGCGCGATCGGATACGCCTCGTCTCGCCGCGCCACGAGCAGGTTGCAGCTCACATGGCCGACGCTTATTTCCGCGTGCGCCACGAGCCGGCCGCCACGCTCACGTCGTGCGGGCCGGGGTCGTGCAACATCGTCATGCCGCTACAGGTGGCTCTGTCCGATTCTTCCGCCCTGCTTGCCATTACCGCCAATGTGCCCACCGGCCAGTTCAACCGCAGCCCGTTTCAGGAGATCAACCGTCACTTCCAGGCCGATTTTCCCAACATCATCAGGCCTGTGGTCAAGCGCAGCTTTCAGCCGACGCGCGTCGACATGCTGCCGCTGGCCCTGCGCCAGGCCACCACGACCATGCTGTCGGGCCGGCCAGGGCCGGTGAACGTCGACATCCCCTTCAACGTCTTCCAGGAAGAAGATGACGTGGAGGTGCCGCCTCCCTCACCGCGTCACGGCGCACAGCGCAGCGGCGCCGCGCCCGAGCAGGTGACCGCCGCCCTCGATATGATACTTGCCGCAGAGCGGCCGGCGTTGTTCATCGGCCATGGCGTGACCCTGTCGGAGGCGGCCAGCGAGCTGTCCTCCCTGGCGCGCCGCTTGCGCATCCCGGTCATCTCCTCGCCCAATGGCATGGGCTGCCTCGACATGACCGATCCGTTGTCGCTCGGCTTCATCGGCCGCAACGGCGCCTATGCCGCCAACCAGGCCGGCCGCCATGCGGACCTCGTGATTGCGCTTGGTGCCCGCTTCGACGATCGTTCGGCCTCATCCTGGCTGCCAGGCTACTCGTGGAATTTCCCACATGCGAAGCTGATCCACGTCGACGTCGACCCGGACGAGCTTGGCCGCAACTATCCGCCGGACCTTCCCATCTTGGCTGACGTGCGCACCTTCCTGCGTCAGGTGCTGGCGGAACTGGACCGGCGTGGACCCGCGCGCGAGGGCTCTCTGCAGGCGTGGCACGCCGACATCGAAGGATGGAAGGCCGCCTGGGAGAAGTTCACGCGACCGAATTTCGAGACGCATGCCATACCAATCCGTCCCGAGCGCGTCGTGTTTGACTGCCAGGCCGTGCTGCCCGAGGATTCGATCCTCGCCTGCGACGTCGGCGTCAATCACAACTGGTACATGCAGTTCTGGAAGGCGCGTCGCCCGCAGTCGATGCTCAATTCCTGGGGCTTTTCCGGCATGGGCTTTGGCGCCGCCGGTGTGCTCGGCGCCAAGCTCGCAGCGCCGGAGAAGCCGTGCGTGGCCATTGTCGGCGACGGCAGCTTCACGATGGTGCCGCACGTCCTGTGCACCGCCGTGGAATACGACATTCCGGTCGTGTGGGTATTGTGGAACAACTTCGGCTGGGTTTCGATCCGCGACATCCAGCTCGGCATGTTCGGCGGCCGTGAACTCGGCACCATGTTCCACCAGGGCGCTAACAAGACGCCGTATAACCCCGATTTCGCTGCCTGGGCGAAGGCCGCCGGCGTCGAGGCCTTGACCGTCACCAAGTCGGAAGACTTCAGGGGCGCGCTGGAGCACGCGGTGAAGTCGAACAAGCCGTATCTGCTCGACGTGCACGTGGATGCAAACATCCGCCCGCCGGCGACGGGCGCATGGCAGCTTCCGCCCACGCCGTACAACGAGCCGGCTTTCGGCCAGCCCTGGGTGCCGGGTGGTCCTCGCTGACGTCGCTTTGCTTAAGTGACGGCGCGCACAATCAGGTGGAGGGCGAGAGCCAGCAGTCCCATAAAGAACCAGCGACGGAAGGTTGCCGGGTGCAAACGCTGGCGAAGCGCCTGGCCCGCCCACATGCCCAATCCCGCGCAGGCCAGGGCGCCGAGCGACGCGCCTGCCACAGAGAAGCTGAGCGCCCCTTCAGCCGCCAGGTTGACCGCCAACGCCAGCGTCGACACTGTGAACGACAGTCCGAGAGCCTGCACCAGCTCTTCCTTTTCCAACCCGATCGCCTGCAGGTACGGCACGGCCGGAATCACGAACACACCGGTTGCCGCGGTAATCAGACCCGTCACGGCGCCGGCCAGCGGCCCGAGCCAGCGTTCGTGGCGATGTTGGATCGCGTAGACCGGCGCCAGGAGCCCCATGATGGCGTAGGCCAGCAAGGCCACACCGAGAATCGCCGTTCCATAGCGAGCATGGGTCCCTGACATCAGCCCCGCTCCCGCCCAGGTACCTGCGCACACGCCCACCATCATCGGCCACAGGCGCGCCAGGGCGGTTGCCAGGTACGGCCCCACCACCATCTGCCAGACATTGGTCGCAAAGGACGGGACGACCAGGAGCGCAGCCGCCTGCAGCGGCGTCATAAAGAGCGCCAACAGGCCCATGGAGATGGTCGGCAGGCCGAGCCCGATGGTGCCCTTGACGAAGCCAGCGAGAGCAAACACAGCGGCGATGAGGGTGATTTCCAGCATTGCCGCGACATTGGGAGCGCCGCGGGTGGATGGCAATGCGGAGCTTTCGGAGATAGCCTACGGCATATCCGAAGTCTGGAGGAGCTGGCGTGCGCTTCGATCTCGTCGATCTGCGGCTGTTCACGCACGTGGCAGAGGCGCAAAGCATTACTGGTGGTGCGGAACGCAGCAATCTGGCCCTGGCGTCAGCCAGTGGCCGGGTGCGTGCCATGGAAGAGAGGCTGGGTGTCCTTCTGTTCCACCGGGGCCGCCGTGGCGTTGTCCTCACCGCGGCAGGCGAGCGTTTGCTCGATCACGCCCGTCTGATCGTGCAGCAGGCCGAAAGGTTGCAGGGGGACATCGGATCATACGCCCGCGGGTTGATGGGCCGTGTGCGCGTTCTTTCAAACACGGCCGCATTCAGCGAGCATCTGCCACGCGCCCTGGCGCCGTTTCTCGCCGCCAACCCGGGTGTCGACATCGAACTCGAGGAGAAGGGTAGCGCCGACATCGGACAGGCGATCGCGTCAGGCACAGCCGACATCGGTATCGCGTCGCAAGCGGCGCTGCCGGAGATCCTGCAGACCTTCCCCTTCCGCGTCGATCGGCTCGTGCTGGTGGTGGCCCGCGCAGATCCGTTGGCGCGCCGGCGCAGCATGGCCTTTGCCGAAGTCGCACGCCGAGAGTTCGTGGGCCTGCCGCGCGAGAGCGCCTTGCAGCGGCATGTGACAGCCCACGCGGCGCAACTTGGCGCGGCGATGAAGGTGCGCATGCGCGTCAGCGGCTTTGATGCCATATGCCGGATGGCGGAGGCGCAGATCGGCGTCGGCGTCGTGCCGGAGACTGCCGCGCAACGGTGCCGCCGCTCGATGGGTATCGCCATGGTGCGCTTGCGTGACCCGTGGGCGGAGCGGCACTTGACCGTCTGCGTGCGCGACCTTGGCGCATTGCCCGCGCCAGCACGGCGGCTCGTGGCACATCTGCGGCGGGACGCAGCCCCTTGAGACCCGCCTGCACGGCTCTCAGCTTTGTTGGCCACGGTGCTGGCTGACGGCGAAGGAATGCTGTTCCCCATCAAAGCCGAGTGTGATGACATAGGTTGCGGTGCCGGATGCTTGTTTCTCTGGCACACCCAACACGATCACGCCGCCGTGCCATTCACCTGGCATCAAAGTGTGATCCTTAATAATGGTTGCCTGGAGCTGAGACAGCATCCTTTGCGCTTGTCCTTCAATCATGCTCATGTTGGCTGCAGTATTTTGCGCGTTCGCATTTGCCGCCGCTTGGGCGACAGCCGGATTGTAGGTGGTGCCCGAATAAGTGCCGTAGGCCATACCGTATGGCGATGAGGCGGTGATTGAACCGGTTGTGTGCGTATACCCAGCTTGTGAAGCTGAAATCGCGCCGGCCACCCCGGAGAGTGCGTTCATGAATAGCGCTGTGTTACGCCGCTCTTCCACCTCTTGGGCAAGCTCCGCGTGCGTGTAGACCTTCACTTTGGCTTTGCGCGGCTGAGTGCTTTGCACATCGATGTCTGCAACGCGGAAAGTGGCCGGCGACTTCCCTCTGTTCAACAGGGCGACTACAAACCGAGGCCGCTCGCTGCTACCCTGCTGGGAAGCCACAGGCCGCAGAAACACGACATTTCTTTTGGTGGACACGAGTGCGGGAACCCCGTCTCTCGTGATTGCCTGCTGATCGGCGATGGGCGTAAGCGAAACAATGTCTTTGGGCGCAGAGCAGGCAGCCACCAACATCGCGCACCAGGGAATGGCCCGAGAAACCTTCATGATCTTTCTCCAATAAATTTCGAAAATAATGCGCTTATGCAAAAGTAAGCGTTGGCCGAGCGTGATCGAGTCTCAAGGAATGGTACGCGTACAGATTGGCCATGTCTGTTGTGGAATCCACACAAATTAAGACCAATCTTCCGATGTGAGACCGGCTCCCGGGCCAGTAACGAGAGGAAATGAAATATGCCGCTGCCAAATCCGAAAGGGATTGTCCGCAACATCGCCGAGGTGCCGTGGAAGGAATTTCCAGACCACTTCGGTGGCGCTCTCTCCAAGCCCCTGGTCAACGCGGAGAACGCCGGAGCGCGCAACATCGATTACCGCATCTCGATGTACCAGCCGATGGCCTATGTGAAGCTGCACAAACACAAGGTTCAGGAGCAGGTCTATCACGTGCTGGAGGGGGAAGGCTTGATGGAGATCGGTGGTGAGCGCCGCGTCGTGCGTCGTCATGACGTGATCTATTTGCCGCCCGGCGTCGAGCACTCGATCCAAAACTCGGGTCTTGTCGATCTCGTATTCCTGGTCGTGACCTCACCGATGGTGGACGACTAGATCCGAGCGCGATGGGGCGATCGGAGGCGGCAGCTGCCCAAAGCCTCCGCAATTTGCCCGAGTTTGGACTGGCACTCCGGTTGCACAGTGACCGTGTTTCTGGACCGAGGTGTGAGGCCCCTCTAGCCGGTCGCCCTTGACGAATGAAAGGAGCCTCGGCCGGCGTGCGCCAGCCCTACCGCTGCATTCAGGAGAGGCTGCAGGAGCGGAACATCGCGACGAGAGGACGCGGGACATGAAGATGGCGGAGGCCTCAAGCACGCGGACGTCGTCTACCGCCGCATCAACGATGCCTTTCTCGATCCGCTGGCCTTCCGGCGCGACTCGGTGCTCGTCGTGCCACGCATATTCGATGTTTTCCGACCGACTGGTCTGAGGCCCAGTGCCACGCCCTCGCCGCCATCGAAGAATTCATGCTGTAGGAGGAAGCTGCGCCGCGCGCTGGCCCGCCGAGGTGCCGGCAATGCGGCCGAACACGGCACCGGCCATGAGGCCCGTACCGCCGGGATAGTTGAAGTAGAACAGCCCGCCCACCAGCTCGCCGGCCGCATAGAGGCCAGGAATGACTTGGCCGTCGGTATCGATCACGCGGCCGCCGGTGTCGATCTTCAGCCCTCCGAAGGTGAACGTCAGTCCGCAGGTCACCGCGTATGCTTCGTAAGGCGGGGTATCCAAGATATTCGCCCAGTTCGACTTGGGGATCGGCAACCCCACCGTGCCGCGCCCATCCTTGATATTGGGATTGAACGGCACATCCTTCTTTACCGCGGCATTGAAGGCCCTGATCGTCGCCAGCGCCTTTTCGGGGTTCACATCGTCGAGCTTACGCACCAGCTCTTCGAGAGTGTCCGCCCTCACTTTGGTGACGCGCTTGATGCGATATTCGTCACGCAGCAGGTGCAGCACCTTGGCATCGAAGACCTGCCAGGCGAACTGGCCCGGCTGGTTGAGGATCACGCGGCCGTACTTGGCGTAGGTGTAGTTGCGGAAGTCGGCGCCCTCGTCCACGAACCGCTCGCCGTTGGCGTTGAGCATGATGCTGAACGGATAGGAGTGCTTCTGAAAGTTGTCGCCGACCTCGAGATCGCCGAATTCGGGCGCGTTGCGGTCCCAGCCGACCGCGTGGCCCCCTGACCAGTTGCCGGTCGGCTGCGCGCCAATGTCGAGCGCCATGCGGATGCCGTCACCCGTGTTGAAGCGCGTGCCGCGCACCTTGGCGAGTTCCCAGCCGGGACCCAGGTAGCGTGTGCGCCACTCGGCATTGGCCTGAAAGCCGCCGGCGGCAAGAACTATGCATTTTGCCATCACCTCGGCGGTCTTGCCGTGATGCTTCACCCGCACGCCCGTGACGCCATCGTCGCCGGCAATGAGGGCGGTCGCCCGCGCCTCGTAGGCAACGGTGATGCCGTTCTTTTTTGCCGACTTGGTGAGGCTGTCGACAAGGCCGGGGCCGCCGCCCCACGCCTCCACGGTCAGGCCGCCCCAGAACTTGAACTTCCCATCGATCTTGAAGGCCTGGCGGCCGTAAATGGGCGCAAAACGAACACCCTTGCCGCGCATCCAGCGCATGGTGTCCTTGCTGCGCGTCACAAGCAGCTCACACAGCTCGGGATCGGTCCGATACTCAGTGACGCGGCCCATATCGTCGAAGAATTTCTCCTCCGTGTACGTGCCGAAGTCGGTGTTGGCGATCTCCTCGGGCGTGAGATCCGGCATCAGCGCCTTGAGGTCCTCCACGCCGTCATAGACGCAACGGAACGCTCCGGCCGTGAACCGGCTGTTGCCGCCCGATTCAGCTTCCGGGGCCCGCTCCAGCATCAGCACCGATGCGCCGCTTTCGGCTGCCGCCAGCGCCGCGCAGAACGCGGCGTTGCCGCCGCCCACCACCACAACGTCGCTGAATTTCGGCAACATGCCATGACCTCTTGTTGGGCTTGGAGTTTCGCAACCGCGCGGCACCGGCCAACGCGGACCATTTCCATGGGTGGAGCATTTGTCAAGTTTCAGCTACCGCAGCGGCAGCTCGGTTATGAGAGACGAATACGCATGCGCTCTCTTACGGCCAAGCTGACGTGGAACCGGCCTTTTTTCCGGTGCACGGCCGTATTCACCAAGACAGCATGTGGCATCGGCGCTAGGTTTAACTGCGGGTTCGCGCTCCGTGTGATCGCGACGCCATCGGACGATCCGATCACCAACGCCGCGGACCGTGACCTTCCACGCCAAGGAGGATCGGTCATGGCGCATGCAGATGTCATTCTTCCGACCAACCCGACGCAACACCTGCCCGTAGTTTGCGATATAGGACTCGGCGATCTGAGATATGCCCTGACGAAGGGCTTTGAAGATTTCTCGGCCATGCCGACGCATGCCATCTTTCTGAGCCTGATCTACCCCATCGTCGGACTGGCGCTGGGCGGCGCGACGTTTGGCTACAACGTGATGCCGCTCCTCTATCCGCTGGCATCCGGTTTCGCGCTCATCGGTCCCTTCGCTGCCATTGGGTTATACGAGCTCAGCCGGCGGCGGGAGCTGGGCCTGGACACCTCCTGGCAGCACGTCTTCGACATCGCTCACTCCCCTTCGCTGCCAGCCATCCTCGCTTTGGGATTCCTCCTCCTCGTCATCTTCTGTGTCTGGCTCGGTGTGGCCGACGCCATCTACGTCGCCAATTTCGGTGACCCGGAGCTGGTGCCCATGACTCTGGGCGAATTCGTTCGCCGAGTTGTCTCTACCGATGAAGGCCAGACGCTGATCATTGTCGGCAACTCCGTCGGATTCCTGTTTGCGGCATTGGCCTTCTCGCTCAGCGTGATTTCATTCCCCCTGCTGCTTGACCGCAACGTCGGAGTCGCAGTGGCGATCGTCACATCGGTGCGCGCAATTGCCCGCAACCCGCTGACGATGACCTTGTGGGCGATATTCGTCGTCGGCGCCCTGGTGATCGGCTCGCTGCCGTTCCTGCTCGGCCTGGCCGTGGTCATGCCGGTGCTGGGCCACTCGACCTGGCACCTGTACCGCCGGGTCATTGCGCCGGATTCGAGTCCCCGGCCGGAGTATCACCCCCAGGCGAAGGGCCGCAGATACGCGGCGGATTTCCCCGTTTCGCTGTTCGTGCCGGGTCCGCCTGACGAGCGCGGATCGTAGCATCATCAGGCAAGTGTCGACCCTTGTAGCATTGGCGGAGATTGGAAATCCGCCGCCCAGGCTGCTGCGAATTCGTTGAGCAGCATACGCCTATTTTCTCGGCGCTGATCGGCGCGCGAGCACGCGGCCTACAAACTAGGCAGACTGGGACGCAGCCCTGCGTCTGCATGCACGTTGTTTCGCGCGGTTCGCTTGGATTTCCGGCTTCCAAAGCGGCGACGGAGCAGCTGGCACGCTCGTTGCTGTTAACCACCGAGGGGCCCGCTCGCGGCCTCGCGTGATCAAGAGAGGTGGTTCCGATCCCATGAAACGCACGATCTTCAGGACAGCGATAGCGGCATGCATGGCCGCGATCGCAAGCACGCCGCTGGCCACTCAGGTCCGCGCGCAGGACACCATCAAGGTCGGCATTTTGCACTCGCTTTCCGGCACCATGGCTATCAGCGAAACGACGTTGAAGGACGTCATGCTGATGCTGATCGACGAGCAGAACAAGAAGGGCGGCCTGCTCGGCAAAAAGCTCGAGGCTGTCGTGGTCGATCCGGCCTCGAACTGGCCGCTGTTTGCGGAAAAGGCGCGTGAACTGATCTCGCAGCACAAGGTGGCCGCCGTGTTCGGCTGCTGGACTTCTGTTTCGCGCAAATCCGTGCTGCCGGTGTTCAAGGAGCTGAACAGCATCCTGTTCTATCCGGTGCAATACGAAGGCGAGGAAAGCGAGCGCAACGTCTTCTACACCGGGGCCGCGCCGAACCAGCAGGCAATCCCGGCCGTCGACTACCTGATGAAGGAAGAGAAAGTGAAGCGCTGGGTCCTGGCCGGAACCGACTACGTCTATCCGCGCACGACCAACAAGATCCTTGAGGCTTATCTCAAGTCCAAGGGCGTGACGCCGGAAGACATCATGATCAACTACACGCCGTTCGGCCACTCCGATTGGCAGACGATCGTGGCCGATATCAAGAAATTCGGCTCGGCTGGAAAGAAGACGGCGGTGGTCTCGACCATCAACGGTGACGCCAACGTTCCCTTCTACAAGGAGCTAGGCAACCAGGGCATCGCGGCGACGGACATCCCGGTGGTCGCGTTCTCGGTGGGCGAGGAAGAGCTGGCCGGCATCGATACCAAGCCGCTGGTTGGCCATCTCGCGGCGTGGAACTACTTCGAATCCATCAAGACGCCCGCGAACGACGCCTTCATCAAAGAGTGGCACGCCTTCACGAAGAACCCGAAGCGCGTGACCAACGATCCCATGGAAGCCCACTACATCGGCTTCAACATGTGGGTGAAGGCCGTGCAGAAGGTGAAGACCACCAACGCCGACAAGGTGATCGACGCCCTGCCCGGAATCGAAGCACCGAACCTGACCGGCGGCGTTTCCAAGATGCTGCCGAACCATCACATCACGAAGCCGGTGTTCATCGGCGAGGTGCGCGGCGACGGGCAGTTTGACGTGGTGTGGAAGACCGACCACCTCGTGCCGGGCGACGCCTGGTCCAAGGAGCTCGATGGCTCCAAGGATCTGGTTGCCGACTGGGTCGGGAAGAAGTGCGGCAACTTCAACATCAAAACCAACAAGTGCGGCAGCTAGCGCTCCTTCGAGCTGCCGACCTGGGAGGCGGCGGGCGTCGCCGCCTCCCTTCTGCGGGGAGGGCCAGAGCCGTCATGCACGCCGTCTGCTCACGCCTCATAGCGCTCGTGTTGTTGTCGGCCGGCTTGCTGCTGGCCGGCTCGGCACCTGTCAGTGCGCAAAGCACCGCCTATCGCGATGCGCTGGCGAAGTTCACCACCGATTCCTTCAATGACACGGACGCGGGCATTGCCGCGGTGGCCGCCAGCGGAGATCCGATGGCAGCCAGGCTGATCGAGGCGTTGCAGGAAGGCCGGCTGCTGTTCAGCGCGAACGACAGGACTGTCTTCGTGCGGCAGGCGTCTGGCCCGCTGCTCGATGCGGCGACAGGAAGGCCTTTCGAAGGAACAGCGCCCGCCGACCTCAGCCCGGTGCGGATCAACAATCGGCTGCGGCGCAGCATCGAGGCGGCGCTTGGGCGGCTGACCCTGCTGTCGCCGGACCGCGCCAGGCGTCTCGAGGCGGCGCAAGCCGTGTTCAAGTCGAAGAATGCTAACGCGTTGAGCGCGGTCGAGACCGCGCTTGCGAAGGAGACAGACCCCCATCTGAAAAAGGCGCTGAATGAGGCGCGCGCAGCCATCATCCTCAGCCGAAGCGACACGCGCGAAGCAGACAAGGTCGACGCCATACTGGTGCTGCGCGAGCGCGGCGACCTCGAAGCGCGCACGGTCCTCAGTGCCTTGCCAGCGGGGCAATCCCCCAATGTGCAGCGCACCGCGGCCGATGCCATTAACGCCATTGACAACCGGCTTGCGGCCTGGAGTGTCGCGCAGAATTTCTGGTACGGGCTGTCGTTGGGCTCGGTTCTGCTGCTGGCCGCCATCGGGCTCGCTATCACCTTTGGCGTGATGGGCGTCATCAACATGGCGCACGGCGAGATGGTGATGCTGGGCGCCTACACCACCTTCGTGGTACAGGAGGTGATCCGGGGACAGGCGCCGGCGCTCTTCGACTATTCGCTGGCGATTGCCGTTCCACTCGCCTTTGTGGTCGCGGCGCTGGTGGGCATGGCTATCGAGCGCGGCGTGATCCGCTTTCTCTACGGCCGGCCGCTGGAGACGCTCCTCGCCACCTGGGGCATCAGCCTCATTCTGCAGCAGACCGTGCGCACCGTGTTCGGGTCGAGCAACCGCGAGGTCGGTGCGCCAAGCTTCATGTCGGGCGCGTTCCAGATCGGGGGGCTCACGATCACGTGGAACCGGCTGTGGATCATCGTATTTGCGGCCGTGATCTTCACGGCGCTGCTGGCCGCACTGCGCTTCACCACGCTCGGCCTGCACATGCGAGCCGTGACACAGAACCGGCGCATGGCGAGCTCCATGGCCATCCCCACCGGCCGCATCGATGCGCTGACATTCGCGCTCGGCTCCGGCATCGCGGGCCTCGCCGGCGTTGCGCTCTCGCAGATCGATAACGTGTCCCCCAACCTCGGCCAGGGCTACATCATCGACAGCTTCCTGGTGGTGGTGTTCGGCGGCGTCGGCAACCTTTGGGGAACGCTTGTCGGGGCCATATCGCTCGGCGTCGCCAACAAGTTTCTGGAACCCTATGCCGGTGCGGTGCTGGGCAAGATCCTGCTGCTGGTGCTTGTCATACTTTTCATCCAGAAGCGCCCGCGCGGCTTGTTTGCGCTGAAAGGGCGGGCGGTGGAAGCATGATCGTTCGACGGCTGATCGAGGCCCCGGATGGACGCGGCTGGGTATTCCTCGGCCTGCTCTTTGCCGCGGCCATGCTTGTGCCCATTCTTAATCTTGCCGTGCCCCAAGACTCGCCGCTGCACCTGTCGAACACGCTGGTTGCGCTTTGGGGCAAGTACCTTTGCTATGCGCTGCTCGCGCTGTCGCTCGACCTGGTGTGGGGCTACTGCGGCATCCTCTCGCTGGGGCATGGCGCCTTCTTCGCCTTGGGCGGCTACGCCATCGGCATGTACCTGATGCGCCAGATCGGCACCCGCGGCGTCTATGCCGATCCCGTGCTGCCCGACTTCATGGTGTTCCTGAACTGGAAGCACCTTCCCTGGTACTGGTACGGCTTTGACTGGTTCCCGTTTGCCCTGCTGATGGTCGTGCTGGTGCCTGGTGCACTGGCGTTCGTGTTCGGTTGGTTCGCCTTCCGCAGTCGGGTGACCGGTGTCTATCTCTCCATCATCACCCAGGCCCTGACGTACGCGCTGATGCTGGGCTTCTTCCGCAACAACTTCGGTTTCGGCGGAAACAACGGCCTGACGGATTTCAAGGATATCCTCGGTTTCAATATACAGTCCGAGAAGACACGCGCCGTGCTGTTCGTGCTGTCGGCCGCCGCCCTGGCGATCGGCTATCTCATCGCGCGCGTCGTCGTGCAGTCAAAGGCCGGCAAGGTGCTGGTGGCGATTCGCGACGCGGAAAGCCGCACGCGCTTCCTGGGCTACCGTGTCGAGGCCTACAAGACATGGCTGTTCACGCTGTCGGCGTGCATGGCAGGCATCGCCGGTGCCCTGTACGTACCGCAGGTCGGCATTATCAATCCGAGTGAGTTCGCCCCCGCAAACTCCATCGAGACCGTCATCTGGGTGGCGGTGGGCGGCCGCGGTACGCTGGTGGGCGCCGCGCTCGGCGCGATGCTCGTCAACTATGCCAAGACGGTGTTCACCACCGGCCTGCTGGCACCCTACTGGCTGTTCGTGCTGGGCAGCCTGTTCGTCCTCGTCACGATCTTCCTGCCAAAGGGCATTCTTGGTCTGCTGCCGGCACGCTCCCAAAGGGCACGCGCCAATGGCGCACCCCTGCGGGGTGTCGCCACTCAGCCTGCGGAGTGACCGCATGGACGCCACCATTGCTCATCCTCGTGCCGTGACGCCAAGTCTTCTTTATCTCGACGGCGTGACCGTCAGTTTTGACGGCTTCCGCGCGCTCAACAATCTGAGCCTCGACATCGCACACGGCGAGATGCGCGCCATCATCGGCCCCAACGGCGCCGGCAAGACCACCATGATGGACGTGATCACCGGCAAGACGCGCCCGGACGAAGGCGAAGTGCTGTTCGACAAGAGCGTGGACCTCACGACCAAGGATGAGGCGGCCATCGCTGAACTCGGCATCGGTCGCAAGTTCCAGAAGCCAACCGTCTTCGAGAGCCATACGGTGGAGGACAACATTCTGCTCGCCCTGAAGGGCGATCGTACGGTCGGCGGCAACCTGTTCTGGCGCCCGAATGGCGATGTGGCGCGCATCGGAGCGATCCTCGAGACCATCGGGCTGGCCCCGCATCGGGCGCGGCTTGCGGGTGCTCTTTCGCATGGCCAGAAGCAGTGGCTCGAGATCGGTATGCTGATCGCGCAGGACCCCAAGCTGCTCCTGGTCGACGAGCCGGTCGCCGGCATGACCGATGCGGAGACGGAAACAACGGCCGAGTTGCTGAAGGAGATCGGCAAGGGCCATTCCGTCATCGTCGTCGAGCACGACATGGAGTTCGTGCGCCGGCTCGGCGTCAAGGTCACGGTTTTGCACGAAGGCGCGGTGCTCGCGGAAGGCTCCATCGACGAGGTCAGCGCCAATGAGCGCGTGATCGAGGTGTACCTGGGGCGGTGAGCAGAAAGGGAGGCGCGAGGTGCTGACGGTCGACAATATCGATCTCTTCTACGGCGCGGCGCAGGCGCTGCGGCATGTCTCCGTCTCGGCCGCGCCCGGCAAGATCACGTGCGTGCTCGGGCGAAACGGCGTCGGCAAGACCTCGCTCTTGCGCGCCATCGTCGGCCAGCAACCGACGCGCGAAGGCTCCATAACCCTGGAAGGCAGGGATCTCACGCCCCTCAAGGCCTATGAACGTGCGCGCGCAGGGATCGCCTACGTGCCGCAGGGACGCGAAATCTTTCCGCTGCTGACGGTACGCGAGAACCTGGAAACCGGCTTTGCGCGGCTGCCCCGTGGCCAGCGCAGGATTCCGGCCGAAATCTTTGAACTGTTTCCGGTGCTGAAGACAATGCTTAGCCGCCGTGGCGGCGATCTCTCCGGAGGACAGCAACAGCAGCTGGCGATCGCCCGGGCTCTCGTTGCCCAACCTCAGGTTCTTGTTCTGGACGAGCCGACCGAGGGGATTCAGCCCTCCATCATCAAGGACATCGGCCGCGCCATTGCCTACCTGCGCGATCAGGGCCGGATGGCAATCCTGCTGGTGGAGCAATATTTCGACTTCGCGCGCTCGCTCGCCGATACGTTCGCGGTCATGGAGCGCGGTGAGATCGTCATGGCGGGGGAAGCCTCGAGCATGGTCGAGAGCGAGGTTCGGCGCTACCTTACTGTCTAGTATACTTGTGGGAGGAGACAGTCGCCTTGCTCCAGGTGAGAACCTGGCTGCCCCGGACCGAGGGTGCAATCCGGCTCGGGCTCCGGCACGGGCACGGTCGCACGCTGCTGGAAACGCTGCACCAGACGGGGGCTGCCCGCGTGCGCTTCCCGCGCTGTGCTCCCGGAGAACCGAAGCAGGCCGTGCTGCTCAACACTGCCGGCGGCCTCACCGGCGGAGACCACCTCGATTTCGGCATACGTATTGGCGCGCAGGCCCAGGCCACCGTGACGACGGCGGCAGCGGAAAAGATTTATCGCGCGCGCGACGGCGAAACCGAGATCGATATTCAAATTGAAGTCGCAGAAGGCGCGCAGCTCGCCTGGCTGCCGCAGGCGACGATTCTGTTCGACCGCGCACGTTTCGTTCGCCGCCTCGAGGTCGAGCTGGCGCAGGACGCGTCATTCCTGGCCGTCGAAACGCTGGTGTTCGGGCGCTCGGCAATGGGTGAAACAGTACGCACCGGCTACTGCCGCGATGCCTGGCGTATCCGGCGTGCGGGCCGCCTCGTATTTGGTGACACCTTTCTGGCCGACGGGCCAATTGCCCGCATTCTGGAACACGCCGCCACGCTCGCCGGCGCGCGGGCGACCGCCACCATTGTCTACGTCGCGCCGGATGCCGAAGCACGCATCGACGAGGCACGCACGGCCCTGGCGGATACCGCCGGTGCCGGCGGCGTCAGCGCGTGGAACGGCATGCTGTTCGCTCGTGTCGCGGCGGCTGACAGTCAGATCTTGGGCAAGGATATCCGCTGTCTCGCCGAAATGCTGAGCGGACGCCCGCTGCCGCGTCTGTGGCATTGCTGAAACGCCAACGGAGGAGCCATGAACCTCACCGCGCGCGAGAAGGACAAACTGCTGATTTCCATGGCTGCGATGGTGGCGCGTCGCCGGCTGGAGCGGGGCGTGAAGCTCAACCATCCGGAAGCGATCGCCCTGATCTCGGACTTCGTCGTAGAGGGCGCGCGCGATGGCCGTTCTGTCGCGGACCTGATGGAAGCGGGCGCGCATGTGCTTGCGCGCAACCAGGTGATGGAGGGGATCGCTGAGATAATTCACGATGTGCAGGTCGAGGCGACCTTTCCGGACGGGGTGAAGCTCGTCACCGTGCACAACCCGATCAGATGATCTCGACACGAGGGAGACGAGCATGGACCTGAAAACCGAGCACAACCTTGCTCATCGATTCCGCGGAGACGGGTGGCCACGGCGGCTGGCCGCGTCCCTGTCGGCGAGGGCGTCGAGACTATGGGGAGGCATGATGCTCGCCGCTGCGATGCTCTACGGCACGCCGGCGATGGCGCACAACGGTGCCGAGCACGCTCTCTCCTTCGCGTCCGGCTTCGCGCATCCAATGACCGGCCTCGACCATATGCTGGCGATGCTGACCGTGGGCCTGTGGGCTGGGTTGAACGGCGGACGCGCGCTCTGGGTCTGGCCGCTCGCGTTTGTCGGGGTCATGCTGGTGGGCGGCGGAATGGGAATGTCCGGGGTACATCTGCCGGCCGTGGATGCCGGGATCCTGGCCTCCGTCGTGATCCTGGGCCTGCTGGTGCTCTCCGCCGAGCGGATGCCGGTTGCTGCTGGCGCGGTGCTCATCGGGGTGTTTGCATTGCTGCACGGTCACGCCCACGGGACGGAGCTGCCCGCGACCGCCGCAGCCAGCAGCTATATGGCGGGCTTTGCGGTCGCCACCGGCATGCTGCACGCGGCGGGACTTGGAGCCGCTTATGCGGGAGCCGGAACGACCGCGCGCATTGCCATCCGCGCGGCGGGTGGCGTGGCCGTCGCCGCAGGCCTTGTGCTGGCCGTGATCTGAGGGCGCGTCATGATCCCGGGCGAGGTCCTCACGAGCGACGGTGACATCGAGCTCAACGCGGGTCGCGAGGCATTCACGATGACGGTCGCCAACACCGGCGACCGGCCGATCCAGGTGGGCTCGCACTATCATTTTGCCGAGACCAACGCCGCGTTGCAGTTCGATCGTGCGAAGGCGCACGGGTGCAGGCTCGATATTGCCGCCGGCACCGCGGTGCGGTTCGAGCCCGGTCAAAGCCGGGACGTGCAGCTCGTACCTTTCGCGGGTGCACGCCGCGTGTTCGGCTTTCGCGGCAAAGTAATGGGGAGTCTCTGATGCCTGCCAGGATCTCCCGCGCCGCTTATGCCGATATGTTCGGTCCCACGACGGGGGACAAGGTGCGGCTTGCGGACACTGACCTCATTGTCGAGGTGGAGCGCGATCTCACCACCTACGGCGAGGAGGTCAAATTCGGCGGCGGCAAGGTCATCCGCGACGGCATGGGCCAAAGCCAGGTGTCGCGGGGGGACGGAGCGGTCGACACAGTCATCACGAACGCGGTGATCATCGACCATTCCGGCATCTACAAGGCCGATGTGGGCCTGCGCGACGGCCGCATCGCCGGGATCGGCAAAGCCGGCAATCCCGACACGCAGCCCGGAGTCGATATCGTCATCGGACCTGGAACGGAGGCGATCGCAGGCGAAGGCAAGATCCTTACTGCCGGCGGCATCGACAGCCACATCCATTTCATCTGTCCGCAGCAGATCGAAGAGGCGCTGAACTCAGGGATCACCATGATGGTCGGCGGCGGCACCGGACCGGCCACCGGAACGGCGGCCACCACCTGCACCCCCGGTCCCTGGCATCTCGCCCGCATGATCGAGGCCGCCGACGCCTTCCCCATGAACCTTGCCTTTGCGGGCAAGGGCAACGCCTCGCAGCCGAAGGCGCTGGTGGAGATGGTCGAGGCCGGAGCCTCCTGCCTGAAGCTGCACGAAGACTGGGGCACGACGCCTGCGGCGATCGATTGCGCCTTGTCGGTCGCCGACGATCACGACGTGCAGGTGATGATCCACACCGACACGCTCAACGAATCCGGCTTCGTGGAGGACACAATTGCCGCCTTCAAGGGGCGGACCATTCATGCCTTCCACACGGAGGGCGCCGGCGGCGGGCACGCCCCCGACATCATCAAGGTGGCGGGCCTGAGGAACGTGCTGCCGTCGTCCACCAATCCGACGCGGCCGTTCACGGTGAACACGCTGGAAGAGCATCTCGACATGCTGATGGTGTGTCACCACCTGGATGCCAACATCCCGGAAGACATCGCCTTCGCCGAGAGCCGCATCCGGCGCGAGACGATCGCCGCAGAGGACATTCTCCACGACCTCGGCGCGCTCTCCATGCTGTCCCCCGACAGCCAGGCCATGGGCCGCGTGGGCGAGGTTATCATCCGCACTTGGCAGACGGCGCACAAGATGAAGGTGCAGCGCGGCCAGCTGAAGCAGGATGCAGAGGGGAACGACAACTTCCGCGTACGGCGCTACATCGCCAAGTACACAATCAATCCCGCGATCGCCCAGGGTATAGCTCATGAGCTGGGATCGCTGGAAGTCGGCAAGCGCGCAGACCTCGTGCTGTGGAGCCCGGCATTCTTCGGCGTGAAGCCCGATCTCGTGCTGCTCGGCGGCTCAATCGCCGCCGCGCCGATGGGCGATCCGAATGCCTCGATTCCCACGCCGCAACCGGTGCACTACCGGCCGATGTTCGCGAGCTTCGGCCGGGCTATTGCGTCATCGGCCGTCACCTTCGTCAGTGCCGCGGCGGCCCGGGGTGGGCTGGCGCGCAAGCTCGGGGTTGCCAAACAGCTCCTGCCCGTGAAGAACACGCGTAGCGGCATCTCGAAGAAATCCATGATCCTCAACGACGCCACGCCCCTCATCGAGGTGGATGCCGAGACCTACGAAGTCCGCGCCGACGGTGAACTACTCACCTGCGAGCCCGCAAAATCGCTGCCGATGACGCAGCGGTACTTCCTGTTTTGACCGCTCTTTGGACCGGCGAATGGAAATAGTGGAGCGCCCATGCTGAGAGCCACCGAGATCCTGCGCTCCGGCCTATGGGACGGACGGGCCGCGGATGTCGTACGGCTCGACTATGACAAGCGCACGCGCCGGCGTGCCGTACTGACGTGCAAGGGCGGCCTGTCGTTCCTGCTCGATCTCACCAAGGCGCCCACGCTGGTTGCGGGCGACGGCATCAGGCTAGAGGATGGGCGCATCGTTGCGGTCGAGACGGCGCCGGAGCGGCTGCTGGAAATCACATGCAAGGACGAGCGGGCGCTTGCACGCATTGCCTGGCACCTTGGCAACCGTCACCTGGCGGCGGAGATCGGCGACCGCACTGTTTATATCCGGGATGATCACGTCATCGCGGAGATGGTGCGCGGGCTGGGTGCAAAGGCGCGCACTGTGGAGCGCGCATTCAATCCCGAGGGCGGCGCCTACGGAGGCGGTGCCGTGCACGATCACGGCCACGGCCACCATCACCACCCCCACGATGGGGCTCACGACCATCATGGGCAGTAACGGCACTCGGCACTTCCGGTCTCCGGCGACGGGCATCGTCAGTGCCTCCGCAGACTTCTCTGTCCGGGGCAATGCTGATCCTGCGACACCAACTCTTGCACGCCTGATGACATGGCTGACGCCAACGTTTCCGGTGGGCGGGTTCAGCTATTCGCACGGGCTGGAGTGGGTGGTCGACGCGGGCCAGGCCACGGACGTCAATTCGCTGGGAGACTGGATCGAAAACGTCCTCACCCATGGTGCCGGCCGCACGGACGCGATCTTCCTCGCAGAGAGCTGGCGCGCGATTTCCGCCGGCGATTGCACGCTCCTGAAGGAGGTGGCGGAGCTGGCCGCTGCCTTTGTTCCGTCCGCCGAGCGGCGGCTGGAGACGCTGGCGCAGGGAAGGGCATTTCTCTCCGCTGTGAAGGCCGTATGGCCCCACCCCGCCCTCGCTGCGGTCGATTCATTCGACGATCTTGCCTATCCGGTCTCGGTCGGCGCGTGCGCTGCCGCTCACGGCCTGCCGCTCCCGGAAACGGCCCACGCGTTCGTGCAGGCTTTTGCGGCTAACCTCGTCTCTGCCGGGGTTCGGTTGATTCCGCTCGGCCAGACTGACGGCCTGCGTGTGATCGCCCGGCTGGAGCCTTTGCTGGTCCGCATCGTTATGGGTTCGCTTTGTGCGAGCCTCGATGACATCGGCGGCGCCGCCGTGCTGGCGGACATTGCCTCGATGCGTCACGAGACGCAGTACACGCGGTTGTTCCGATCATGATCTGGGTGGCAGTTCTGCTGTGGGCCTCCCTGTCGGGAATCGCGGTGCTGCACGCAAGCTGGGGCCTCGGTAGCCCTTGGCCGGCGGCCAGCCGCGAGCAGCTTGCAAGAGCCGCCGTCGGTAGGCCGGGCATCAGGCGCATGCCGGGACCGGCACAGTGCTATGCGGTCGCCGCGATCCTCGCCGGGGTCGCCTCCTGGCCGCTGTTTGCCGTCGGCCTCCTCGCCGAGGCCTGGCCGAGGTGGCTGACGCTGCTGGCGGGCGCAGGGATCACCGGCGTATTCCTGGCGCGCGGTGTCGCCGGCTACACCTCCGCGTGGCGCCGGTTGTTCCCGGAGGAACCCTTCGCCACCTACGACCGGCTCTACTATTCTCCGCTCTGTCTCGTGCTGGGCGCAGGCTGTCTGTTCATTCTTCTGGCGGGCAAAAGCTCATGAGGAAATCTCCCAACGGCCCCTTGCGTGTCGGCATCGGCGGCCCGGTCGGCTCGGGCAAGACCGCGCTGATGGAGGCGCTGTGCAAGGCGTTCCGTGACCGCTACGACATCTGCGCCATAACCAACGACATCTACACCAAGGAAGACGCGCTGATCCTGACCCGAGCGGGCGCGCTGCCCGTCGAACGCATCATGGGCGTGGAGACCGGCGGCTGCCCACACACGGCCATCCGAGAGGACGCGTCCATAAATCTTGCCGCTGTCGCCGACATGCAAAAGCGGTTTCCCGCGCTCGACCTCGTTCTCATCGAGTCCGGCGGCGACAACCTGGCCGCCACGTTCAGCCCCGAGCTCGCCGACCTGACGATCTACGTCATCGATGTCGCACAGGGTGAGAAGATCCCAAGGAAAGGTGGCCCAGGCATCACCCGCTCAGACCTGTTGGTAATCAACAAGACCGATCTGGCACCACACGTCGGCGCCTCGCTCGCGGTGATGGAAAGCGACACG
>DASZQG010000211.1:0-1907 GCA_035550075.1 Hyphomicrobiaceae bacterium | reverse complement strand
GACTCAGGTCGGGCCGAAATAAGAGCCGCGCGGCTGTTCGAGGCAGAAATAGCCGGCAGGCGGTGAAGGGAGAAGGCGCGGTGTCAGCGCTCCACCCATTCCTCCCAGATACCCAGCGCCACGATCGCAGACATCAGGCGTGGCATAGTAGCGCCAACGGCAATGAACACCGTCGCACCCGTGGCATCCGCCCCGTGCGCATGGAAAACCTGCTTTGCGATATCCAGACCAATGATGCTAATCTCACCCACGGGCGCCTCCTCTCAGATGGTTGGTCAACACCACCATCTTGGCACATAGATGCCGTAGGGGGCGTCCACCCCATCACCCAAAGCGGACTGGTCTGAGCCCGAACTTTCTACCAGTTATGCGTAGAGCCTCGGTCCGTGTTGGTGCCCATGATTGGGCGCGATGGCAACAGCCGGGTTGGGGGCGAGCCCCCAACCCGGATTGCCGGCTGACCGGGCCGCCGCCTCTGCCGGGGTCATGTTGCCCAGGCTCGAGTGGGGCCGGTTGTGGTTGTAATCGTGGCGCCAGGCGGCGAGCACCTGGCGGGCGTGGGCGAGGCTGGTGAAGATCGTCTCGTTGAGACATTCGTCCCGCAGCCGTGCATTGAAGCTCTCGATAAACCCGTTCTGCTGCGGCTTGCCCGGCGCGATATAGTGCCAGTCGACGGACCGTTCCTTCGACCATCGAAGGATCGCCATGCTGGTCAGCTCCGTGCCATTGTCGCTGACCACCATCGTTGGAAGTGCGCGACGCTCGAACACTGCGGCGTCAAGCTCGCGCGCCACCCGCGCACCCGAGATCGACGTATCGGCGATGAGCCGCACGCACTCGCGGGTGCAGTCATCGACCACGGCGAAGATCCGGAACCGGCGTCCACAGGAGAGCGCATCTGCGACGAAGTCCAACGACCAGCGCTGGTTGACCCCTTGCGGGATCATCATCGGCGAGCGCGTGCCCAATGCCCGCTTGCGGCCGCCGCGGCGGCGTACCTGCAGCCGCTCTTCGCGATACAGGCGCCGGAACTTCTTGTGGTTCATGCTTATCCCTTCGCGTCCCAACAGCCAGTGCAAGCGGCGATAGCCGAACCGACGCCGCTCGCCGGCAAGCTCACGGATCCGGCCGCGCACCCCCGCATCGTCAGGACGGCAGCTGACGTAGCGCACCATCGTCCGATCGATCCCCAGAACCTCACACGCCCGCCGCTGGCTCACCTCGAACATCTGCTGGAGATGAGCCACCGCCTCGCGCTTCGCAGCGGGCGTCAGAATTTTTTTGCGCTGATCTCCTTCAGCATCGCGTTATCGAGCACCGCGTCCGCGAGCAGCCGCTTCAGCCGCGCGTTCTCGTCTTCGAGCTGGCGGAGCCGGCGCGCATCCGACACCTCCAGACCGCCGAACTTCGCCTTCCACTTGTAAAAGGTCGCACCGCTGATCCCGTGCCGCCGACAAACCTCCGTCGTCGGCATCCCAGCCTCCTGCTCCTTCAAGATCGCAATGATCTGCTCTTCCGTAAACCTGCTTCGCTTCACTCGTCCGACTCCTCAATGGGCCGGACTCTACTCACATCTGGAGGAAATTACGGGGCTCAGACCAACGGTTGAGATATTCGTCGAACATCGGGACTGTGAAAGCGATGTCACCATGAGCAGGGCTGTAAATCATTCCTTTGGCACTGATTTGCGCGCGCCTAGGCCCAAGGGTTGTGACCTTCTCGTGCAACATGTCTGCGACATCTGACGATCGGTATGGGCCGGTTCCCAACCGTGCCATGGCGATCACGTACTCCTTCTCCTTCGGAGTAAGACGATCGATCCGGACCTTGAAGAAACCTTCGTCCAGGCGTCTGAGCGCTTCTTTCTGAGCAACTTCTACGCACTCAAGGCCGATCGGAGATTGTTC
>DASZQG010000210.1:0-36638 GCA_035550075.1 Hyphomicrobiaceae bacterium | reverse complement strand
AGCCACGACCAGCCCAGCGCCGGGATCTCGGCGTGTCTGACGTCAACCAGCCGCTGCAGCACCCGAACGAGTCGCGCGCCGTCGCGGGATCGCCCCTCGGACGCTCCCGCGGGGGCATCGTTCACTGCGCAACCCCGAGCTGTTTGCGCAGCTCGCTGGCGGGCACCGCCTTGCCGAACAGCGGCGTTCCCGGAGCAAATGCCGATGCCTTGACCAGCGGCACCACCACCGGCTCGACACCCGCATCGCGCGCGAGCTGCGAGGCGACTGCAACGGCGTCCTTATCGTCGCCGGCAATGGGCATGCCGAGCTTTTCGCCCGCCGCGGCCGACGGCTCCCCTTCAAAGTTGTGGTAGCCGACTGGGTTGAAGGCGCGCACCAGCCGCGTGCCGGGCAGGTACTTCATCGAGGTCGCGCCGATGCCGTTGGCCATCGCCTCCTTGGCAATCTCGCCGTCGCGCGACGCAATCGGGTTGCAGGCATCGAGCACGATCTTGCCGGCCAGCGCGCTGGCGTTGTCCCGGCCGATCTGCGGCAGCGCCGCGTAGGGCACCGCGATCAGGATGACGTCACCGAAAGAGATCGCCTCCGCCACGGTGCCGGCGTGTGCGCGCGGCCCCAGCGAATCGATCAAGCCCTTCAGCGCATCGGGATGGCGGGAGGAGAAGAACACCTCATGCCCGGCCTTCACCCAGCGGCCTCCAACCGCGCCGCCGAGCCTGCCGGCGCCGACGACGCCGATCTTCAGCTTGCTGCCGGTCGTCTGTGCCAGCGCGGGCGCGGTATCCGCCAGCGGCAAGGCCGCCGCCAGCAGGCCCAGCCGAAGGAAACCGCGGCGGCTTGTGCGGGCGCTCGTTGTCATGATGCGACTTTCTGCTGTCTCGAAGCCAATGCAGCCGCGAAACATCGCCCGGCATCCGGCCGCCACAAACTAACGATCACGTGAGGCACCCGTTGCCGCGCCGCTGGCGCTGCACCCCGGCCGCTACCGTGCGCTGCGGCTCCAGCCCGAGTGAAAGCCGATGCCGAAGTGCCGATGGCCAGATCCGACAAGGGCATTGGCGATCACCGTACCGATCACGGTCACGACGATGCCTATGATGATCTGGGAGGTCCAATCCTTCATCTAAGCCGCCCGCGCCTGTTCCCGCAGTATCACGCTGCACCTTGTCTCATGGACCGGCGGCGGAAATAGGACGACGGGAGCAGTGCACAGCCGCCGCTATTGCAAAGCCGGCGCTCTCGACTGCTCAACGTCAAGAATCTGCTCGCTGAATTCGTTGCACAGGTCCCGCGCCGTCTCGACATCGAGGGCATAGGGCGGATCGTCGTCGAAGCGCAGCAGCACCAGCTTTTCGTGCGCCGCCGCTCCCAGCGCCCAGCGCTGCGGCAGCTTGGTGAGTTCCGTGCGGGCGTCCGCGGCGCAATCGGAGGCGAGAGAAGCCAGCACCGCCACCAGGTCGCCGGCCAGCCGGCGCGGCAGGCTCAGGGTATGTTTGCCGCCGTCGCCGCCGGTAAAGGTCAGCTCAACCTGCGAGCCCTCGCCGGTAATGCGGCTCTCCACCAGCGTCTGCGCGATAAACCGATCCTGCATGTCAGCCCCCCATGGCCCAATGCAGGATTTCTCATGCGCCGTGCGCCAACTCTCAAGCGGGCGCGGTGCCGCGGCAGTGCATTGCCGGCGCCGGCGTCCGCTTTTGGCGCGGGTTGATACTCAGGAACCACACCAGCAAGAGCGCCCGCGGCCGGTGAGGCCACGGGCGCTGAAATGCCGGGAGGCCGCTTACATGCGGTTGGCCCAGTCGTCGACTTCCTTCTGGATCTGGTCCTTGGTGTAGCCGTAGCGGGCCTGGATCTTGCCCTCGAGCTGCTCGCGGTTACCGTCGATCTGCGCAATATCGTCGTCCGTGAGCTTGCCCCACTGCTCCTTCACCTTGCCGGTGAGCTGTTTCCAGTT
Organism: Hyphomicrobiaceae bacterium; assembly: GCA_035550075.1. Classification (GTDB taxonomy): domain Bacteria; phylum Pseudomonadota; class Alphaproteobacteria; order Rhizobiales; family Hyphomicrobiaceae; genus AWTP1-13. Next base: position 34,681 of record DASZQG010000210.1, on the reverse strand, counting down.
TCCCTGAACGCGATCCCAGTTCATGTCGTGCTCCTGCAATGGTTGACCGTTGGCCAGCACGTCGCGTGCCGGCGCTGTCTGCAAAACGCGATGGAGCAAAACTGGTTCCGCTCAAGCTGCGGCAAGCGGCAGCACGCTGATGATCGCCGCGCTAGGCGACGATCAGCGGTTCGCCGAATCCATAGACCCTGCGCAGCTCGGCGCAGATCTCGCCGTGGGTGACGCCGGCGCACGCGGCATCGACGACCTTCTCATAGACGTTTTCATTCTTGCTTTCCGCGGCACGCGCCAGCGCCGCCAACGCCGCCCTCACGCTGCCCTGATCGCGCTCGGCCTTGAATTGCTTCAGCCGCTTGATCTGCGCCTCGATCTTCTTGCGCGGCGGGGGTTTCAGCGCGTGGCGGTCGAGTGTCTCCTCGGCCGCGACGCGGTACTTATTGACGCCGACGATGGTTTCCTCGCCGGTGTCCACCTTGTTCTGGAAGGCAATGGCCGAGTCGCCGCAGATGCGCTGCGGCAGTCCTGCCTCGACCGCAGCGTACATGCCGCCGGCCTCGTCGACGCGGGCGATCACCTCCCTGATCTTGGCCTCCATCTGGTCCGTCAGCGCCTCGACATAGTAGGAGCCGCCGAGCGGATCGATGACGTCAGTGAGGTGCGCCTCCTCCTTGAGAATATTCTGCGTCGAGATGGCAATGCGCGCCGCGCGCTCGGTCGGCACCGACAGCACCTCGTCGTAGGAGTCCGTGTGCAGCGACTGCAGCCCGCCGAAAATGCCGGCCATGGCCTGCACCGTCACGCGCGGGATGTTGTTCAGCGGCTGCTCGCGGGTGAGGTCCACCCCCGACGTCTGGCCGTGGAACTTGAACCGCCACGACCTCGGGTCCTTGGCGCCGAAGCGCTCGCGCGTGAGCTGCGCCCAGATGCGCCGCCCGGCGCGGAACTTGGCGACCTCCTCGAAGAAGCTCATCGAGATGTCGAAGAAGAACGTGAAGCGCGGCAGCACGTGATCGGGGTCCCAGCCCCGCGCCAGGCAGTCGCTGGCGTATTGAATGGCCGAGGACAGCGTCAGGCCCATGGCTTCGGCGGGCGTAGCGCCGGCCTGCTGCATGTGCTGGCCCACAATCGACAGCGGGTTCCACTGCGGCAGGTGCTGGCGCGCGAAGGCGATGTGGTCGAGCAGCACGCGTCGCGCGCCCGGCAGCGCCAGGCGGAAGAACATGTGATTGGCGACGAAGTGCGAGAGGTAGTCCGACTGGTTGGAGGTGCCGGAAATGCGCGACCATGGCACGCCGCGCCGCTTGGCCACCGCCAGCTCGAGGGCCAGCAAGGTGAAGGGCGACGGGTCGTTGAGCGCCGTCGAGATGTCGCCGATGGGAATGCCGTCGAGGCACACCTGCATGTCCTCGACCGAGTTCACGGTCACGCCGCAGGTGCCGAGGATCTCCGGCGGCACCTCGTCGACGTCATAGCCGCGGTAGACGGAATTGCACGGAATGAGCGACACGGCCGTGCCGCCGTGGGCGAGAATGGACTTGAGGCGCGTGTTGTAGTCCTGCGGCACGCCGAGACCGATGAGCTGGCGCTGTGACCAGGTGCGGCCGCGGTGCATGGTGGGGTAGATGCCGCGTGTCATCGGGGACTGGCCGGGATAGCCCAGCGCTTCCTCGTAGCGCTGGCCGTCCCAGTCCTGCGGCGTGTAGAGCAGGTTGATCTCGATGCCCGAGCGGTTCCTGGGATTGGCCTTGCCGGCAAGGGCGTGGTCGGCCTCCGCCTTCCAGCTCGCGCGGGACTGCTCCAGCGCGGGTGTCGTGCTCCGCGCCTGGCGCGTGACCTTCTCGCGCTTGCTCATGCCGTCGTCTCCTCCGCCTTGGCGTGGCGCGCGCCTGCGGCGAGCCTGGCAATCACGCCGACGATTTCCTCCCGCGAGGCGCCGGGGTGGAAGATGTGCTCCACGCCCGCCTTCTTGAGCTTGCGCTCGTCCTCTTCCGGCACGATGCCGCCGACGACCACCGGAACGTGCGCCAGCCCCGCCTTCTTCAGCGCCTTCATCAGCTTCGGCACCAGCAGGTGGTCTGTGGCAAGCGAGGAGATGCCGATCACGTCGATATCCTCCTCCTCGGTCAATCGGATGACCTGCCCGATCTCCTGCCACGGCGGCGTGTAGAGAACGTCCATGCCCGCATCGCGCAGGAACGCGGCGACCACGCGGCTGCCGCGGTCGTGGCCGTCGAGACCGATCTTCGTCACGAGCACTTTCGGCGGATGTTGCGCCTGCTTCATCGAGCACCCTGGTTGCAGCCCGTCATGCGCGTTGCGCCAATCTGGCGGCGCCGTCGCAGCTTGGCAAGCAGCACCCGCGCATATCTCCCTTCGACCGGCCGCGCCGTGTGCGGGGCCCACGCGGGCCGTGGCGTGGGGCGCTGGCCGGGCTCCGGAAAACGGGGTAAATGTCGCGAAGGGAAGACGCAAGCAAGCGAGGCATGGCATGGGCGAGCAGATCAATATCGAGTTCACGCGCTTCTCGGCGTTCTATTCCCCGCTCATCGCCACCTTCGCCGCCGGCTTCCTGAAGGAACAGGGACTGGAGGCTCGCCACTCGGTGTCGCCGCCGGGCAAGTCGGCCATCGCCAGCCTGCTCGACGGCTCCGCGCACGTGGTGCAATCGGCGCCGAGTCAGGGCTTCGGGCCGCTGGAGCAGGGCAAGACGCCGCCTGCCGTGCACTTTGCCCAGATCAACGAGAAGGACGGATTTTTCCTCACCGGCCGCAAGCCGGAGCCGGCCTTCTCCTGGAAGAGCCTGGAAGGCAAGAAGGTGCTGGTGGATCACGGCGGCCAGCCGATGGCCATGTTCAAATACGCCTGCTTCAAGAGGGGGCTCGACTTCAAGCGCCTGCAGGCCGTGGACGCCGGCTCTACCGAGAAGATGGTCGCGGCGTTTCGTAGCGGCGAGGGCGACTACATCCACCTGCAGGGGCCGGCCCCGCAGCAGATCGAGCACGACGGCGCCGGCCACATCGTGGCGTCGCTGGCCGATGCCATCGGGCCGTGCGCGTTTTCCAGTCTCGCCGCCAAACGCGAATGGCTGGCAACCGACATGGCCAAGCGCTTCATGGCGGCCTACCGCAAGGCGCGCGCCTGGCTGCTGGCCACGCCGGCGGCGGAGGTGGCCAAGGTCGAGGCACCCTATTTCAAGGACATCAATCCCTCCGTGCTGGCAGCGACCATTGCCGTCTACCAGAAGCTCGGCAACTGGAGCCCGCACGTGGAGATCACGCGCCCCGCGTTCGAGGCGACGCTCGACATCTTTCAGCACGCCGGCCTCATCACCAAGCGGCACGCCTACGAGGATGTGGTCGCGCAACCCCCGAAGTCGGAGTAAGGCCAATGGCCGAAATCGGCTGGATCGGTGTCGGCAGCATGGGGCACCGCATGAGCCGGCACCTCGTTGCTGCGGGTCACGCCGTGGTGGTGGCGGATGCGGTCAGCACGGAGCGGGCCCCGCCGGGCGCGACGGTCGCGAAATCCAACGCGGAGGTCGCACAGTCGGCCGATACCATCCTGCTGTCGCTGCCCGACGGCACGGTGTCGGAGACGGTGGCGCGGGAACTGGCCGCTGCGCCGGGGCGCACGGTGAAGACCGTCATCGACACCTCGACCATCGGCATCAAGGCCGCGGAGGCGGTGGCCGGCATTCTTGACGCCGCGGGTATCGAGTTTGTCGATGCGCCGGTATCCGGCGGAACCGCGGGCGCCGAGAAGGCGACGCTGGCAATCATGCTGGCGTGTGCCAAGCCCACCTACGAGCGCTTGCTCGGCCTCATGAGCCTGATGGGCAAGCCCTTCTACGTGGGCCCGAAGCCGGGCCAGGCGCAGGCGGTCAAGCTGCTCAACAACTTCCTCTCCGCGACTGCGCTGGCGGCCACGTCCGAGGCCATCTCCTTCGGCGTTGGCCAGGGCATCGAGATGAAAACCATCCTCGACATCGTCAACGCTTCCACCGGCCGCAACTCGGCGACCGACGACAAGTTCCCGCGGCGCATCATGCACGGGCGATACGATGCCGGGTTTGCGGCCAAGCTGCAGCTTAAGGATATCCGGCTCTACCTCGAGAATGCCCGGGCGGCGGGAACCGCTGACGAGGTTGCCAGCACGGTGGTGGACGTCTGGGAGCGGATGGTGCGGAAAATGCCGGGTGCGGACATCACCGAGATGTACCCTTACACGCGCTCAGGGCGAGGGAACTCTGCGACCTAAGTTCAGCGCGCAGCGGCGGCGGCCATGGTGCACGCCGCCGATACCTACGAAGTGGTTGCTCGCCATATTGGGGAAAGGCATAGATTGCGGCCCAAGGCCGGATGGCGGCCTCAAAGGCCAGCGGTTTTCCGGTGCACAAGGCGCCGGGTCCGCCGTCGAGGGTGCGCGTGAGTACAGGTTTGCAGCCTTGGCTGGCGAGAGCGCACACGATCAGGCTGGGGCTGCGCACGCACCTGATCATCTTCGGCCTTGCGATCGTCGTACCGGTTCTCCTCTATAGCGCCTTCGTCCTGCACCGCTACGCCGAGTCCGAGCGCGATTCGATCGAACGGCGCGCGCTGGAAATCGCGCGCGGACTGAGCAACGACGTCGATCGCGAAATCGTCTCGATCATAACGACGCTGGAAACGCTCGCCACCTCACCTTCTCTTGCGCGCGGGGCGCTCAAGGAGTTCAGAGCGGAAGCCAAGGAGGCGCTGCGGTCACGGCCCTGGAATGTGGTGCTGATCGGTGCAAACAACCGCCAGCTCGTGAACACCCGCCTGGCGGATGATGAAACCCCACCCATGAGCGCGAGCACCGAGCCGCCTCTGACGGAGATCGTGCGCCGGACCAAGGCGCCTTACGTCTCGAATCTTTTTGTGGGCACGGTCGCACGCACGTCGATATTCGCGGTCGCCGTTCCCGTCAGGGTCGGAAATGACACGCCGTACGCGCTCGTGATGTCGCTTGAGCCGGATCGACTGGTGGAGATTCTCGGCCACGAGGCACTGCCGGTTCACTGGGTGGCGGGTGTCGCCGATCGTGAGAACATTATCATGGCGCGGTCCAGCGCAGCGGCCTCCCGTATCGGGCGGCGCCTTTCCGACGAAACATTGCAGCGTTCGGGGGGCCTTTCGGAGGGGGTCATCACGACCCATGATGCCGACGGCCAGGAGATCCTGCTTGCGTTCCGCGTTTCCAGGTTGACCGGCTGGAGAGTCGGCGCGTGGTCGCCGCTTGCTACCGTTAGAGCGCCGTTGTGGCGGGCCTGGAATCTCCTGCTCCTGTCGGGTGCGGCGCTGCTTGGTCTTTCACTCCTGCTTGCGCTTGGGCTGGGCCGCCTGATGGCTGCACCCATTGCGGAGCTGTCGCGGGCGGGAACCACGCTCGCAGCGGGGGCCCCCGTCACGCCGATCAGCTCGACGCTGCGCGAGGCCAACGAGCTTTCCGAAGTGCTCTCCACCGCATCGCGGGAGTTGCTGTCACGAATGCGGGCGCAGGCTCATCTGGCCGCCATCGTCGCCCATTCTCCCAGCGCAATGGTGAGCCTCTCGCCGACGGGGATCATCCAGTCATGGAATCCCGCCGCGGAAAGACTGTTCGGCTACAGCGCATCCGAGGTCGTCGGCCGGTCGGTGCGGGTGTTCTACCCGGAAGACAAGGTGAGCGATTTCGACGAGCTGAATGCCGCGATCCGCGCGGGCGAGACGGTTTCCGGCGACGTGGTGCGGCGGCACAAGGACGGTAGCCTGATCGACGTCTTCATCAGCGTCGCGCCGATGGTGGAGGAGTCCGGCCGCGTGACCGGCATATCGGCGATCATCAGCGACGTTGCCGAGCGCAAGGGCCGCGAGCGGCAGATCGAATTCCTGATGCGGGAGCTCTCTCACCGGTCCAAGAACATGCTGGCGGTGGTGCAGGCGGTGGCCGGCCAGACGGCGCGCCACACCCCTGACTTCGAGGCGTTCCAGGCCCGCTTTGCCGAGCGACTGCACGCCATGGCGCGTTCCCAGGATCTGCTGGTGGAAAGCGACTGGCGCGGCGCGCACCTGTCGCAGGTGCTACGCACCCAGCTCGCCCCCTTCGCCGACGAGTGGGAGACGCGGGTCGCGATGTCGGGGCCAAACGTTCAGCTCAAGCCGGACTGCGTGCAGAGCCTGGCCCTTGCCGTGCACGAGCTCGCGACCAACGCCGCCAAGTACGGAGCACTGTCCGCCCCGGCAGGCCGGATCGTCATCGACTGGGAGTTGAGTGGCGGGGGTAACGGCGCCGAGCGCCGGCTGCGCGTGACCTGGCGCGAACGCAACGGTCCGCGCGTAGAGCCCCCCGACCGCCATGGATTCGGCCAGGTCGTCATCGAGCAGATGGTGGCAAGCTCCCTTCATGCCGAAGTGAAGCTTGAATATCGCAGCGATGGCCTGTTCTGGTCGCTCGACGCGCCCGCGGAGTATATCGTTGCGCTGGGGTGACCCGCGGCCGTCAGGCGGCTAGCGGCCTTGATAAGCCGGCGTGTGGACGATGAGGCCATCGAGCGCGTCCGTCACCTTGATCTGACAGGACAGCCGCGAATTCGGCCGCACGTCGAAGGCGAAGTCGAGCTGGTCCTCCTCCTCCTCGGTGCGCGCCCCGACCTTGTCCGTCCACGATTCCTCAACGTGCACCAGGCAAGTGGCGCAGGTGCAGGATCCGCCGCACTCGGCGACGATCCCGGTCACCCCATGCCGGAGCGCCGTTTCCATAACGCTTTCGCCAGGTTCGGCCTCCACCGTGCGGGATGTGCCGTCGTGCTCGATGTAGGTGATTTTGGGCATGGACCTGGCTGCTATATGTCTCGTCTATAGTGCATTATAGTGCATATCGGTTAGGGTGGGAGGGCGTATAAGTCAACCCCACCCCGCAGGTGCCCCGTTCAAGCCCGCAGGTGCCCGTTCCTGCGCGCGGTGCGATCGCGGCGCCTCATGTGGCCTACGGACGATCTGCGCGCAAGCGGGGGGCGGCAGTTTTGGTGCGTATCCGCCACATTGGATTTCGAAACCCCCCGCCTCGAGTTGCGCTGATCCCCTGCTCCGTTCAATGTCGCAGCGCATGTCGCGCGAGATTGCCGAGGGGGCAAATGTTCTGCGTTCCTGTCCAGGCTACCCGCCTGTGCGTTTCGCTGTTTGCCGTGGTGCTGCTGCTGAGTGGCTGCGCGCAACAGCAGATAGAATTCCAGTCCAACGGGTTCAATCGCGCGATCGAGAGCTCCACCAATGAGCAGCTCCTGCTGAATATCGTTCGCTCGAGCAAGAATTTTCCGATCTTCTTCACGAAGCTGACCGAATACACGGGCGCCAACATGGTCTCGGCGGACTTCCAGCCGAAGCTGCCGTTCGGGCCCAAGGCGAACGCCTCCTACGATCTCGGCCCAACGGCTCGGTTCCATCCCGGCGTCAGCTCGATGAAGTTCGCCGACCTCAACACCGACGAGGCGCTCGCCGGGCTCAGCCAGGACATTTCCTTCACGGTGTTCGACCAGTACGCCAAGAGTTCCAAGCCCATCATGGTGCTCGCCACCATCATGTTCGACGGCTTCGAGATATCGGCGCCGGTGTTCGACCTGATGGTGGCGCGCTACCAGTCGTTCTGCGCAGCCCACCCGACCTATGTGGCGTGTGAATACGTGGCCTATATCAAGTCGCGGTGCGGCAAGGAAACGTGGGTGGACAGCGGCGGCTTGAGGCTGCTCGACAATACCAAGTACGGGATCTTCGTGGAGCCGGTCAACAAGGCGGGAACGGCGTGCGACTACCTGCGATTCCAGTCGTTTCTGACGTTGCTGATCTTCTCCGGCTTTACCACCGAAACCGTCGACGAGGAGATCCCGGCGAAAGGGACCAAGGCTCCCGGCGGGGCCAAGGGGTCCAAGGGCGGTGCGGGATCGGCTGCCTCGGCCGGCTCCGGCGACGACACCCCCAAGACCAGGCAGGTCGTGCAGATACGCTTTGCTGCCCCTGAGGTCTTCAAGGAATACAAGGCGGCGACCAAGGCGCTGGCGCCATTCAAGCGCCGCCCGCTCAAGCCGCTCATGCGGTCTGCAAAGGGCATGATCGAGTTTCTCGGTCAGCTGACCGCATTGCAGAACTACGCGCCCGAGAAATACGTGCCCGAGACCCTGGTTGGGTCCAACCGGGTCGCCCTGTTCCGGGTGGAGCGCGGCGAGGCCAGCGCCAAGGGCGCGATATTGACGGTGCGCGATCCGCAAGACGAGATCTTCAGCGTGCCGTCGCCGCAACTAGGATCGCCCACGCGCGACCAGTCTCTCGTCACGCTGTCCGTTGTCAGCGACATGCTCAACCTTTCGACGCGAAGGTCGGCCTTCCCGATCTCGACCACCATCGATTTCAGGCCCTTGCAATAGCGGTCGTTGCGGTCGCGGCGGATCAGGGGCGGCCGGGGACAGCCTGCGCGAGGCCGCCTGGTATGCAGGCTTATTGTTGTTGACGGCACCTATTCTTCGACGCACATAATCACGAAAAACCGCTTATGCTTTCGCAGCCACGGCGCCACGCCGGCCCCGGCCCCCAGCCACGCCGGAGCACGGCGCGTTACGGCCACACAAGGGAGGACTATCCATGAAAGACGGGTCACGCACACGCGTCACGCGCCGCACGTTTGGCGCCGGCATCGGCGCTGCCGGCTTGCTGGCCGGCACCGCGCCGTTCAGCATCGGCCGCGCCCAGGGCGCGCCGCTGAAAGTTGGCGTGCTGCTGCCGCGGTCGGGCGTGCAGGCCGGCATCGGCCAGGACTGCCAGCGGGGGGTCGAGATTACCGCCGGCATCCTGAAGGACCTCGGCCTGCCGCAGCTCTCGATCATGAACGGCGATACCGAATCCAACGTTGAAGTCGCGCGTTCGCGCGCCGAGCGCCTGATCAGCGAAGGCGCGCAGCTTCTCGTCGGTGCCTTCGATTCAGGCCAGTCGACCGCGATCGCCCAGGTGGCCGAGCAGAAGGGCATCCCCTATGTGATCAACATCGCGGCCGCGCCGCCGATCACGGAGCAGGGCTACAAGTTCGTGTTCCGCAATTTCCCGACCGCGCCGATGATCCTGCGCGACGCATTCGTCAACCAGAAGGAGATCTTCGAAGCGACCGGCTCGGCGCCGAAGTCGGTGGTGTTCATGCACGTCAACGACACCTTCGGCACGGCCATGAAGGGCGGCATCGGGGCCATGATGCCCAAGTTCAACATGCCGTATAAGATTCTCGAGCAGATCGCTTACGACCCCGCTGCGCGCGACCTCTCGGTCGAGGTGGCCAAGGCCAAGGCCACGGGCGCCGAGGCGCTGCTGGTGGTCAGCCGCCTCAACGATGCCATGCTGCTCACCCGCGAGCTCGTCAAGCAGCGCTGGACGCCGATGGCGGTGATGAGCATGGGGCCGGGCTGGTACGAGGATCAATATCTCAAGACGCTCGGCAAGCTGTCGGACGGGCCGCTCAGCTTCGTGCCCTGGTACGATCCCAACAAGAAGCTCAGCAAGCAGCTCGAGGCGGCGCTGGCCAAGGCGTTCCCCGGCGTGAACCTCAACACGAACCACATCTACACCTTCGAGGCGCTGCTGATTGCCGCTGACGCCTACAAGCGCGCCGGTTCGGCCGATCCCAAGGCGCTCGCCGACGCCGTCCGGAAGACCGACATCAAGGACAACGTCAGCATCGGCCCGGGCATCTCCTTCGACGCCAAGGGACAGAACGAGGGCCTGAAGAACGCGGCCATCCAGAACCGCGGCGGCAAGCTGGTGACGGTGGCGCCGAAGGCGGCGTCCAACGCCAAGGTCGAATGGCCGATGAAAGCCTACGACAAGCGCGGCTGAGGTTGCGCGAGCCCGATCCTCCTTCGGCCGCCCCTGCGGCGGCCGAAGCCGTTTCCCGCAGAGACGCCCGGTGCCCGCAGAGATCTACCTGAACGTGGCAGTCAGCGGCCTGTTGACCGGGCTCGTCTACGGTCTGATGGCGCTCGGGCTGTCTGTCATCTTCGGCGTGGTGCGCGTCGTCAATTTCGCGCATGGCGAGATGATGTCGATCGCGATGTATCTTGCCGTTGTGCTGTTCTCCGCCTATCGCCTCGATCCGCTGCTGATGATGGTGCCGATCGCCGGTGTGCTGTTCGCGTTCGGCTATGTCGTGCAGCGTGGTATCATCAACCCGTTTATCAGCCGGCCCGAGCACAGCCAGTTCATGCTTCTGGTGGCGGTCGCGCTGATCATCGTCAACGTGCTGCTGATCGTATTCGGCCCTGACGCGCAGAGCGTGCAGACGGGCTATTCGCTGAGCAGCTTCCTGGTCGGTCCGCTGATCATCGATGCCACCAAGGTCTACGCCGGCGCAGCGGCCCTGGCCGTCGCCGCCGCCCTGTTCGCCTTCTTCCGCTTCACGCTGGTCGGCAAGGCGATCCGTGCCTGTGCCGACAACTATGCCGGCGCGCTGGTGGTGGGCCTGGATGTGAAACACCTCTATGCCCTCACCTTCGGCCTCGGGGCGGCCTGTGTCGGCGCAGCCGGCTGCATGCTCGTGCTGCTGGTTGACGTCACGCCGCCGCTCGGGCCGGCCTACACGCTGCTTGCATTCGTCATCGTGATCACGGGCGGCCTCGGCTCCATGCCGGGTGCGCTGCTGGGTGGCGTGCTGATCGGCGTTGCCGAGGCGCTCGGCGGCCTTTTGCTGGCGCCATCGGCGAAAAGCATGTTCGCCTTCGCCATCCTTGTGCTGGTGCTGCTGTTCCGCCCGCAAGGAATTCTCGGCAAGAGCGCGACATGAGCGGATACCTGCTGGACGGCGTTCCGCGCCATGCTCTCGTCCTGCTGGCGCTGCTGTTCGCCGTGCTGCTGGCCGTTCCCTTCGTGGCCAACGACTATCTCGTCACCGTGCTCATCCTGATCTTCTACTTCGCCTATGTCGGGCAGGCATGGAACATCATGATGGGCTTTGCCGGCCAGCTCTCCCTCGGTCACGCGCTCTACATCGGGCTGGGCGCCTACGCCGCCGCCGCGCTCTACGTGCATTACGGCATCAGCCCGTGGCTCGGCCTGTGGATGTCGGTTCTCGTGTCGGCCGCTGCCGGGGCGATCGTGGGCTATCTCGCGTTCCGCTTCGGCGTTGGCGGGGTGTACTTCGCCATCCTGACCATCGCCTTCGCCGAGTTCGCGCGGATCGGCTTCGACCACTGGCGGTGGGTGGGCGGTTCAGGCGGTTTTTTCCTTCCCGTCAAGAACTACGCGCGCAACGACCTGCTCAGCCTGCGCGGCAGCCCGGCCATGTTCTACTACCTGGCACTCGGCATGACGGCGGCCGCCTTCATCGCCTGCCACGCGCTGCTGCGCAGCCGCGCCGGCTACTACTGGCAGGCCATACGCGAGAGCCCCGACGCCGCGCAGGCGCTCGGCATCAACATCTTCCGCTACAAGATGTACGCGGTGGTGCTGTCGGCCGCCATGACCTCGCTCGGCGGCGTGCTGTTCGCCTTCTACTACAACAATCTCTTTCCCGAGCAGGTCTTCCACATCTCCCGTTCGATCGAGCTGATCCTGGGACCCATCATCGGCGGCATCGGCACCCTGTTCGGCCCGATCCTGGGCGCCTTCGTCCTCACCAGCCTCGCCGAAAGCCTCAGCGAGCTGATGCGCGCGCTGGGCGTCGATCTTCCCGGCATCAAGCAGGTTTTCTATGGCCTGTGCCTGCTGCTGGTGGTGATGTTCCTGCCTGAAGGCATCTGGCCGCCGCTGAGCAGGCTGCTGGGGCTGCACCGCGCGCGCACCAAGACCGGCAAGAGCTGAGATGACGTCCGCCCTCCTGTCGCTCGCCAACGTTTCCATGAGCTTCCGCGGGCTGCGCGCGGTGCAGAACGTGAGCTTTGACGTGCCGGCTGGCGAAATCGTCGCACTGATCGGCCCGAACGGCGCCGGCAAGACCACCTGCTTCAACGTGGTGGCCGGCGTCTATCGCCCCGACGCCGGCGAGGTGCGCTTTGATGGGCAGCGCATCGACGGCCGCCGCCCCGACGAGGTGTGCCGGGCCGGCATCGGCCGCACCTTTCAGCTCGTCAAGCCGTTCGCCGGCCTGTCCGTGATGGAGAACGTCATCGTCGGCGCGCTGAACGCCGCCGCCAGTGTGCGCGAGGCGCGCCATGCCGCCGAACGCATCGTCGATCGGCTCGGCCTGGCGCCCAAGGCCGACCACACCGCCTCCTCCCTCACCCTGCCCGAACGCAAGCGGCTTGAGGTGGCGCGCGCGCTCGCCACCGGCCCGCGCATCCTGTTGCTGGACGAGGTGATGGCGGGGCTGCGGCCCACCGAGATGGACCTGATGGTGGCGCTGTTTCGCGACTTGAACAGCCGCCACGGCCTGACGATCCTGCTGATCGAGCACGTCATGCGCGCGGTGATGGCACTCTCCAGCCGCATCGTCGTTCTGCATCACGGCGAGGTCATCGCCACCGGCGCGCCGGAGGCGGTGGCGCGCGATCCCGCGGTGCTCGAATGCTATCTCGGCGAGGAAGCGGTGTGATCCTGGACGTCGAGAAACTCGATCTCTTCTACGGCGACGCGCAGGCGCTCGACGGCATCACCATCGGCGCTGAGGCAGGCGAGCTGGTGGCGATCGTCGGTGCCAATGGCGCCGGCAAGTCCAGCCTCATCCGCACCATCGCCGGCATGGAGAAGCCCCGCGCCGGCCGCGTGCGCTTTCGCGGCCAGGACATCACCGGCCTTCCCAGCCACCGCATCTGCAACCTCGGCATCGGGCAGGTCGCGGAAGGCCGCCAGATCTTTCCCTCGCTGACGGTGGAGGAGAACCTGGAGATGGGCGCGCTGCTGCCCCGAGCGCGCGGCCACCTGCAGCAGACGATGGAAGAGGTCTACGCGCTGTTTCCGCGCTTGCGGGAGCGGCGGCGCCAGCTCGGCGGCACCATGTCGGGCGGCGAGCAGCAGATGCTGGCGATCGGCCGCTGCCTGATGGGCCGGCCGGAGCTCATCATGTTCGACGAGCCCTCGCTCGGCCTGGCGCCCACCATGGTGCAGGAGCTGTTCCGCACCATCCGCGCGCTCAACGGACGCGGCCTGACGGTGATCCTGGTCGAACAGAACGTGGTGGCTTCATTGAAGCTCGCGAGCCGCGCCTACGTGCTCGAGAACAGCCGCATCGTCATGCAGGGTACGGGCGCGGAGCTTCTCAACGACGACCGTGTGCGGCGCGCCTATCTCGGCATCTGATGGGGCCGCGAACGCGGACTCACCGTGTTGAGGCGCGCGCTCGCGAGGCAGATCGCCCCTACTGGATGCCAGGCCCGAGCGGACCGTTGCCGCATTTGCGGGCGCTCGTCGGCATGTGCTTGCAGTCCGGGCCGCCCCAGCCTCTCTTCGCTCTTTTCTTCTTCTTCTTGGCGATCTGCAAAGCGCCCGCCGCCGGCTGCTCTGTGCGGGGCACGCTCATCGACTGCGCGGTGGCGGTCACAAGCAACGCCGATGCCGCAAACATCGCGGCCCCCGCGAGAAAAAACTTACGCATCATCGTCTCCCTTCGCGAAATCGCAGGCAATCTATCCGAGGAGTGCAGGGTCGGGAAGCGACGAGATTGCGAGCGAGACTATGCGCCCGGCGACCACCCAGCGCTGTGGCGGGCCGCCGGTTTGACGCCGCACCTGTGCGCGATGCTATAGAAGGCGCCGAGCGGCCCCGTAGCTCAGCTGGATAGAGCACCAGATTCCTAATCTGGGGGTCACAGGTTCAAATCCTGTCGGGGTCGCCAATTCGGGCCAATCCCGCCGGTCTGATGGGCGCGCGCGGGCAGCCTAGCCCAGCCCGAAGCCAACCCTGCACGGAACCGAACCGAGAACGGCCGTCCCGTTTCAAGGCGCCTGCTGCCCTCCGCCTGCTGGGCGGCTACAATATGACCGTCGGCTCGGGGGCGTGACCTGGCCTGCAGGCGGCCATTTGCAGGCCACCGATGAAAGGCCCTCTGACCGATGCGGCCTGTCGTTGCCCGCCGCCCGATCGGGCATCCACGCGACCCAAGCGGAGCACAGCACCATGGCGCTGCCCAGCTATGCGATGCAGCAGGCAAATTTCGCAGAGACGTATGAGCGATCGATTGTCGGACCCCTCTTCCGCCCGTTTGCCGAAATGACCGTTGCAGAACTCAACCTGAAAACCGGCGATCGCGTGCTCGATGTTGCCTGCGGCACAGGTATTGTGGCGCGCGTTGCACAAGAGCGGCTTGGCGGCGGGGGACACATCGTCGGCGTTGATGTCAGCCCCGAAATGCTGGCCGTGGCGCGCGCCGTGACGCCGGGCATCGACTGGCGCGATGGCAATGCCGGTGCGTTGCCTCTCCGCGACGGTGAGCAGTTTGACGTCGTGTGCTGCCAACAAGGGCTGCAGTTCTTTCCCGACAAGGCTGCGGCGGCGGGAGAGATGCGGCGGGCGCTGCTGACGGACGGCAGGCTGGCGGTCGCGACGTGGCGGTCGGATGACGAAATCCCCTTCATGCGGGAATTGCGCGCCGTTGCGGAACGCCATGTCGGCCCCATCGTGGATCAGCGGCACGGTTTCGGAGATGCGACCGTGCTCGAGGCGCTGCTTCGCAACGCCGGACTGAAGGACGTGCGGGTGAGGACGGTGTGGCGCAAGATAACATTCAGCGCCGACGCGGGCTTCGAGCGGTTGAATGCGATGGCGCTCGTCGGCATGAGCGCGGCGGGTAAGAGCATGAGCAATGAAGAGCGGATGCGCGCCGTGGAGGCAATCGCAACCGACAGCGCATCGGTCGTGCAGCGCTACGCCGAAGGCGGCGGGCTCGCTTTCGATCTCAGCACCAACCTGGCGATGGCACGCGGCTGAGTGCTGGCCCCAGTGCCGGTCTGCCGGCCCGCGCCCATTTGTCGGTGCGAGGACGTTTGCGGTGCCTCCGCTGGGCGCCGGGCCTCCCTCACAGCGCCAGACGCGCGAGAGTGCCGCTCTTCAGCAGCCACATCACGACGATCAGGGTCATCACCGAGCCCAGCGTCCCGTACAGAACGACGCTGGAGGCATGCTCGATCCAGATGCCGTACTGGCGCGCGAACACGTAGGCTGTGAGCGCCGGCGGCAGCGCTGCCATCAGGACCGCGGTTGCGACCCAGGCGGGATGGAACGGCCCGAACGTCAGCAGCAGCGCCAGCACGATCACGGGGTGGATGAGGAGCTTGATGGCTGCCAGGATCGGCACATCGGGAAAGACTCGGTCCACCGGGCGCAGCGCCACCGTCACGCCCAGGGCGAACAGTGCGCAGGGCGCCGCTGATGTGTAGAGAAACTGGAGCAGCCGGTCGAGGGCGACGGGCGGCTCGAAATGAAAAGCGGCTGCCACCGTGCCGAGCCCTGCGGCGAGCAGCAGCGGGTTGAGAACGATACCACGCACGACGTCGAGGAGCGCGCGTCCGAGGCCGAGCTTGGAGGTGCCGCTGAACGCCATCAGCAGCGGCACCATGATGAACACGAACAGGGCATCGAAACAGAAGATCAGAGCCACCGGCACGGATGCATCGGCGCCGACGGTCGCCAGCGCCAGCGGCGGTCCCATGTAGCCGACGTTGCCGAATCCGCCGCCCACACCCGACAGGATGGCTTCCCCGATCCGGCCGCGCTGCAGAATCAGCCCGACGATGAAGGCCAGGGTGAACGCGCTCGCGGTGGCCAGCGTGGTGGCCATGATGAAATCGGCCTGGGCGAGCTGTTCCAGCGGCGTCTTGGAGAGGATGCGGAAGAACAGCGCCGGCAGCGCCACGTGCAGGATGAACACATTCATCCAGGCGAGGCCCTCGTCCGGCACGCGCTGCAGCTTGCCGAACGCGAAGCCGATGAAAATGACGCCGAAGAAGGGGAAGGCAAGATTGATGATGTCGAGCATGCAGAGCGCCCCGTCCTAGGGGCGCTCCTATAGCATGCAAGGTCCCTGGCGTGGCGGTGCGGGTGATCAGGTCTCGAAAGAAGCCGGATCAGCCCGCTTGCCGCTGGGTCAGGGAGAAATCATCTGCGGAAAAACGCACCCAGCCGGGCTCACGCGCCTGCTGGGCAAGTGTTAGCGCCGGCCTGGGAGGCAGACCTCGCCGTTCCAGTGGGCGTTCCAGCCGCACAACGTACGGTCGCGATAGCGCTGGCGCGAGCGAACCTCGTAGCCGTCGTAATAGCCGTACTCGTCGTAATAGTAGGGGTCGTAGGCCGGCCCGACGTAGACGCCGCCACGCGGCGTTTCGATGGCGACCTGGGCGGACGCTGCGCCGTAGCCCGCTGTCAGCGTGGTGGCGGCTGCGGCGGCGGCAAGCAGAAGTTTTCGCATCATGATCTCCTTTCGCGGTGTTGTTTGGTCGTAAACAGCCGCCATCGGCCATGGGTTCCTGACTACGCGCCGCCACTTCGCTCGCTCACGAGAAAATTACGAAAAACCGTTCACGTTGCGGCCGCAGTCTGCGGCGACTCGCCCGCGGTTCCATGCGCCTGTTGGCGTGGAACTCATCGTTCCCGCTCGCGAATTTGCGGCGAGGCCGTGTCTGCCTGTCTTACGTATCCAGAATTTAGAAGTAGGGAACCGGAGACAATTCGCTTGCGCGGTGGATCGCATTGAAGTCGCGCACGGCAGGCACCGCGACCAGCAGGCTCTCCTTGTTTCTGCCGGTGGTCGTGGTGGGCACCAGGCGCGAGCTCTTGGCCGTCGCCGGATCGCTGGACAGCACCATCGACAGGTGCTGCACATCGTTGCGCGAGCTGCTGGCGCTCGGGGTGATGGTGACAGGGACGATCGTCAGCGGGAAGCCCACCGAGCCGCTCGCGCTCTTGGTCACGGAAAACGTCGCGTCGTAGACGAATGTCCGTGTCACCTCGGCTGATTTCGGGTCGATGAAGCCGCCGTTGGTGGCCGCGGCGGTGGTGACCGTATTGCCGATCCAGATCGACAGGGCGTTCGAGGCCGCGCCAGCCTTGCCCAGGTACGGGTTGATCTGCGCCGCCGAGCAGAACGCGGGCTTGATGTTGTCGAGCTTGAAGAGCAGGTCGAGCGTAGTGTCCACCGTCCAGCCCTGGTTGTCGGCAAGGCTGAGCGAGGGCACGAACGGGAGCGCGAGGCTGCCCTGGCTGGCGACCACGCTGGTCTTGGCCGTCGAACCGGATTTGCCCGAGCCGGAGCTGCCGCCACTGCCGCCGCCCGAACTCTTGCTGCCGATGTCGATGCCGACCGAATCCGCGCTGATCACTTTCAGCTCGAGCGTGAATTTCACATAGAGCGGAAGCTCCATGCCGAGCCGCTGTGCGTTCTGCTTGGCGATCGCCAGCCCGCAAAAGACGGAATTGATGACGTCGGCGGCGGCAACCAGCTCCGCTGTGTCAGGGGCGACGCGCGCGCTGCATCCGACCTGCAGCGAGGCGGCAATGGAGACGAATGCGCCCGCAAGGAAACGCCAGCACCGCAACGACATACCCCAACCCCACACGAAGGCGGGGACCCTAGCCCACCGGCTCCGCCTGCGCTATGGCCCACGCGCCACAGCCGGGCACGCGTTGCACGATCGCCATAGTTGCCGGCTTGTCCACACGCGGCATGGGTCCTGTCATGGACGGAAGTCGCTGGTTTCACCTAGCATGCGTGCATCGAGACCGCGGGGGTTGGGTGATGTGCGGGTCGGCGTTCACGTTCCGAACGATTGTTCTTGCGCTTCTGCTGGCGATTGCTGGCTTTTGGCCTGAGTGCGCCATCGCGCAGACTTGGCGGCAGGCTGCTTTTCCCGAGAGCCCGCACCCTTCGCAAGTGCCGCGGCCCGGATCGGGACAAAAGCAGGCGTCCGAGCCGGTCTCTCTTCAGCAGCAGCCTTTGTTTGGCGCACTGTCGGACCTTTTCTTTTTCCCCAATACCAAGCAGTCGATCTGCGTCAACAGCCAGCTCTTTGACGTCGAGGAGTATCCGGGCGATGCCAACTTCCGGCGCGCCGACGTGGCCGACTGGGCGCGCTCGACCGTGCGCATCCGCGTGACGCACGCGAGCCTCGCCGGCAAGATTCTCGAGCCGCTGGCTGCCCGGCTGCATGCGACCTCGTTCTCGATGGGAGGGTTCACCGGCCTGGCAGGCAAGGACGAGGGCATCTGCACCGGCACGCTGATTGCGGGCAACATCATCCTCACCGCCGGGCATTGCATCGCCAAGGACTATTGGGTCAACCGCGAGAACCTCGAGTATCCCTATTTCACCATCGGCGACCGCAAGCGCGAGCTGACCGAGGCCGAATTCGCAACGCTGCTGGTGGTCGACTTCAACGATCAGGCCGATCTCAGCCCCGTCGTCTCCATCGACAACATCGCGCCGGCGCCCCGGCGGCCGCTGCTGTCCTTCACGGTCCGCTCGCTCACGAACCTGAGCTACGATGCCGATGGCGATCTCGATTTCGCGATCCTGCACGTCGCGGGGGCGCCGGAGCAGATCGGCGGCTTTGCGCTCGGCGCCGGCAAGATCAGGACCAGCGTGGTCGAAACCGGCGAGCCGGTCGCGGTCATCCAGCACCCCTTCGGTGGCTACAAGAAGATCGCCACCGGCCTGGTGACGCCGGAGACGCAGCGCATCCTGCACACGGCATCCACGGCCACCGGCTCCTCGGGCGCTGCCCTGCTCGACAAGCAGGGCCGCCTGGTCGGCATCCAGCTCGAGGGGCAGTGCCAGACGGAGGAGAACGCAAACCTGGCCCTGCCGATGCGGCGGATGCGTGCCGCGCTGTATGCGGCGCTGAATGGGCGCGAGCCGGCCGTCGCCTCCAGGCGCGGGCACGCGCCACGGGTCGCCGCACACAAGCTGCAGCGTCTGCCCCCGCCGCGGCGGGCGACTGCGATGGCGCAATAGCTGGCGCCGGACGGGCCCTGGACCTGTCATCGCGGCCGAAGCGAAGCGGAGAGCCAGGGCCGCCGGCCCCGGGTCCGCATACGGACCTTCGCGGTGTTTGGTGTGAAACAGCTTGCTAGAGAAGAATCCATCGCAGCAGCAGCGCAAGCACGCCGACGGCGGCAACGCCCGCCACCCACAAGCCGACGAACCACAGCACACGGCGCAGCCACGACGTCTCGCGCACCGGTGCCGGTCCCTCAGTGATAGCCGCCCGTATCCTGCACTTTGCCGCGGAACACCCAGTAGGCCAGCACCGTGTAACCCAGGATCAGCGGGATCAGGATCACCGCGCCCACCAGCAGGAAGCCGAGGCTTGCATCGGGCGCCGCGGCCGCGTTGATGGTGATGTGCGGCGGCACGATGTAAGGATAGAAGCTGATCCCCAGACCGATATAGGACAGCACGAACAGCGCCATCGCGGCCAGGAACGGCGAGGTCTCGCGCCGCGCCGCCAGGCCGGCGAGCAGCACGTAGGCGGCCGCCGCCACCAGCAGCGGCACCGGCGCGACGTACAGGATGGCCGGCCAGTCGAACCAGCGGTGCATGAAAACCGGGCCCAGGAACGGCGTGATCAGGCTGACGATGCCGATCAGCGCAAGCGTCGCCACTCCCGAGATCCAGGCCAGGCGATAGGCGCTGTCCTGCAAACCGCCGGTGGTCTTCATGATCAGCCAGGTTGCACCCAGCAGCGCATAGCCGACAACCAGCGCGACGCCCGTGAGAAGGCTGAACCAGCTCAGCCAGTTCCACCAGCCGCCGGCATAAGCGCGACCCGCCACCGGAATGCCCTGGATCAACGCGCCGAGTGCGATGCCCTGCGCCAGCGCAGCGACGATCGAGCCGCCGGTGAAGGCCAGGTCCCAGCTCGCCTTTTGCCGGGCACGCCAGCGAAATTCGAAGGCGACGCCCCGGAAAATCAGGCCGAGCAGCATGGCGATCAGCGGCGCGTACAACGCCGGCAGCACCACGGCGTAGGCCAGCGGAAAGGCCGCCATCAACCCGCCGCCGCCCAGCACCAGCCAGGTCTCGTTGCCGTCCCAGACCGGCGCTATCGAATTCATCGCCTGGTCGCGGTCCTTCTCGTTGTCGAGAAACGGGAAGACGATGCCGATGCCGAGATCGAAGCCGTCAAACAGCACGTAGAACAGCACTGCGACGGCAATCAGCCCGGCCCAGATGAAAGGAAGATCGAAAGGCATGGGGAGCCTCCTAGCGGCCCTGGGCGGACGATGGGCTGGCGAGTCCCGCTGCCGGCGTAACCCCGGCTGCGCGGACGGGCACGCCTTTCTCCACGTCCGGCTCGTCGAGCTGGGGCGGATGCGCGAACAGCCGGAATATGTAGAAGATGCCCGCGCCGAAGGCGACGAAGTAGACGATGACGAAGGCAAGGAGCGAGGAGGCGACCGCCGGCGTATCGATCGGCGACATGGACTGCGCCGTGCGAAGCAGGCCGTAGATGGTGTAGGGCTGCCGGCCGACCTCGGTCGTGACCCAGCCCGCCAGCACGGCGATGAAGCCGGTGGGGGAGATGAGCAGCGCTGCCAGCAGCATCGCCGGGCTGTCATAGAGGCGGCCGCGCCAGCGCAGCCACAGGCTCCACAACCCGACCGCCGCCATTAGCAAGCCGCAGCCGACCATGATGCGGAAGCTCCAGAACACCAGCGGCGCATACGGACGCTCCGCCGGCGGCCACGCCTTCAGCCCTTTCACGGTGCCGTTCCAGTCATGGGTGAGGATGAGGCTGCCGAGCTTCGGAATCTCCAGGGTGTAGCGGGTGGTCTCCGCCTGCATGTCGGGCATGCCGAACAGGATGACGGGCTGGCCGGGCTTCGTCTCCCAGTGCCCCTCCATCGCCGCCACCTTGGCGGGCTGGTGCTCCAGCGTGTTCAGACCGTGCTGGTCGCCGGCGAGGATCTGGATCGGCGCCACCACCGCGGCCATCCACATCGCCATCGAGAACATCAGGCGCGCGCTGGCGTTGGTGTTGTCGCGCAGCAGGTGATAGGCGCCGACACCGCCCACCGCCAGCGCCGTCGTGAGGTAGGCGGCAAGCGTCATGTGAACCAGCCGGTAGGGAAACGACGGGTTGAAAATGACGGCCCACCAGTCGGCCGGTACGAACTGCCCGGCGGCGTTGACGGCGTAGCCGGCCGGCGTCTGCATCCAGCTGTTGGCTGACAGTATCCAGAAGGCGGACAGCAGCGTCCCGGCGGCGACCATCAAGGTTGCGAAGAAGTGGAGTTCCTTACCGACCCGGTCGACTCCGAACAGCATGACACCAAGGAAGCCGGCCTCCAGGAAGAAGGCCGAGAGCACCTCGTAGCCCATCAGCGGGCCGAGCACCGGTCCGACCTTGTCGGAGAACACGCTCCAGTTCGTGCCGAACTGGTAGCTCAGCACGATGCCGGAAACCACGCCCATGCCGAAGCTGATGGCGAAGATCTTCTTCCAGTAGTTGAACGCCGCAAGGAAGATCTGCCGTCCGGTGGCCAGCCATAGCCCTTCCAGCACCGCGAGATAGCTGGCGAGGCCGATGGTGAAGGCAGGAAATACGATGTGGAAGGAGACAGTGAACGCGAATTGCAGTCGCGCCAGCATCAGCGCCGCGCCGGTTTCCATCGGCTTATCTCCTCACCCGGCTGATTCTCCCGTCACGCTGGGTGCGATGGCCCTGCCGGTCTCGCACCCCCTATGCTTTCGCCCCGGACGCCGGGAACCCGGCGCCGGAGAATTCATCCTCGCTCGCCTCAGGCCCTGGATCGTCCGGGGCGCGGGGCGGTACAAAAATTCTAGGCTCCGGCGACGCGCGCGGCCACTCCTTTTGCTCGACGGAGCGCGCTACTGCGTCCGTGGGGCGGTTGCGCTCGCGCGCAGGTGGCGCCGGATCGCGGGGCTCGGTGCCTGGCTCTTGCCGGCTCGTGTTCTCCTTTGCCGGTTCGGCGGCAGGGCCTGGGGTGACGTCCTCGGTGATTGGGGGCGGCGCCGGTGGCGGTGACGGCCGGGCCGCAGGCGGCACGATGGGTTCGATCGCGGTCTCTGGTACCCCGGGCTCAGGCGTGGCGACTTCGGCTGTCGCCGCCGGCAGGCGTGCTGCTGGCCTGGCGCGTTCCAGCGCGGGCTCCGGTCCTGCACCGAGGCCTACCAGCGCTTCCACCTTGGCCGCCAAGGAGGCCGCCGGCTGGTCGATGGCTTCCACCGGCACGCGCCACTGGAAAGCATCGAGCGCACCCGTCACCGGCGAGGTCGCAGCCCAGTGGTCGGATACCATGCCGTCCGCGGTCCAGGCCGGATCGCGCGCCGCGTTGACGGCGCGCGCCAGCCATTCGCGCACGCGGCCCGCATCGCCATGCTGCTCGCCCTCGATGCGCGCCATCAGCGTGCAGACGCGCTGTGTCAGCCGGTCCTTCAGCATCGGCTCCAGTACTTTGCGCGCCTCCTCGTACTCGCGCGCCTCGATGGCGGCGATGGCGATGGCGATCAGGGCCTCGCTGTCGTTGGGCGTCAGCCGGCCCAGGTGGCGCACGCGTGTCAGCCGGTCGCGCGGGCTGTCGCCTGGCCGCGCGTAAGCGTAGGCCACCGCCAGCTCCGGATGCGGGCTGAGCCGCCAGGTCTTGAGCAGAACGCGCGCCGCCTTCGGCGTACTGCCGCGCGCGGCCAGCACGCGTCCCGCGATTGCGGCCGCCGGCACAAGGTCGGGCGCCAGGCGATGCGCCTCCAGCGCGAGGTCGAGGGCGCTGTCGGCGGCGCTTTCTTCCGCCATCTGCGCCTGGGCGGTGAGCAGCACCGCGCGCCGGCGATTGGCAACGGTCTTGTCGATGAGATGGTGCCGCTGGGCCAGGGCCAGCGTATCGAGCGCGCCCTGCCACTGTTCGGCGCGGCACTGCAGGTCGAAAATCGCCTCCAGCGGCCAGCCGAGCCGCGGATTGACGGCCAGTGCGCGCTCGGCGAACTGCCGGGCGGCCTCCTGGTCGCCCTCGCGCTCGGCCTCCAGGAACAACCCGCGCAGACCGAGCTGCTCGGTGTCGGGCGCGCCCAGCATGGCCTCGAAGATGCGCCGCGCGGTTGCCCGGTCGCCCGTGATCTGCGCCGCCTGCGCGCGCAGCAGATGCGTCAGAGGCTCGTTCGGCAATGCCTTGCGTGCCTGCCCCGCGTAGCGCAGAGCCAGCGCCTGGTCGCCTGCGCCCACGGCGATAATGCCGCTCGACAGGGCATCGAGGCCGCGCTGCTCGCGCTGGCGCCGCAGCATGCGCCCAACGATGGCCGGGCTCCGCCAGATCTGGCGCAACAGGCCGTACACCAGAACCGCGGCGGTGGCGGCGAGCGCCAGCAGCACGATGGCGCGGAACACGCTGGTCTCGGCGATATACCCCTGCCACTCGACGGTCACATTGCCCGGACGATCCGCCAGCCAGTGCAGGCCGGCCGCGGCCAGGAACACCAGGATCAGCAGGAACAGGATGCGGATCATTGCTTGCCGTCCTGGCGGGCGAGCGACGTCCTGAGCGCGGCGTCGATCTCCGCGAGCGCCTGGTCGACCGAATACCGGGCCTGGACCTGTTTCAGCCAATCCTCGCCAGCGAGGGCGGCCTTCGGCGGCAGCTTCTTGCCTTCCGCGAGCACGTCACCCAGCCTGCCGCCCTTGAGCGCTGTCTCCATGCGTCCAACGATGGCCTCCACGCTCATGTCGTCCGGGTCGTTGCCCGCCTTGCGCACGCGCACGATGGAGCGCGCGCTGTTGAGCAGGCGATCGACGACGCCGGCATTGGGCGGCTCGCTCTCCGCATCGATCATCGCATCGGCCACCTTGCGGAATTACCGCGTGAGCGTGGCAATCGTCGGCACGCCATCCAGCGCGTAGCGCTCCAGCGGCGCCAGGTTGAGCCCGGCGCGATTGGCTTTCTTGACCGCGTCGAGCTCGGCCGCATAGGGATCGCCGCGATCCATGGTCCGCTTCAGATTGGCGAGCTCGAGCGACAGCACGATGCGCGCGGCGTTGGCGTTGCGGTCGCCTTCACTCTTCAGAAACTTCTGCAGGTTGTCCTCGATGCCCGCGAGCCGGGTGCTGAGCGCTGCCACGTCGGAAGCCTTCGCCGTCGCGCCAAGGCGCGCGTCGACGTCCCCCTTGAGGATCTCCAGGCGTTGCGCCAGCCGGTCGCGTTCACTCTTGGCATTGGTCTGCTCGGTGGCGAGGCGCGCCAGACCGGACTTGAGCGCTTCGTTTGAGGCGTCGGCCGCCGGACTCGCGGCCAGCGCCGCTTCCAGTTTCGAGATGCGGTCGGCGAGATCGCGCGGGATTGCCGGCGCGCCGGCTGCCTTTTCCGCGAGCGCTTTCGTCTCAGCGGCGGTCTTTGTCTGCGCTGCGCTGACGGAGCTAACGCTGCGCTCGAGCGCCGCCATCCGATCGCGCAAATTGCCGTCGTCGGCCGCGCGATCCTGCAGTCTCGCTGCAATGTCGCTGACCTGCTTCTCCAGGCGCGTCGATCCCGTGTCCGGTGCGGAGCCATCGAAGCCGGCGAGATAGGTCGCCAGCAGCACGATCAGGGCGCCTGCCACGCCAGCGGCAACGTGCGACAGAAAGTGATTGGACCGCCATAGCCTGCCCGCGCCGGCCAGAATCGAGCCGAACCGCTGCGTGCCCGAGGCACCGCTGCGCGCGCCGGCGGATGCCCGCGCACCCGGCCCGCCGGCGGACGCCTGCGGTCCCGGTCCCGAAGGTTTCGGGCCGCCGCCCACCTCCGTGGCCTTAAGGTCCAGCGTCGTGTGGGGCCGTTTGATGCCCGGCTGATCGGCCGATGTCGGCGGGCGTGGGCCGGTATCATCCTTGTCCGTCATGGCCTCGTCCTGGCTCGAGGGCAGCCGGCGGCTTGCGCGTTGCCGCTGCCCATTCCTCCCCGCGAAGCGCCCTGCCCAGACTAGCGCTCGGATTGTGCAGCGGTGTTCTCGATCAGGGCAAGCAGTTCTTCCAGCCGTGGTGCCGCAGCAATCTCCACGGGCAGCGTACCGAGCGCCTCGAGCGGCGTTGCGACGGCCTCGGACAAACAGAAATGGGCTATACCGCCTATGGAACCCGCAAGTCCGTGCTTGCGCACCAGGCGCGCATAGGTCGCCGCCGTGCGCGGCGACATCAGGATAACACCCTCGATCTCGCCCATCGCCAGTTGTTCCACCACCTCCTCGGGGAACGATTGTGCCGGCTGCGTGCGGTAGACGACGCGCTGCACCACGCGGAAGCCGAGAATTTCCAGCTCGCCCTTGAGGTCGGTGGCGAGCTTGTCACCCGCGAGATGCAGCACCAATCCCGCGGCAGGATCGACCGCCGAAGCCACGTGCGCCACGAGCTGCGATGCAGTACCCGCGCCGGTGATCACCGTCTCGAAGCCAAGCGCGCGCGCTTCCGCCGCTCCTGCGCTGCCGACGGTGAACATCGGCAACCGCCGCGCGGCCGCCAGCGCGGCGCTTCCTTTCAGCGCGCGCACGCCGTTGCGGCTGGTGGCGATCAGCGCCTGCACGCCCTCGAGGTCGAGACCATCGGTGTTCTCGAACGAGACGCTGAGCAGCGGCGCGACGGTCACCTCGTAGCCTAGCTCTTCGAGCGTCGCACGCAGCTTCAGCGCTTCCGGCTCGGGCCGCGTCACCAGCAGGCGCATGGCAGCTTCCGCATGATCAGGAGAAGGCCCGGCCGGCGCTGGCTAAGAGCTCGGCCGCAGCGTCCTCTGCGAGCACGATCGCCTCGGCCGCGCGGCCTTCGCGGCGGGTCGCGTGGCGCTCGCGACCGTCGGGGCTCAGCACCATTCCCCGGAACAGGAAACGGCCCTCAGCAGCCTCCCCAAGCCCGGCAATGGGCATCCGGCACGACCCTTCCAGCTTCGCGAGAAACGCGCGCTCGGCGGTGACGGCCAGCGCGGTCGGCTCATGATTGATGGGGGCAAGCAGCGCTGCCGCGCGCGCGTCTCCTGCGCGTATTTCGACGCCGATGGCGCCCTGAGCCACGGCCGGCAGCATGTCGTCGACGGGCACTGGCGTCCCGGTTTCACCGGCAAGGCCGAGCCGCTTGAGGCCAGCCATTGCCAGCAGGGTGGCGTCGGCCACACCCTGTTCGAGCTTGCGCAGCCGCGTCTCGACGTTGCCGCGCATCGGAACGACCGTCAGATCGGGCCGCAGCCAGCGCGCCTGCGCTGCCCGCCTCAGCGACGACGTGGCGAGCACGGCGCCCTTGGGCAGGTCGCCCAGCATTGCGGCGCGCGGGCTGATGAACGCATCGCGCACGTCCTCGCGTGGCAGAAAACAGGCCAGCGCCAAACCCGGCGGGAGGACAGTCGGCATGTCCTTCATCGAATGCACGGCGAGGTCGATCTCACCCGCCAGCAGCGCGTCTTCGATTTCCTTGGTGAAAAGCCCCTTGCCACCGGCATCGGCCAGCGTGCGATCCTGGATGCGATCACCGGTGGTGGTGATGGCGCGGAGCTCGAACGCCAGGGTATCGGCCCCGTGCGCCGCCAGCAGGCGCTCCTGCACCTCGCGGGCCTGCGCCTGCGCGAGCCGGGACCCCCGCGCGCCGATCCGGATTTTCGCTGCTTGCACGCGCAACACCCCAGGTGCTAGGCGGTTCGATGCCAATGCCATTAAGCCCTTTGCGCGGCGCAATGCAAACACCCGCTCAGTCACTTCCGCAGAACCGCGAGTCCGGGGTCGCGCGCCGCCGCGAGTCGCTGGTTCTCGGCATCGAGACGAGCTGTGACGAGACCGCAGCGGCGGTGGTGGCGCGCTCGGCGGAGGGCGCCGGCCGCATCCTGTCGAACGTCGTGCGGGCGCAGTGGGAGCAGCACCGGCGCTATGGCGGCGTCGTGCCCGAGCTTGCCGCGCGCGCCCATGTCGAATGCCTGGATGACATCATTGCCGAGGCGATGCGCGCCGCCGGCCTCTGGTTCGACGGGCTCGATGCGGTCGCGGTCACCGCCGGGCCCGGACTGATCGGCGGCCTGCTGGTCGGCGTCACGACGGCCAAGGCCATCGCCCTGGTGCACGATCTGCCGCTGCTTGCGGTCAACCACCTGGAAGCGCACGCGCTCACCGTCGGCCTCACCGAGGGCCTCAGGCCGCCCTACCTGATGCTGCTGGTGTCCGGCGGCCACACGCAGCTCCTGTTCGTGCACGAGGTCGGCCGCTACGAGCGGCTGGGCACCACCATCGACGACGCGCTCGGCGAGGCCTTCGACAAGACCGCGAAGCTGCTGGGCCTCGGCTTTCCCGGCGGTCCGGCCGTGGAACGCGCGGCGGTGCGTGGCACCGCGGGCCGGTTCTGCCTCCCGCGGCCGATGCTGGGGCGCGCCGAGCCGCATTTCTCGTTCGCAGGCCTGAAAACCGCCGTCCGCCAGCAGGCGCAGGCGCGCGCCCCGCTGTCTCCGGCCGACGTTGCCGACCTGTGCGCCGAGTTCGAGGCGGCCGTCGCCGACAGCGTCGCCGACCGCGTCCGCCGCGGCCTGGCGCTGGCGCATGACCGGCTGGGCAACGCGGCGCCGCGGCACCTCGTGGTTGCTGGCGGCGTTGCGGCGAATGCCCGGCTGCGCAGCACGCTGGCCGAGGTCACGCGGGCCGAAGGCTGGACGCTGCACGTGCCGCCGGCGGAACTTTGCACGGACAATGCCGCGATGGTGGCCTGGGCCGGCGCCGAGCGGCTGGCGCGCGGCTGGGTGGATGGCCTCGACTGCGCCGCCCGCGCCCGCTGGCCGCTCGACCCGGTGGCGAAACCGGCGCTCGGCGCCGGCCGTCTCGGGGCCAAAGCGTAGCCCTGTTTACCTTGTTCGGCACGTTATCCCCGGGTCTGCAAACCGTGTCATGATGTAGACTCGCCCCGCAGGTGCGCGTCCTTCCTCGTCACTCGCGGCAGTGAAGCTGTCCGCCGGGGAAACTTGCGCCTCGCCCTTCGCGTGCTACAGATCGGGCCTCGCGCAGGCTTGGGATCGCGCCCGTGACATTCGCAACGATCGGCGTCATCGGCGGCGGAGCGTGGGGCACCGCGCTCGCCGGAACCATGCGGCGCGCGGGCCGCGCCGCCCTTCTTTGGGCGCGGGAAGCCGAGGTTGTGGACGAGATCAACACGGCCCACGTCAATTCCCGCTTCCTGCCCGGCGCGGCCCTCGATCCGGATCTTAGAGCAACCGGCAGCCTCGCCGATCTGGCGGGGTCGCAGGTGGTGCTGCTGGTGTCGCCCGCCCAGCACGTGCGGGCGACCTGCGCTGCATTGAAGCTGCATCTTGCGGCGGGCACGCCCGTCGTCATCTGCGCCAAGGGCCTCGAGCAGGCGACCGGCAAGCTGCTTTCGGAAGTGGTCGGCGAGACCCTTCCGCAGGCCCCGCTCGCGGTGCTGTCAGGGCCGAGCTTCGCCGCCGATGTCGTGCGCGGGCTGCCCGCGGCGCTGACGCTGGCCTGCACGGATGAGTCGCTCGGCAGCCAGCTCGTCGATGCGCTCGGCTACCGCCAGTTCCGGCTCTATCGCTCCAGCGACATCGTCGGCACACAGCTCGGCGGCGCGGTGAAAAACGTGCTGGCGATCGCCGCCGGCATCGTTGAAGGCAAGGCGCTGGGTGCCAGCGCGCACGCGGCCCTGGTCACACGCGGATTTGCCGAGCTGCGACGGTTCGGCGAGGCGCTCGGCGCGAGATCCGAGACCCTGATGGGGCTGTCGGGCCTAGGCGACCTGCTGCTGACCTGCGGCAGTCCGCAGTCGCGTAACATGTCGCTCGGACGGGCGCTCGGCCGTGGCGAGACGCTCGCGAGTGTGCTGGCCGGCCGGCATTCGGTGGCGGAGGGCGTCTATACCGCCGCCGCGGTAACCAAGGTGGCCGCGCAGAAGGGTATCGATATGCCGATTGCACAGGCTGTGCAGGCAATCATCGCCGGCGAGGTGACCGTCGATGCGGCGATCGAGGCGCTGCTGTCGCGGCCCTTCCGGGCAGAAAGCTGAAGGCAACCGCACCATGGCGAAGGCAAAGAAACCTGAGTCGAAGGCCAGCAAACCCAAGAGCGAGCCGCGCACGGGCCCGGCCTACTGGCTGTTCAAGACCGAGCCCGACGAACACTCCTGGGACATGCAGAAGGCGCGCGGCAAGAAGGGCGAGCCGTGGACCGGCGTGCGCAACTTTGTCGCCCGCAACCATATGAAGGCCATGCAGCTCGGCGACCTCGGATTTTTCTATCACACCGGCGATGAGAAGCAGGTCGTGGGCATTGTCGAAGTGTGCGCGCTGGCGCATCCCGATGCGAGTGACGAGACCGGCATCTGGAAGTGCGTCGATGTGCGCGCGGTGTGCGATATGCCCAAGCCCGTGACGCTCGCGGCCGCCAAGGCCAACCCGAAGCTTGCGCAGATGGCGCTGGTGCGCACGGCTCGGCTATCGGTGCAGCCGGTGACGCCGGAGGAATGGAAGGAAGTCTGCCGCATGGGCGGCCTCAAGGCGGACGCGATCGCGCGGAAGCCGTAGCGGGCAGGCCGGAAAAATCGGACGCCTTCAGACTTTAGTCAGGCGGCCGCGCCTCGAGGCGCGCCTCCGGAACGCGTGCGCAATCGCCGCGTTCTCCCTTCGTCGCCTTCACCGGCAACAACGCCGCGGACGACAGCGATCATGAGGCAACACGATGCAATCATTCGACAACCAGGAGGAGTTCTGGTCTGAAACCTATCGGGGCCACCACATCGCCGTTTTGAGCCGCGGCGATGGCTGGCTAGTCTACCTCGACCATATCCTGCAGCACGGCCTGCTGTTTGCGACCCGCGAGCAGGCAGTTGCGTGGCTGCGGCGCAAGGTCGATACGCAATCGGGCCGGCGGGCCGATGCGCTTAAACAGGGCGCATGGCGCGCAGAGACGCAAGTGTCCCGTCGTACGGTCGCGGATGATCGGCGCCCGTCAGCGCCCCTCGAACCGGCCCTGGCGGCGTTCCACGAATGACCTTACGCCTTCGCGGGCGTCTTCGGTTGCCATCAGCCGCGATTGCTGGGCGTTGAACTCCCTCACTGCCGCGTGCAGCCCCTGCTCGGCGGCGAGCCGCGAAGACGCCAGCGAGGCCTGCACGGCCAGCGGCGCCTGCCGCGCGATGGTCTCGGCGATCTCGCGCGCGCGGCGGCGCACCCCGCTTGCCGCCACCACCTCCTGCACCAGTCCGAGCCGCAGCGCTTCCGCCGCGTCGAACTCATCTCCCGTCAGCAGGTAGCGCTGCGCATTGCCCCAGCCGGCCCGTTCCACGATGCGCGCGGTGGCTCCGCCGGTGGGCATGATGCCGCGCTTCACCTCGATCTGGGCGAACCGGCAGTCGTCGGCGGCGATGACGATGTCGGCCGCCAGCATCAGCTCGATGCCCAGCGTGAAGCAGATGCCCTGCACGGCACACACCAGCGGCTTGGTCCGGATCGGCGGGCGCAGCGATAGTGGGTCGATGTTGCCGGCTGGGAATACGTGGCCGCGCTCGCGCATCACGGGAGCGACCTTGTCGAGCTCCAGCCCGGCGGTGAAATGGGCGCCTTCCGCATACAGCAGGCCGGTCCAGGCGTCGTCGTCACGCTCGAAGGCGGTGAACGCCTGCGCCAGCTCGGTCAGCATTTTCGGGCTAAAGCCGTTGAGCTTCTTAGGCCGATCGATGCCGATCAGGAAAACACGCCCGTCGCGACCGTGCGTGATGCGCCCGTCGGCAGGCGCCTGTGTCGTGTCAGATGCCGTCATCGGCCTGTTCCGCAATTTGGCTGCCGCTTCAGCTATACGGCAAACAGGCTTGTGCGGCGAGCCTCGCTCTGCTGGTGTCATGGCATGGATCACGCCGCGTTCATCCATGCCAATACCCGGCTGCTGGCCGTGCCGCTAGCGCCGGAGATCTCGCTGCATCTGGCCGAGGAGTCGCTGCCGATCTGGCGCAAGACCGAGGAGGAGCTGGGCGAAATGAACGTGCCCCCGCCCTACTGGGCTTTTGCCTGGGCCGGCGGGCAGGCGCTGGCGCGCTACCTTCTCGACACGTGCGTCACGCGCGGAAGGCGCGTGCTGGACCTGGGCGCGGGTTCGGGGCTCGCCGCCATCGCGGCTATGACGTCCGGTGCCGCGCATGCGCTCGCGGCCGACATCGATCCGTTTGCGGTGGCCGCCATCACGCTCAACGCTGCAGCGAACGGGGTTGCGGTCGACGCCACAGCGGCGGACCTGCTCGAAGGTCCCTCCGATGGTTTCGACATCGTCGTCGTGGGCGATCTCTTCTACGAGCGGGCGCTGGCGGAACGTGTGCTACGTTTCCTCGACGCGACGGTGTCGGCGGGCACGCAGGTGCTGGTCGGCGATCCGCGGCGGGGCTATTTCCCGCAGGCGCGCTTCGCGCAGGTTGCCGAGTACGTTGTGCCGGTCACGCGTGAGCTGGAAGACGCGGAAATCAAGCGCACGGCGGTGTGGCGTCTTGCGGCAGCGCCGAGTGGCCGCCGGACCGGCTCCGCCTGCTAGGATCGTGCGATCGCAATTCGTGAGGCCATCATGCCTGTCGGTGCCATCAACTACTGGGCGATACTGATCGCTGCCGCCGCGAGCTTCGTGTTCGGCGGCATCTGGTACGGCCTCCTCTCGTCATCGTGGATGGAGGCGCGCGGGCTCTCGCCGGCCGAGACGGAAAAAGCCAAGGCGGAAGCGCAATCACCCGGCGTCTATGCCGTCGCCTGCATCGCGGAATTGATCATGGCCTGGATGTTTGCGGGCGTGCTGTTGCACCTCACCCGCGGCGGCGTCGCGGCGACCGCGCTCAACGGGTTGATCTCCGGCATCTTCTTGTGGTTCGGCTTCATCGCCACCACCATCGTCGTCAACTACGCCTTCCAGGGCGCCCGCCGCAGCCTGATGCTGATCGACGCGGCGCATTGGCTTGGCGTGCTGCTGATCCAGGGCGCGATCCTGGGCTGGTGGGGCGTTCGCTGACCGGCTCGGTCGCGGTGCCGGCGGGGGTCGGCCCTAGCTCAATTCCTTGATGCGGAACGGCAGGCCGCCTTTAGGGGTCAGCGTCACGGTGGCGTTGATGCCCGGTGGCTCGGCGCCGACGTATTCCGGGCGGAAGCGGCGCAGCAGGATGGACAGTGCCAGGGTGTTCTCCACCTGGCTCATGGCGCCGCCGATGCACGAGCGCTTGCCCCCGCCGAACGGCAGATAGGTGTAGGGCTTGCGCTTCTTGGCGGCATCGCCGAGCCACCGCTCGGGCCTGAATTCCTCCGGCTCCTCCCAGTACTTGGGATTGTGATGCGTGCCGTACGCAAACAGCGCGATCTTGTCGCCGGTGCGGATTTCCTTGCCCTCGATGACGTCGGGTTTGGCCGCCTGCCGCAGCAGCATCCAGATCGGCGGATAGAGCCGCATCGTCTCCTGGATCACCGCCCGCGTGTAGGCGAGCGCCGAATAATCTGCCGCCGTCGGCTCGCGATCCCCGCACACCGTCTCGCCTTCCTTGCGGACGCGCTCGGCGGCTTCGGGGTGCCGCGCGGTCAGATAGAGCGCCCAGGCCAGCGTCAGCGCCGTGGTCTCGGTGCCGGCCCACAGGTACTGCTTGATCTCGTCAACCGCCTGCTGCCGATCGAACTCGGGAATGCTCGGGTCGGCCGCCGCCGCTTCTATCATCCGGAGCAGCGTGCGTTCGCGCTGCTCGCGCGGATCGGCGGAGAACACGTCGGGCGGCACGGCGCCCCACACGGCCATCGCCTTGGCGGCGTCCTCCTCGGTGATCTCGAACTCCTCCCCGGCCACCTTCTTGAGGCGGATCGCCTTGTGGTTCATCACGTCGGTATAGGTCTTCACGCACTTGAAGATGAAGTGCGGATTGAACGGCATCTCGCGGTCGAACAGAGCCTTGCAGATCATGTCGGCGGCGAGCGTCCAGGTCTGCTCGACCATCTCCACCGTCTCGCCGGTTTGCGCGAGCTGCGACCAGTTCGCCATCTTGGTGCGGATGGCGGCGAGGAAATAGGGGATGTACTCCGCGAACATGTCCGGGTGGAACGCCGGCTGTTGCGGCATGCGGATCTTCTGCCAAAGCGCGCCGTCGTGGGTGATCATCGACTTGCCGAAGATCGGCTTCAGGCCGTCGAAATATTTCACGTAGTCGTCGGCCTTGGTGACCAGCACGCGCTTGAAATGCTCCGGGTCCGTCAGCATGACGATGCGCTGGTTGGCCATGTTGACGGGGATGACGCCGCCGTAGCGCTCCGCCATCAGCATCAGCACGGTCATCGGGTTGCTGGGCCCCTTGAGCAGAGGCGTCAGGCTGAACCAGACAGAGGTTTCCTCACCAAGCTGATGGACGTGGGAAACGGGTGCGGTCATGTCTGCGGGCTCCGCAGGAATCGCTTTGACGACACTGGCCGGTCACGTGACCAGGTCCACTACCGCCCACGCGGCGCCTCCCTAATTTTCCCTGGCGATTTGGCTTGTGGACAGAACGTTGCCGCCCACGCGAGGGTTGGGCCGACTGTTAACATCCGTGCGGAAAGCCTGTCCAGATTCTATCACGCCCTCCCTGGCCTTTCCGGCATAGGTGTGGCCGGCGTTTACCAATCGTCAAAGTTGCGGCGAGAACAGCGATTGTTCCGAGTCCGCGTCCCCCGAGGCAGCGGCGGCGGCACCGTCGAGGGTGGCCTGACCTGATGCGACAAGGCGAAGCGCATGCGGGTAGAGCCTGTGCTCCGCAGTGAGGATGCGCGCCGCGAGCGAATCGGCTGTGTCGCCCGGCAACACCGGAACCGCGGCTTGCGCGACAATGGGGCCGGAATCCATCTCCTCTGTCACGACGTGCACAGTGCATCCCGAGATTTTTACGCCGGCGTCCAGCGCCTGCTGGTGGGGCCGCAGGCCCTTGAACAGTGGCAGCAGCGAGGGGTGGATATTGAGCTGGCGGCCCTGCCACTTCTGCACGAACCCCGGCGTCTGGATGCGCATGAACCCCGCCAGCGCGACCAGATCGATGCGTGCTGCCGTCAGCGCGGCGTGGATCGCATCGTCGAACCCTTCGCGCGCCGGGAAAGCCTTGTGGTCGAAAGCGGCGGTCGGCAAGCCCTGCGCCTTCGCCCACGCGAGGCCGGGCGCGTCGGGCCGGCTAGAAACCACCAGCGCGATCTCGGCCGGATAGTCGGCTGCGCGCGCCGCCTCAACCAGCGCCATCATGTTGGAGCCGCGGCCTGAGATGAGGATGGCGACGCGCTTCTTGGGTGACGTCATGTGCGGTCGCTTCCTCACGCCTCCGACGTCAGCCGCCCCGAATACTGCACGGCCTCCGCCTCGCCCTTGCCCTTGGCCTGGGATTTGACGCCGCGCCCGGGCTCGACGGCCCCAATGACAACGGGGTGTTCGCCCTGCTGGCGCAACTGCGCGGCCACCGCATCCGCGGCCTCCTTCGCGATCACCAGCACCAGCCCGATGCCGCAGTTGAAGGTGCGCAGCATCTCCGCATCGTCGATTGCGGCGGCGCGCTGCAGCCAGCCGAAGACCGGCGGCATTGTCCACGCCCCGAGGTCAACATGCGCGCCGAGCCCAGCCGGCAGGATGCGCGGCAGGTTTTCGGAGAGGCCGCCGCCGGTGATGTGCGCCACCGCCTTCACGCCCTCTCCAGCCCGGATGGCTGCCAGCACCGGTTTCACATAAATGCGCGTCGGCTCCAGCAGCGCCTCGGCGAGCGTCCGCGACCGGTCGAACGGCGCTGGAGAGGTCCAGTCCAGGCGCTCCTGGGCCA
>DASZQG010000209.1:0-4026 GCA_035550075.1 Hyphomicrobiaceae bacterium | reverse complement strand
GCTGGTCGGCGAAGCCGGCTGGCGCCGGCTGCATCCGGCGGCGCAGCGGCGCTTCAGCCGCGACGCGGTGCTGGCGGGCCCCATCACCTATTGCGGCGACATGTCGGTGGAGATGACCGGGCTGGGCCGCCTGTTCGCCTGGTGCGGCGTGTTGTTCGGCACGCCCTTGCCGGTCCATGCGATGCAAGGTGGGGTGGCCGAGGTGCGGGTCTATAGCGACGGCGCCGACGGCGTGGTCTATGAGCGCCTGCTGTCGGCGGCGCCCGGCCGCAGCGAAATTGTCAGCTCCACCAAGCGGCCCTGGAGCAGCGAGCGCCTGCTGGAAGTGACGCGGCGCGGCCTGTCGATGCTGCTCGCGGTGTTCGAGCATGAGGGCGATCTGGTGTTCGAAAGCCGCGGCTTCGGCCTATTGATCGGCGGGCGGTGGCTGCGTATTCCCGCCTGGATGACGCCCGGCACCTGCCGCGTCACCCACGCGCCGCTCGACGACAGGGAGTTCCGCTTCACCATGGAACTCGACCACCCGCGCTTCGGCCGGCTGATGACCCAGACAGGCGTGTTCGTCGACCCGGAGGGGTAGCGGCTGGAGCGCTTCAAGATAGGTTGGCGAGAACTTCTTTGATCTCCGAGAGCTCGCGAATGAGCACCTGATTGTCGTGCGTCTCGCAATATCTTCCGACAACACCGCCGGTCCGACTCGCGATGGTGAAATAGGCCTCAAAGCGATTGCTGATTTCAGTCATCGAGCCGGCGATCATCGCGCTGCCGTACTCCATTAGCCGACCATCTATTGCGATGATCTCCCCCGCGAGCGTGATCGCGCTAGGAGCTAGTTTCGGCTGCAGAAGAAGATTGGCTAGAATCGACGTGATTTGCTGTTCGTCGGGCACGGGTTCTTGGCCCAGGACCTCTTTCACAGCGGCTTGCCTTGCACCAAACGGGGCAGCTTGCCGACCACGCCCATGGCGTGGCGCATGGCGAGGCGTTTCAGCGGCATGATGCGGTTGAACAGGAAGAACCCCGCGTCGCGCGCCAGGCGCACCGGCGCCACATCGTTGGAGAACAGGCGCGTCAGCCCGTCCATGAAGCTCGACAGCATCAGATTGTCGAAGCGGCGCCAGCGCACATAACGCTCCAGCACCTGCATGGAGCCGATATCGAGCCCGCCGCGCTTGCCCTCGACCAGGATCTCCGCCAGCGCCGCCACGTCGCGCACGCCGAGATTGAAGCCCTGGCCGGCGATCGGGTGGATGCCGTGCGCCGCGTCGCCCACCAGGGCGAAGCGGTCGCGCGCATAAGCGTCAGCGAGCAGCATGGTCAGCGGATACGAGAACCGCGGGCCCAAGGGCAGGATGTTGCCAAGGCTGAGGCCGAAGCGCCGCTCGATCTCCTTGCCGAATTCCGCATCCTCCAGCTTCAGCAGCATCGGCACCAGGCGCGGATCTTCCGACCACACGATGGAGGAGCGGTGGCGGACGCCGCCGTCGGCGAGGCGCTCGTCGGTCATCGGCAGCATGGCGAAAGGCCCGGCGGGCAGGAAATGCTCATGCGCCACGCCGCGATGCGGCTTCGTATGGCTGACGGTGCAGACGATGGCGGTCTGCTTGTAGTCGGAGTTCCGCGCGTTGATGCCGGCCATGCGGCGCAGCGCCGATTGCTTGCCGTCCGCCGCGACGACGAGCTGACCCGACAGGATGCGGCCGTCATCCAGCGTCACGCGGGCGCTGCCGGCATCGAGGTCGAGCGAGGTCGCCAGGTGCGGGGCGATGTGGCGCAGCCGGTCGCATTGCCTGGCGCGCGCCAGCAGGGCGATGCGGGTGATGCGGTTCTCGACGATATAGCCGAACGGGGATGCCTGTTGTCCCGGCTCGCAGGCCAGGATCGCTTCGTTGTCGGCGCGCAGCGGGCGCAGCGCGACCGGTTCGCTGCTGGCGCCCCGCACCTCGTCGCGCGGCAGGTCCTTGGTGCTGTAGTGGACATAGGCACGGCTCTCGCCCTTCACATGCCAGCCGCCGTCGGTGACGCGGATATCGACGATCGGCTGGGCGTGCGGCGCCATCGCTGCCCAGGCGCCGATCGCGGTCAGCACCTGTTGCGAGCCATGGGCGATGGCGCAGGTGCGGCCGTCGTAGTTGGCGTTGGTCAGCGTCTCGGGCGATTCGGCCTCGACCACGATGGTGTCGATGCCGCCCTCGGCGCAGGCGATGGCCAGCGACAGGCCCACCAAGCCGCCACCTACTATGATCAGTTCCGCGGAGTCGCGGGATTGGTCCCCATGCATGGGCTGAAGGTGGCGGCTTGGCCCGGGATTGTCCAGCGGCTACAAGGACGCATGCAGAAGCCATCCAGTGACAAAGTGCCCAGATTCGACGCGGATTTCGGCAAGACCGCGACGGACTATGCCCGTCATCGCGCCGGCTATCCGGACTTCCTGTTCGACCGGCTGATGCGGCGCGGCCTGGCGCGGCCGGGCATGCGCGCCTTGGACCTGGCGACCGGCACCGGCTATCTCGGCCGCGGCCTGGCGCAGCGGGGACTTGTGGTCACCGGGCTCGACATCTCCGCCGACATGATTGCGGCAGCACGCGCGCTGGACGCGACGAACGGCGTGACGCTGGACTACGTGATCGGCAAGGCGGAGGAAACCGGCCAGCCCGATTCCAGCTTCGATCTGGTGACCGCCGCCTGCTGCTGGCACTGGTTCGACCGGGCGAGGGCTGCCGCGGAAGTGCTGCGGCTGCTGAAACCGGGCGGCGCGCTGGTGATCTGCTCCCAGGACTGGCTGCCTCTGCCGGGCAACGTGGTGGAGAAGAGCGAGGCCATCCTGCAGAAGCACAATCCGGCCTGGCCGTTCGGCGGGCTGGATGGTCTGAAGCCGGCCTTCGTGCGCGACCTGCGCGCGGCCGGGTTCGCGGACGTGGAAAGCTTCTCGGTCGATTTCGACATCCCCTACAGCCACGAAGCCTGGCGCGGGCGCCTGCGCGCCTCCGCCGCGATCTCGGGCAGCTTGCCGCCGGATCAGGTGCCCGCGGTCGATCGCGACCTCCAGGACATGCTGGCCCGCGACTTCCCGCAAGAGCCGCTGCAGGTGTCGCACTGCCTGTTCGCGCTGTGGGGCAGGAAGCCAAGCTGACCGCAAAGCAATCCCCCTCCACCAGAATGGGGGAGGGTAGGGGTGGGGGCAGCGAGCGAAGATTCGCGGGCACCGAGGCGCGGCTGCCCCCTCCCTAACCCTCCCCCGTTCCGGTGGAGGAGACTTCATTTCGTTTCTTCGTGTTTAAGCGTCCGTGTCCGCGTCGATGACCTGGCGCGCGACGCGGCCGGCGAAGCCGGCGCGGGCCATGCAGGCGAGGTCCTTGTCGCGCAGCTCGGCGCGTTCGCTTGCATCGGCGCGATAGGGACCGATGCGGCGGCGGCGGGCATAACGCTGCGCCGCCTCAAGCTCCGGCTCCTCATATTCCAGGGCCAGCCGCTCCAGCGCCTCGCGCGCATCTTCGCCGTTCACGCCTTTGGCCGCGAGGTTGGCCAGGATGCGCTGGCGCGAGGTGCCGCGCGCCACCAGGGCACGCGCCTTGCTTTCGGCATAGGCGCGGTCGCTCAGGAACCCGCGTCCCTCCAGCCACTGGATCGCCTCATCCAACGCCGCGACGATCGGCGCCGGGTCGTCGCCATGGGCGCGGGCGGACAGGCGGATCTTGCGCAGCATGACCTGGCGCAGGCGTTGCTTGGTGGCGGAGAAGCGGTCGAGATAATCCAGCGCCAGCCCTTTCAGGTCGGCGGCGGTCACGCGGCGCGGCGCGCGCCTGGAGGCGGTGGCGGGTGGCGGCGTCTCTGCAGTGCCGAGATGCGGCAAGTCCCGAGACATTGTCTGCGACGCCTGCAACGTTCCCCGAAACGTGTTCTGCGACGACATGATTTTATTGTGACAGAGACAGCGTTGAATGCCAAGGCGGGCAATATGGTGAAGGAGACGTGACTCGCGATCGCGCGGTTTGCTCGTCCGTCATCCCGGTCGACCCTCGGGCG
>DASZQG010000208.1:0-19909 GCA_035550075.1 Hyphomicrobiaceae bacterium | reverse complement strand
GCGCTCATGACAGGTGTAGCCCCCGGTGCTAACTTTAAACACGGTACGAGGGAGCGCCACGATGTCGATTGCTGTTGATTTTGATGCGAGTGGTCAAACCGTAGATGCAATGGCGATACGCGACCACATGGTCGGTCGCATCAACGACACCCCGCTTGAGAGAGATCCCTTTTGTCATATCTATCTTGAGAACATTTTCCCGCCCGCACTTTACCCGCGCATCCTCGCGAATTTTCCACCGCGGGAGCAATACGTCCCCTTCAACACACGTCGCTATGTCCGTGCAAACGGCGAGAGCACACGCGATCTTCTATATCTAAGTCGCGAGGAACTGTCGAAAGCACCGCCAAGCGTTGCTGCGATTTGGCAACCTATCGTTCGCGCCCTGACGGATGAAAAGTTGAAGCGTGCGATGTTCGCAAAGCTGGCGCCAGACCTCGCCGAGCGGCTTCAGATTGCGGAATCCGCAGTTCCCGAGGTGCATTGTGGATATGATGTGATGCTGCTTCGGGACATAGAGGATTACCGCATCAAACCGCATCCCGATGGGCCGAGCAAGTACATAACGTTTCAATTCTATCTTCCGGAAAGCGACGCCAATATTGACCTTGGCACGTCCCTATATAAGTCGAAGAAGCGGCTTTTCGGGCGCTCGTTTGAAGAGGTAAAACGAATGCCCTTCAAAGCGAACAGCGCTTACGCGTTTGTCGTTTCCGATCCAAGACATGTCAAAAGCTGGCACGGTCGCGAACCTTTGACGGGCTTCAAAGGTGTGCGCAACACACTGGCCGTGAATTTCCAAAAGGTAACCACCCGCAACTACGGCTAGCGAGCCCATCAGGACGTTTTTGTTGCGACATAAATGGCCTCGTCACGGCCAAGTCCCAGCATGACTTCTTGCTCCGGTTCGGCACGGAATTCGCGCACAGTGAAGCCGGCCGTTCTGATTCGCTCAGGAAAGTCGCGTCCATAGTACCGAACGTGGTCGGCCCCACCATAAGCGGCAGCTCGCGCGGCTCGCGTGTTGAACTTGTCCGATTCAAACGTTCCCGATCGCGACCAGTTGATCGGAGCGGACAGAATGGCTTGACCTCCCGGCACGAGGACGCGCCAGATTTCAGCCAGAGCTTTCCTATCGTCGTCAATGTGCTCCAATACATGATGAGCTATGACAACGTCAAAGTTTTCGTTCTTCGAAGCAATCGCCCGAATGTCGTCGGCACGTGTAGTGCCCTCAATCTTTGGGTCCGTTGTCTCGTAGTGTGCATGTTCCTTCATGAGTGGGAGCATGTAGGGCTCCGGCGCAAAGTGCAAAATTCGCAGGTCCTTACGATCGAAGAGATCGATTTCCTGATACAGAAGGTGGCTCAGGCGATGTCGCTCTCGGCTGCCGCAAGCGGGGCAGCGCGCGTTCCATCTCGGAGGGTGTCCTGCTGGTAGGAAAATCCCATGATATTTGCATATACTGCAGTCGCGAGGTAGTTGGCGGGAACTGAACTGCTTCGGGCTGCGCAGCCATGCCACGATGAGCCTGCGTAAGACTTCGAGCTCCATGAGATTTCTCCGACACCTAACTTAACGAAGCTGAGTTGGAACTAGCCTGCTATGGATTCCAACATGTGGCGTGCGTTGAGCATGACTTGGTGCCGGAAGGCCCTGATTTTTTCAATTTCCGGTCCGGTAAAAGCCTTGGCATGAACCGGTTTATGCAACAAGACCGTGGATAGTTCGGCAGGGTTGTTGACGAGCCGTGACTGTAGACCCGCCGCAGCCAAGACGCCCTCGACCTTTCGAGTGTTCGAGGAGACAGCCAAAAAGGGAATTTCCAAATCCAAAGCAAGGCAGACCGCGTGAAACCGTCCCGCCACGATCAACCCGGCGTGGTTGGTGAGATAGCGCACGAAATCGTCGAACTCCGGGATCAGCCCGCGCCAGCGGTCGCGCCACAGACCGGGCGGCGCAAACCGGGCAGCAAACCGCTTGCCCACGTAACGCCGCCAGCGAGAGGGGTGATGAACCGGTTCAGTCGGCCGTGGCGGACGCGCCATGAGGGGGAGGAAGCGCGCATGAAGCGCACGTGACAGAGCGTGCAGCGCCTCGTTGGTTTCGCGCACCGTGGAATCGGTGACCACGATCTCGCGCCCAGCGCCTCCCAGCGCGGGCGGTTCCCATGTCAGGGCGAGATCCGCAACGACCGACGAAGAAATCCCCTGTGCCGCCAATGCCTGGCGGCTGAACTCGTCCCGCACAAATATGGAATTGTACTGCGCCACACCCGCTGCAATGGCCGCGCTGTTGGCCTCGTAGACCGAGTTGAGGAGATGCGCCGGCCGCTTCATTGCCTTCGCCCACTGCGGGACCCGGGCAATGAGCTTGGCGGCTTTGCTGTCATGGTGGAGGCCGCCCTCGCCGTTGACCAGCACGACGTCGAATTGCGGCGGGGTGAGCGCCGACCAATCCGAGTCCAGTGGCAGCTTTGCGATGATATGAAGACCACACTCATTTGCCAGCCGATCCAACTGGCGGTCTACCAGCGTGCAGCCGTGGTGGCCGATCTGGAACGTCGTGTTAATGAGTATGGCTTTCTTCACGTCCTGGCCGGGCGGCTTGTCGAAGGTATGCCGCGAGATAGCCACTCACGGCGTTGATAAGCAAACGATATTGGACAGGCAGATGGGAAGCAACGAACCGGCAGCGATGAGGCCCATACAGGGAAGGCATACCGGTACCACGGCGTTCTTCCGTAACCGGGCCTTCACACGCTGCCTCATCGAGTTGATTCGGGAGCTGCCGCGCACGGCATCAGAATTCAGGATGCTATTCCACTCCTGTTCCGTCGGTGCCGAGCCGTATTCCTTCGTGATGGAAGCAAAGTTGAGTGGTCTCTACGACGAATTGCCTTTCACAATCCATGCGACCGATATCGAGCCGCGCTTTTTGGATGTTGCCCGCGCAGCGGTCTACGAGGCTGAAAGCCTATCGGGCGTCCCGGCGGAGGCGCACCGCTTTTTCCGCGATGGGCCTCGGCAAGGAACGGTAACGATAGATGCGAGCATCACCGGTGCAGTCGCTCTTCTTCCGCCGGCATCCTTCGTCGATTTCTCGCCCCGTGAGCCCTATGACGTGGTGCTCGCCATGAACTCCCTGGCTTATGTTTCGCCCGAAGAGCAAGCGGTAGCGATCAAGCGCATGGCTAGCTATGCGCGGGGTCTGCTGTGTGTAACGGCCTTTAGTCCTGATATAATTGGGGATGTTATGAGAGCAGCTGGTTTTCACCCGGTTCTCCGCCACTGGAGGGAAATCTATTACGGGTGGACCAACCGACTTCGGTTTCGACCCGGCAAGCGAGGCACGCCGCGGCACAGCTGGGTGCTACCGCGACTTCCGCTGTTCATCAAAGATCGCTCTTACAAGATTGTCTCGATTTTTGAGCCGGATAGGGCCGAAGCCGCGCGAGTCCGGCACACCCATTAGGATGATCGTAACCATGGTGACTTAGCCTCGCCCCGAGACGAAAGGGCGGGGTTTGTGGCAATGGGCGTTCTCGCGGCAGTGGCAGTGGCCGAGATCAAGGCGCGTGGCAGCATCAAGGACGCGGACGTCCTGAAGCTGCGGCGCAGCTATTACTATGACGACGGGCGAATTTCGGCCGACGAAGCCGACACCATCTTCGCCCTCAATGAGTCGTGTCCGGTGCAGGATCCGGCGTGGTCCGATTGCTTCGTCGAGATGATCACGGACTACATCGTCAATCAGGCCGAGCCCGAGGGCTATGTCACCGCCGACAACGCGGCGTGGCTGCTCGACCGCATCGCCCGCGACGGCCAGGTGCAAAGCAAGACCGAACTCGAATTGCTGGTGTGTGTGATCGAAAAGGCGCGCTGGGTGCCCCAGAGCCTGATCCGCTTTGCGCTCGACCAGGTAAAATTCGCAGTCATCAGCGGCACCGGCGTCCTGCGCGGCGGCGGCCGCCTGGAGCCCGGCGTGGTCAGCGAGGCCGACGTACAACTGTTGCGCCGCATTGTTTTCGGCTTTGGCAGCGATGGCAATATCGCGGTGACGCAGCCGGAGGCCGAAGTGCTGTTCGACATCGACGAGGCTACCGCCGACGCGCCCAACCATCCCTCGTGGACGGACTTCTTCGTCAAGGCCATCGCCAACTGCGTGATGGCCGCATCCGGCTATGCATCCCCACCCCGCGAAATTGCGCTGGCGCGGGAGGCGTGGCTGGAGCGCCGCGGCGAGCTGTCGCTCGACGCCATCCTGGCCGGTATGGGGTCGGGGGTGAAGAACCTGTTTGGCGGGTATCGTCAGCAGACCGACGAGGAGCGGGCGATCCAGAAGCTGACGCAGCAGAAGATCGAGATCGTAACCCACGAAGCGGTCACCGAGGCCGAGGCCTCGTGGCTGGCCCAACGCATCGGCCGCGACGGCAAGCTCTCGCCCAACGAACAGGCGCTGCTCAGCTTCCTCAAGACCGAGAGCCCGGCGATCCATCCGCTGTTGCGGGAGCTGGTCGACAAGGCGGCCGCGGCCGCCTAGCCCGTTCAGACGCGGGTACAGCGGCTGTAGACCGTCGCGACCCGGGCACGGCAGGCGGGGCCTCGCCATGACGCCCCGAAATGGGCCGCTTAAGCAGTCCCTGAGCGCGGGCCCTCGAAATCATTGACTTTCCGGCCCGGACGCCGCAATCCACCCCGGAGAAGCGCAGCGAGCTGCGGGGCATGTTCAAGAAGATCCTGATCGCCAACCGCGGCGAAATCGCCTGCCGCATCATCAAGACCGCGCGCAAGCTCGGGATCCGGACGGTCGCCGTCTACTCCGACGCCGACCGCGATGCCCTGCACGTCGAAATGGCGGACGAGGCGGTCAACATCGGCCCGGCGCCGGCCGCCCAGTCCTACCTACTGATCGATCGCATTGTCGAATCCTGCCGCAGCACCGGGGCCGATGCCGTTCACCCCGGCTACGGCTTCCTGTCCGAACGCGAGGCCTTTCCCGTCGCCCTGGAAAAGGCCGGCATCGTTTTCATCGGGCCAAACCCGCGCGCCATCGCCGCTATGGGCGACAAGATCGAGAGCAAGAAGGCAGCTGCCAAGGCGCGCGTGTCGACGGTGCCGGGACACCTGGGAGAGATTGCCGACGCCCGGCAGGCGGTGCGCATCGCGACAGAGATCGGCTATCCCGTCATGATCAAGGCCTCCGCGGGTGGGGGCGGCAAGGGCATGCGCATCGCCTGGAACGCCAAGGAGGCGGAAGAAGGCTTTTCACTCGCACGCTCGGAAGCCAAATCGAGCTTCGGCGACGACCGCGTGTTCATAGAGAAATTCATTGAAAACCCACGCCACATCGAGATCCAGGTGCTCGGCGACAAGCACGGAAACATCATCCACCTGGGCGAGCGCGAATGCTCCATCCAGCGGCGCAACCAGAAGGTGATCGAGGAAGCGCCATCTCCGCTGCTCGATGCCAAGACGCGCAAGGCGATGGGCGAGCAGGCGGTCGCGCTGGCCAGGGCGGTCGGCTACGACAGCGCCGGCACCGTCGAGTTCGTGGCCGGCCAGGACCG
Organism: Hyphomicrobiaceae bacterium; assembly: GCA_035550075.1. Lineage (GTDB taxonomy): Bacteria > Pseudomonadota > Alphaproteobacteria > Rhizobiales > Hyphomicrobiaceae > AWTP1-13. Next base: position 14,340 of record DASZQG010000208.1, on the reverse strand, counting down.
CTCGTTCTACTTCCTTGAGATGAACACGCGCCTGCAGGTCGAACATCCGGTCACGGAAATGGTGACCGGCATCGATCTGGTGGAGCAGATGATACGGGTTGCCGCGGGCGAGAAGCTCAAGATCCGCCAGTCCGACGTGGTGATGAACGGATGGGCTGTGGAGAGTCGAATCTACGCCGAAGACCCCTATCGGAACTTCCTGCCTTCGATCGGCCGGCTGACGCGCTATCGCCCGCCCCGGGAAGGTCCGGTGGATGGCGGCGCCATCCGCAACGATACCGGGGTGTTCGAAGGCGCGGAGATTTCCGTGCATTACGATCCGATGATCGCCAAGCTCGTGACCCATGGCGCTGACCGCCAGCATGCCATCGACCTGCAAGCGGGCGCGCTCGACGCCTTCATCATCGACGGCGTCGGCCACAACATCCCGTTCCTGGCTGCGCTTATGCGCCATCCTCGATGGCGAGCCGGCAAGCTCTCCACCGGCTTCATTGCCGAGGAATTCAAGGGTGGCTTCAAATCGGCCGTGCCCGAGGGCGAACAGCTTGAGCTGTTCGCCGCCGTCGCAATCGCCATCGATCACCTGGGCAATGCACGCCGCCGGGAAATATCACAGCAGATGAACGGGCCGGCGGTCCGCTTTGCGAGCCGGCGGCTCGCCCGGGTCGGCACGCAGACCGTGTCGGCGCTCGTGGAAGGGGCGCTGGGGGAGCCCATCAAGGTTTCCTTTCTCGACGGCAAAAACAAGCCGCGCAAGCCCATCGCGCTCGACGCCGCCTGGTGGCCGGGCGAGCCCGTCTGGAGCGGGACGGTGGGCGGCAAGCACGTGGCCGTGCAGGTACGGCCGGTCCTGAATGGCTACGATCTCTTCCACGGGGGGATCGAGGCGCGCTGCTTTGTTTACACTGAACGCGAGGCAGAGCTTGCCGCGCTGATGCCCGAGAAGGTTGCCGCCGACACCACCAAGCTGGTGCTGTGCCCGATGCCGGGCCTAGTGAAGGCGATATATGTCGTGCCGGGTCAACGCGTTAAGCAGGGTGAGGCGTTGTGCGTCGTTGAAGCGATGAAGATGGAAAATATTCTGCGGGCGGAGCGTGAGGGCGAGGTCAAGTCCATCAGGGCCAAGCCGGGAGACAGCCTGGCCGTCGATGCGGTCATCCTGGAATTCGTCTGAGTGACCGCTGAAACCACAACTGCGCCGCCTGCTCAGTCGGGCGCCCCATCTTCAGTCGCACATCGGAGCAATCGCGGATGAGAAATTTTCATTTCCCTGGCCGGTCCGTCGTCTACGGGCGGCGCGCGATGTGCGCGACGTCGCATCCAACAGCAACGCTTGCCGTCATCGACGTGCTCAAAAGCGGCGGCAACGCGGTGGATGCGGCGATCGCCGCTGCGGGCGTGCTCGCCATCGTCGAGTGCCCGATGACCGGGATTGGCGGGGACTGTTTCGCGATAATCGCGAAGCCGGGCCAGGACAAGCTGATCGCCTTGAACGCGGCCGGTCGCGCGCCGAAGGCCGCCGTACCCGAATGGTTCGCCGGCAAAAAGATCGGGCGCATAGAAACCACGACCGCACATGCCGTCACGGTTCCGGGCGCCGTTGATGGCTGGATCCGTTTGCTTGAGGACCATGGCACGATGCCGCTCGAGCGCGTGCTGGCCCCCGCGATCGACTTGGCCGAGAACGGCTTCGTCGTTGCGCCGCGCATCGCAGCGGACTGGGCCCACGCCGTGCCGAAGCTCTCCGGAGAGGGAGCCAGGCGCAACCTGCTGAAGAAGGACGGCAGTGCTCCCGCCGCCGGCGAGATCATGCGCTTTCCGGCGCTGGCGCGAACCCTCAAGCTTATCGCCAAGCGGGGCCGGGACGGGTTCTACAAGGGCGAGGTGGCAGAGGACATGGTCGCCGAGCTCAACGCGCTGGGTGGTCTGCATACCCTGGATGATTTCGCCGCCCAGTCCGGGTCCGCGACTTACGTCGAGCCCATCATCTGTCGTTATCGTGATTTCGACCTGGCCGAGCTCCCCCCCAGCAACCACGGCATCACCGCGCTGATCATGCTCAAGATGCTGGAGCGTCTCGGCCGGGCGCCGGCGGGGCCCGTATCGGTTGAACGATACCATGTGCTGATGGAGGCCGCCCGCCTGGCCTATGCCATGCGCGACGCCTTTGTCGCTGACCCCGACGTGGCGGACGTTCCCGTTGCGCACATGCTGGATGACAAGGTCATCGACGAACTGGTGGCACGGCTCGACCGCAAAAAGCGCCGGCCTGATCTCGGGCCGGTTCCGCGGCCGGGCGGATCCGACACTGTCTGCTTCTCCATTGTCGACGAAGGCGGCATGGCGGTTTCCTTCATCAACTCGCTCTACGGCGATTTCGGCAGCGGCATCACCACGGCCAAGACCGGCGTCAACTTCCACAACCGCGGCGAAGGCTTCGTGCTGGATCCCCGCCACCCCAATTGCATCGCCCCGCGCAAGCGGCCCCTGCATACCCTGATCCCGGCGATGGCTTTGAAGCAGGGCAAGCCCTATATGGCGTTCGGCGTGATGGGTGCCCACTTCCAGCCGATGGGGCACGTCTTCATCGTGGACAACATCTTCGGATATGGCATGGACCCGCAGGAGGCGCTGGATGCGCCCCGCATGTTCTTCGAGGGGGACTCGCTCGTGGCCGAGGAATCGGTGCCGAAAGATGTGGTGGCGGGCCTGGAAGCGCTCGGGCACAAAATCGTCCTGCGCCGCATGCCATGGGGCGGAGGCCAGATCGTTGTCATGGACCGCGACAGGGGCGTGCTGATCGGCGCTTCCGATGGGCGCAAGGACGGCATGGCCCTTGGCTACTAGTCAGGGAACGGCGCGTTGGCGCAACCCGGCTCATCAATCCGCACCGTGCACGTAAGCATCACGGGCACGGTCCAGGGCGTTGGGTTTCGCTACTGGACCGAGGCGATCGCGACGGATCTGGCCCTAGCCGGGTGGGTGCGCAATCGCGCGGACGGCAGCGTGGAGGCCGTCTTTTCCGGTCCGGCTGAGGCGGTCGAAGAGATACTCGACCGCTGCCATGAGGGCCCGCGGCCGGCACGCGTTGAGCGGGTGGACGTCCGGGAGGGGGAGAGCACTTCGCCCCCCGGCTTTCGCGTATTGCCAACCGCGTAAGAGCGGGCCTCAGCGAGGTGCCAGCACCATCACCATCTGGCGGCCTTCCATCCTTGGCTCCGACTCCACTTTTGCCAGAGGCTCGGTGTCAACCTTGACCCGCTGGAGCACCTGCCAGCCGAGTTCCTGGTGCGCGAGCTCGCGCCCGCGGAAGCGCAGCGTGATCTTGACCTTGTCGCCCTCGTCGAAGAACCGCCGGATAGAGCGCATCTTCACGTCGTAATCGTGATCATCGATGCTTGGACGCATCTTGATCTCTTTGATCTCGACGATCTTCTGCCGCTTGCGCGCTTCGGCGGCCTTCTTCTGTTCCTGGTATTTGTATTTTCCGTAGTCGAGGATTTTGGCAACCGGCGGATTTGCGTCGGGCGATACTTCGACCAGGTCGAGCCCCGCTTCGGTTGCTTTGGCCATCGCGTCAGCGGTGCTGACGACGCCTACGTTCTGGCCATTCTGATCAATCAGTCGGACTTCGCGGACGCGGATTGCTTCGTTAACCCGCGGGCCGGTTGGCTCGCGCTCAGGCGCGGCTCTCATAGGACGGCGTATGTGCAGTCTCCATCAGCTGTTGCAGCAAAACGATCGGCCAGCTCGCCGAATCCCGGACGCTGGCCCAACAGGGTCAAGAATCGGGGACTTGCCATCGCAAGTCAAGATTCCGATGCGCTGCATTTACAGAAGATTATGGGCCCGCACAGGCCGCGAACCGCTGCTCCAGGCCGGTGGACATCAGCTTGTCGTAAACGGCCAGCGTCCGGCGCTGCATCGCTTTTACTGTAAAGTGAGCGACGGCGTGCCGGCGCGCACGGTTACCCATGTCCCGCCGTTCCGAAAGTGACAGCGATAAAGCCTCGGCCAGCCGGTCTGCTAGCGCCTCGGGGTCGTTGGGGGGCACCAGCCACCCCGTTATCGCCTCTTTCGGCGTCTCGGGCTCGGCCAGCACTGTCTCGGGAGGAGCGCCGATGGCGGTTGCAATCACGGGACAGCCCATGGCGGCCGCCTCGATTGCCGTGCGGCCGAAGGCTTCCGGTTCCGTCGAGGCGATGACCGTAGCATCCGCCGCCAGGTATCCGGCAGCCATGTCGTCGACATGGCCGATGATGCGCACGCAACGTTCGAGGCGATAGCCGGCAATCTGCGCGCGCAGACCTTCTACGTAGCCATCCCGACCCTGCGCATCGCCGGCAAGAACCACGACGGTGGAGGCAAGCTGGCCCCGCTCGGCCAGCCTCGCCGCGGCGTCGATCAGCACGTGCTGTCCCTTCCAGCTCGTCAGCCGCGCTGCCTGCAGGATGACGCGGTCATCCGGGTCGACCCCCCACCGCTCGCGCAGTTCCACCGGACGATGCTGCTCAATGGCCTCGGGGTCGAAGGCGGCGACATCGACGCCCCGATGCACCACCACGACCCGGTCGGCGGGGGTTCCGTAGCGGGAGGCGATGAGGCCGGCCGTGTAGTGCGAGTTGGCGATCACGACGTCGCCCCGCGCCATCACGCTATTGTAGAAGCGTTTGGCAGCGTTCGTCTCCGAATACGCCCCGTGGTAGGTCGTGACGAACGGGATGCCGGCATACCGCGCGGCGATCAGGGCGCTCCAGGCCGGGGCACGGCTGCGCGCGTGAATAAGCGCGACTCTCCGTTCTGCCGCGATGCGGGCGATCGCCCGAGCGTTGGCGAGCATCCGGGCCGGGTTCTTGCTTTCGGCGGGGAACGGAACCACCTCGCCGCCGGCCGCGGCAACTTTAGGTGCGAGCCTGCCCGGCTCGGCGAGAACGATCATTCGGCCGCCGGCCCGCACGACGGCGTCGGTCATCTCGATTGCGGAGAGCTCTGCCCCACCCGCGTCGAGGCGCGGGATGATTTGCAGTATGGTCGGAGGGGTTTTTGGCAACAAACGCTCCCGCAAGAAGGTAGGCTTCATAGGATGAGTGACCCTCAACCGCAATTCCTCAATGTCGGGACCGGTCCTGAAAAGCGTCGCATTGCCTATCTGTGCGAAGCGGGATCGCCGTCGAAGCCGGGTCTGATCTGGCTGTGCGGCCTGAAATCGGTGATGACCAGCACTAAGGCCACGGCGCTCGCGGCTTGGTGCAAAAACCGGAACCTTTCCTGCATGCGGTTCGACTATTCAGGGCATGGCCTATCCGGCGGCAACTTCGAGGAGGGCACGATCAGCCGCTGGCTGGAAGAGGCGCTGGCCGCTTTCCGCCTCACCCAGGGACCGCAAGTCCTGGTCGGCTCCAGCATGGGCGGCTACCTGGCCCTCTTGCTGCTGCGATCGCTGATGGCGCATCAGCCCGACGAGGCCGAACGGGTGAAGGGACTGGTACTGATTGCGCCGGCCTGGAACGTGAGCGAACTGATCTGGCAGAACCTGCCCGAGAGCGGGCGAAAGCAGATCCTGGACGCCGGCACGTATTTGCGTCCATCCCACTATGGTGACGGCCCCTACCCGATCACCCGCGCCCTGATTGAGGACGGCCGGGCACACCTGCTGGATGCCGAGCCCTTCGATCCAGGCCGGCCCATTCAAATTCTGCACGGGCTGCTCGACCCGGATGTGCCGTGGGAGCATACCCTGGATCTGGTCGCACACCTGAGCGGAGACTGGGTGCGTGTCGTCGCAGTTCCCGATGGCGAGCACCGGCTGTCGCGCCCGGAGGACATTGCGCTCCTGCTCGATATTGTCGGCGAGATGGTCGAGCGAACGGCGAAGCCCGCGTAGTTCTCGCCTACGAGTTCACCAGCCGCTCGGCGGCGCGGCGCAGGCCGTCCAGAATAGGCTCGTAGGCCTCCTCATCGCGCGCCTCGGGATAGACCATGTAGACGGGATAGGTGAAGGCGCGGGCCCGTGCCGGCAGGCGCAGCCGCCGGCGGTTGACGTGACGTTTGACCAGGCGGCGCGGAAAGTATCCCGAGGCCTCGTTGGCCAGGAGGTAGTCGAGACCCAGGGAGCCCAGGTCCAGGTTCACGGCCGTGCGCGTCAGCTCCGGATAGACGGCTGCGTGCTCGGCCTGGAAGTCCGGGCCCCAGTCCACGAAGACGTAGTTGCCGGGATGGCGCCGGGAATGCGCAGGTGCGCTGGAAACGAGCACGAACTCTTCATCGAACAGGTGCTCCACGGTCAATCCGGGCGGCTGGCCGGGCCGATACATGATGGCGAGGTCGAGGGTGCCCTCAAGCAGGCGCTGGATCATGACGGCGGACAGGCTCGCGCTCGCCGAAATCGCGATATCCGGAATGTTTTCGCGGATCCAGGATATCCATTTGAGGAGAAAGCCATCCCACAGGGTGGCGTGGGCGCCAACCGCCAGGTGGTCGCGGTGCTCTTCCGACAGCCCGACCTCGAGCTGCGCGTGTTGCCACACCCTGACAAGAGCCAATGCATGCTTCTGGAACTGTTCACCGGCGCCCGTCAGCTCTGCGCCGTTCTTCGATCGCTCGAATAAGGGCCGGCCGAGCGACTCCTCGAGGCTCTTGATGCGCGCGCTGACAGTCGATTGCGTGACATTCATCTTGCGCGCCGCCTCGATGAAGCTTCGCGTGTCGGCAACCATCAGGAACGTGCGCGCGAGAGAGATGTCCATCTGCAGAGAGGCGACACGGTCGATGCAAAAAAGTATCTATCGAAACCACCGATAGGCGCCAGCGGAAAATTCCATTTGTAGACTCACCTGAAAATTTCCACATTGACGCTGCTCGAACTCGATTCGGGCGACTTATGGAAGGACGAGAACAATGAAGGCGAAGAAGACCGCGAAGAAGAAAGCCGCGAAGAAGACGGCAAAGAAGAAGAAGAAATAACAGCGAAGGGTGCACCCAGTAGGTTGTGTGATGTTGCGATTAGCGCGTGCGCTCAGTGTGATCTGGCTCCTGTCGAGCACCACCGCAGCCCACGCGGTGTCGATCACCAATCGCGACGACCACGACTACAAGGTGACGATCATCGAGGGCGAAGCCACAGCAGACCACACGCTGGGTTCCTCGCAGGCGCTGAACGGCATCTGCATGAAAGGGTGCACCATTCGTCTCAACGATAGCGAAGACGACGAGTATCTGCTGGAAGCGAACGACGTCGTCTCAATCGAAGACGGCATCCTCTACTACGACGGGCCGGCGCCGGACGAAGCGGTCCCTGGGCCCGCGAACGGCGGCAAGTCCGGAAATAAGGGGTAAGCTGTTTTCAACTCGTCTTTGCGCCGATCGCCCTGCGGGCGGTGGGCGCATTTTTCTTCCCCACCCGCCTCGTTAGGCCTCGATAATTTCACGGGATTTGCCGGTTTGTGACCGGAGGGTCACTGGCTTTTTGCGAGCGCGAAAGCGAGCAGGCCAAGGCCACGGCCCAGGCGAAAACGTGGAGAAGCGAACAGCAGTTTCTCGAAAGCCCGAGATTTATGGCGTTTCGGGCGGCGAGGTATCTTGAGTGGGACCTAGCGTGCGCTCGAACGCCCTGCGCAGCGCAACGTCTACCTCGTGCAGGCTTGCATCACAGCCGAGCTTGGCGAGGCTCGTGACCCCGTCGGACAGCCCGCACGGAACAATGCCGACGTAGTGGCTGAGATCCGGTGCCACGTTCAGGCTGATACCGTGCGAGCTGACCCAGCGCCGCAGACGCACCCCGAGGGCCGCGATCTTTTCCTCCTCGCCACCTTCGCCGCGGACCCAGACGCCAACCATGCCGGGTCGGGTGTGCGCGCTGACACCGAGGTCGGCGAGGGCGGCAATGATCCAGTCTTCCAGCGAGGCTACGAATGCGCGCACATCGCCAAAGCGACGCTTGACGTCGAGCATGAGGTAACACACCCGCTGTCCCGGACCATGGTAGGTGAACTGGCCTCCTCGGCCGGCGGGATAGACAGGCAAGCGATGGGGCTGCAGCAGGTCAGCGGGCTTGGCACTGGTCCCGGCCGTGTAGAGGGCGGGGTGCTCGAGAGACCAGACCAGTTCCGGTGCCGCGCCGGCGACGATGGCATCGACCCGCCGCGCCATCAGGACACTCGCGGTCTCATAGGGCACCAATGTGCGTGACACCGCCCAGGCGGCCGGCCGCAGGCGCGCTGCCGCCGTCTGTTCTGCATCCGCTTGCGCAAATTCGAGTGCCAAGGCGCCGTGTTCCAGTGAGATTTTGCTTGGCTTTAGGACGCGGTCCGGCGGTTGGCAAGGTGCTGAACGCGTCTGCGGCCGCCTCAGGCCAAGGCCCGAGCGGGCATGCTTGTTCCGGGAGGCTGCTTTTGCTACAGAGCGGGCGCGATCGTGCGGTCGTGGCGGAATTGGTAGACGCACCAGCTTGAGGGGTTGGCGCCGCAAGGCGTGGAGGTTCGAGTCCTCTCGACCGCACCAGTCATTTGCTTCCGGTTTCTCGTGTGATGCCCGGCCCGCGCCCCATGATGCGCCGCTGGGTCAGGCCACGAGCAGCTTGCGCGCGAAGAATCCCTCCGCATAGCGCTCAGGTGCCCGGCATTCCATTCCGCGCAGGCGCGCGAGACCCCTGAAGGTTTCCTCGTCGAACCAGTGCTTGGAGCGCTGGCTGCCGAAGTGTGCAACCAGCAGATCGACCTTGCGCTGCAGAACAGCCGCCGATGCCGGGATATAGAGGTTGGGCTGGCCCATATCGCCATCCCACTTCGGCACCTCGTACTCCAGGATCAGGTGGTCGCGAAACGTGTTCCAGGTATGCCGGGCCACCTCGCGATGATCCTGATGGGCATCGTCGCTCCGGTGCGTGAAAATGATGCTGGGATCAACACGACCCTTCAGTTTCTCGAACCACTCCTTGATGGCCGCCGCCTCCGAAGGGAAGAAGCCGTCCTTGAAGGACAAGACGTCGACGCGCTGGCGGGAGACACCCTCGAGGAAGTCCTGGGCCGAGTTTCTGGCCTCGGCTTCGCGCTCCCCGGAGCCGCTCAGGACGCACCACGTTACATCCAGCTCGAAGCCGCGTGCCTTCCATCCAAGCAGCGTCGCGCCCACACCGATCTCGATGTCATCGCTGTGTGCGCCAAGGCAGAGCACGCGCAGCCGGCCATCCTCGGGCGCGATGCGCAAGGGCGTCATGTGGCGCTCGTGTCTTCTTTGCGCTCCTGGACGCGCCAGGGCATGCTGCCCTTTTCGACCATATCCTCAAGCAGCTGCTTGTCGCGCAGGGTGTCCATGGCGCGCCAGAACCCCTCGTACTTGTATGCCAAGAGATCGTTGGCTTCGATCATGCGCTGGAACGGCTCAAGCACCAGCTCCTCGCCCTCGCGAATGTAGTCGAATATCCGGTTGGAGAAAATGAAGTAGCCGCCGTTGATCCAGATGTCGGCCTCCTGGCTGGAGTGCAGGCGGCGGATGTTGTCCTCCTTGTCGAAGTCAACGATGTGGAAATTGAATGGCGGTCGAACCGCGATGAAGCACGCTGCTTTGCCGCTCCTCTTGAAGCGCTCGATCATTTCCTGAAGGGGCGCATCGGTCAGGCCATCGCTGTAGTTGGCAAGGAAATACGGCTCGTCCTGAACGAGATGGCGAACGGCCATAAGGCGTTGCCCGATGTTGCGCCAGATGCCCGTGTCCATCAGCGTGATGCGCCAATCGGGGGGGCGCTCTCCCAGCGTCTCGACCTTAGTGCCGAACTCCGAAATCACGCAATTGCTGTAGGCGGTGGGGTTGAAGTTAAGGAAGTAATCCTTGATGACGTTCGCCTTGTAGCCCAGGCACAGGATGAAATCGCGATGACCGTGCTGGCTGTAGTACTGCATGATGTGCCACAGCACGGGCTGTTGGCCGATTGGCACCATCGGCTTGGGAATATTTTCGGAATAGTCCCGGATTCGCGTGCCGAGCCCCCCGCAGAACAGCACCACCTTCATGGCGCAACCTCTCGCGGATCAATCACCTGAACGTGGGGAATGGGAACGATGAATTTGCACCCCCATTCCTGCGTGTAGCGCATCTGTCCGACAATCTCGCGACGGAGGTTCCAGGGCAGGATCAGGATGTAGTCGGGGCGCGCCGCGTCGATGGCTGACACGGGATGGATCGGGATATGCATGCCCGGCGTGAACCGGCCGTGCTTGTAGGGGTTGCGATCGACCGTGAAGTCGAGGAAGTCGGGACCTATCCCGCAGTAGTTGAGCAACGTATTGCCTTTGCCTGGCGCGCCGTAGCCGCAGATCTTCTTGCCCTCGTCCTTGAGCTGGATGAGGAAGGCGAGAAGCTTGCGCTTGGTCTCGTGCACCTTGGGGGCGTAGGTCTCGTAGGCCGCGATGTCGCGGTAGCCGAGCTTCTGCTCGCGCTCGCGCAGGGCAGCCAGGGCGGCAGTCTGGGCGTGTGACGCGCCGGAGCGGCACAGATAGACCCGCAGCGAACCGCCGTGGGTCGGTAGCTCATCCACATCGAACACCCGCAAGCCATGCCGTTCCGCCAGCCGGTCGATGGTCACAAGCGAGAAGTACGAGAAGTGTTCGTGATAGATGGTGTCGAACTGGTTCTCCTCTATCAGCCGCTGCAGGTGCGGGAATTCGAGGGTGATCACGCCATCGGCCGCCAGCAGGTGAGCCATGCCAGCGGTGAAGTCATTCAGGTCGGGGACCTGGGCTAGGACGTTGTTGCCGATGATCAGGTCGGCGCGCCGGCCCTCCCCGACGAGCCGCGTGGCGAGTTCCAGGCCGAAAAAGTCGACGATTGTCGGCACGTTCTTCTGACGGGCCGCCTCGGCGACGTTCGCGGCAGGCTCGATGCCCGTCACGGGAACGCCCAGGGGGAGAAAATGCTGCAGAAGGTAGCCGTCGTTGCTCGCCAGCTCGAAGACCTGGCTCTTGCCGCCAAGCCCAAGCCGCTTGGTGATCATGTGGCAATAATTGCGGGCGTGCTCGACCCAGGACGTCGAGAACGAGGAGAAGTAAGCATACTCGCTGAAAATGTTCTCGGGCTTCACGTACTCCTGGAGCTGCACCAGGAAGCAGCGGTCACAGACAAGCACGTGAAGCGGAAAATAGGGCTCCATCTGATCGAGCTGGTCGGAGCTCAGGAATGTCTCGCACAGGGGCGACATTCCGAGGTCGACGAAGGTGCGCGTAAGCTGGGCGCCACACAGGCGGCAGGCCTTTGCGCGTTGCCGAGAAACCGAAATTTCCGAGTGCCCGGAGGTCATGAGGTCGATTTACCTTGCCGCTAGCTGGAACGCTTAGTGCAATAAATGGACCGCAAGTGGACCGCGTTCGAGGTCGGCCTGCACCTGAGGCGGACATTTGGATTTTACCGTGCCGGGCCGTCAATACTGACGCATCTGCGCAGTCGGCCATGGTAAACGGCAGGCTCGTGCCCAGGGGCTGATCTGGCCGGGTGGCCAGCTTCGGCACGCTTCCCGCATGTATCAGGGGCGGCCGTGTACGATCTCAGAACGAAAATGCTGTATCAACTCACCTTGCAGACCGGCCTGAAGCACAGGATCTGGCAGGCCCCATGAAATTCCACCCCACGAAATTCCAGGATGCATGGTTGGTGGAACTTGAACCGTTCCGGGATGAGCGGGGATCGTTTGCGCGTACCTTCTGCGCGCACGAGTTCGGGGCTCGGGGCCTGGAGACCAACTTCCTGCAACATAGCGTGTCGATGTCGAGCAGGAAGGGTACCATCCGCGGGATGCACTTCCAGCGCGAGCCGCATGCGGAAGTCAAGCTCGTGCGCTGCATCGGCGGCGCAATCTGGGACGTGATCATTGATCTGCGCCCCGGCTCCGGGACGTTCAGGCAGTGGCAGGCGTTCGAGCTGACTGAGGACAACGGGCGCCAACTCTACATCCCTAAAGGCTTCGCGCACGGGTTCCAGACGATGACCGATCGCGCCGAAGTCAGCTATCTCATCTCCGCGGAATATGCGCCCGAAGCGGCGATGGGCGTGCGCTGGAACGACCCCGCGTTCGCGATTGCATGGCCACTGGCGAATACAGCAATGTCGGACAAAGACCGGAATTGGCCCGACTTCCGAGACCAATCATAGGGACTATCCATGAATGATCGCGCGGGCCGTTCGACGCGTGGGCTCGGGACCGTACTCGTCACGGGCGGCGCGGGCTTCATCGGATCGCACTTATGCCGGCGCCTCTGCGAGATGGGACACGAAGTGCACGCAACGTCGCGGCGCAAAATTGTGTCTGCCGCCGGCGGGCCGGTCTGGTGGGAGGCCGATCTCGCAGACCTTTCGAGCGCGCGCGCCCTCTTTTCCGAGATCAAGCCCGACACGGTCTTTCACCTCGCAGGTGCCGTCGGGGCGCAAGCTCGTGTCGACCTAGTGCTCCCCACCTATCACAGTCTGCTGACGAGCACGGTCAATGTGCTGGTGCTGGCGCAGGAGCAACGGTGCGGACGAGTGATCCTCGCCGGGTCTTTCACGGAGCCAAGTCCGAGCCGCCACCCAACGCCAGGCTCGCCATACGGCGCCGCCAAATGGGCCTGCGCGGGTTACGGACGTATGTTTCACGCGCTCTTCTCGACTCCGGTGGTCATTCTGTGTCCCTTCATGACTTACGGGCCCGGACAGGCTCCGGCGAAACTTGTCCCTTATGTCATCCGCTCGATGCGAGGCGGGGCAGCACCGGATCTGGCGAGCGGGCGCACGCGGGCTGATTGGGTCTATATCTCGGATATCATTGATGCATTTGTCATCGGCGCAACGGCGCCGAGCATCGAGGGTGCAACCATTGATCTTGGAACAGGCGTCCTCACCTCGGCGCGCACGGTGGTCGAGCGCATAGCTGCAGAGTTCGGCAATCGCATTGCGCCCAAGTTCGGGGTGTTGCCGGATCGCCCCGCTGAGAATGAAGTTGCCGCCGACACGGGTCCCGCGGTGGCCATGCTGGGTTGGAAGGCGACGACATCCCTGGAGGATGGCTTGCGCCAGACCGTGGCTTGGTACCGGGAGAACGGGGCGACGGCGTCAGCCTGAGGGCGCGCCTGGACCCGGCACCTGCTCCAACAACCCGTGCTGCAGCAGGCGCCGCGCGGCCCCATGGATGGCGGCAAACGGCAATCCCGCGCGCTCGGCGATATCGAGCAGCGCGTGCGTCCCGTCGGAAAGATTGAGCACCCACAGAATCGCCATGTTCTTGGCCGCGGCGTCCTTGTCGCCCCCCATCCCGGCATAGACGCCCCGCCGCCCAAGCTGCGGCTCGCATTTCGGATTCGTATTCCGGTACTTCGCATTGTTCTCAAGGACGTCGAGGATAGAGACGACCATTTCGTACGACCGCTGAAGTGCCGGCGCAGTGATGAACTCGAGATTGTCGGCGCTGGTGTGATACTGCGGAAATACGCCGAACTGGCCGCGCTGCAGCAGCCCGACCGGCAGATTGAATCCCGGCGAGCAATACTGCCGCTCATCGTAGCCGTACGGGGAGAAGTCGAGGAGCGTCGGTGCCAGACCGGAATGCTGGAGCACGTGTGCCGCCGCCCGGTCGATTTCGGCGTTGCCCCGGCGGCTCCTTTTATAGGTTGGGCCGCCCTCGTCGCCGACGCAGGAGAGCACCAGCCCGTGCTTGATCCGATCCGCGTTGCGCTCGTTGCGTGCCAACCACGTAATGGCGCCGATGGTGCCCGGCGCAAACAGAAACCGATAGCTGTATCGGGTCTCCAGGCGGCTGATGCGATTGCCGAGATGGGCCAACAGGGCCAGGCCTGAGCAGTTGTCGTTCGCCAGCGACGGATGGCACACGTGAGCCGAGAGCAGGACCTCCTCTTCCGTCTCGCCCCTGTGCAGGTATTCACCGTAGGTGAGAGAGCCGGGTTCGAGCGTGGAATCGATCACGACCTCATAGGTCTCATCGGGCAGGGCCTCAAGCTGCCTGTGCGGCAGGCAGAAACCCCACGTCTCGCTGTAGTAGGAGGTTCGATAGGGCACGAGGTCCGGCTGGTTCGGCAGGGAATGCAGGTGCGGCCGCAACTCGGCAAGACGCATCCGCGCCCGTACCGGAGTGCTGTAGCTCACCACGTGAAGATTGCACTTCTCGAAGTCGACGATCTTTTCGCCCCGCTCATTCTTGATGTACGCGTCGCGGATGTTCCACTCACGCGGAACGGTCCAGTCGAAGACCGGCGTGCCGGTCGGGACCTCGTGCACCTCGAGCGGAAAGCGCGCGCCGATGCGCCGCAGCGTCTCGCGCACGCCATCACCCGTGATGCTGCGGCAGATCGGATAGATCTCGCT
>DASZQG010000207.1:0-8350 GCA_035550075.1 Hyphomicrobiaceae bacterium | reverse complement strand
GGGCAGGGTCTTCACTTCTTATTGTAGCATCGACGTGGCGAAGCCGCCGCCGGGCGTCGAGCCGCAGCGCGCCTCCGTTGCGGCTCTCTGAGCGCGCCGTGCTGGAGGCTGATGCCGAAGGCCTCGACAATGCCGAGATCGCCAGTGTCCTCAATCTCTCGGAGAAGACCGTGCGCAACCACATCGACCGTGGCGGCGGCCTCGGCCGTCGCCGCGCGCATCGCGCTGCACCGCCTCAGGCGCGCGAGAAACCGATCAGCACCAGCAACAGCGCCAGTACGACGGCGCCGATGAGTCCGGACACGAAAATGATCCGCTGCGAGCGCCGGCGGAGAATGATGTCGCCGCCGCGCGCCTTGTCGGCGGGGTAGTCCTTGTGCGGCGGGGCCGGTTGCGCAGGACCTTCTCGAACGGGCATGGTGCGGTCTCCTGCCCGATCAACGGCCATTGTGCCCGCAGGTTCCTGCGAGCGCGGCCGCGACCCGCTTCCGGGCATCACTTGTTGGACGTCACCGCCACGAACTCGGGATCGTTCTGCGTCTTGCGCTCGAAGGAGAGGAAATCGTAGTAGCCGCAGCGCCCACCTGGATAGCTGCGGCAGGTAGCGGGCCGCGCCGCATACACCGTGCAGCGTCGCTTGTTGGTATCGAAGAAGCGGCAGATGCGGCCGAAATACTTATCGGCCTTGCGGCGCATCGAGTACTTGTGGCCCCAGCGCTCGACCGTGAACTTCCTCTTCGCCTCGTCGAAGCCGAGGTCGAAATGCTCGGCGAGCCGCTCGATGTCCCGCTTGGTCAACGCAATCAGCGGATAGGAGCAGCAGTAGCCAGGACACTTCTTGCAGTTATACATCGGGTGCTGTGATGGCCGGTGACTCTCATCGTCGTTTCGGCCCGCGGCCTCGCGGGGAGCCTTAGCATGGATTCGAGGTTCCCGGCAGCGCCAAGAGGCCACAACCTTCGTCGATCTGCCGACGGACCATGATTCCATCGCAGGCCGCCGCGAGCGTAGGCAGCGCGGCTCGCTCGATTAGCTACTGCAACAGATCGCCCTCGACGCCCGCAGCCGCACGCCGCCGGCGGTCATACCTGGTCAGGATTGCGCGTGCCTTGTCAGCAACGGCATCGGCCATGGCCGCTTGTCCTTCCGCCGTCGGGTGGAAGGCACCCGAGTACACGCTCGCCAGCAGTAGCTGCACCCAGGCATAGCCCTGCGACTTGAGCACCTGCTGCAGGAGCGATTCGGGCACGTGGAAATTGCCAGTCATGAACGCGTCATTGGGCGTGCGGAACCAGCGTTGCCGCGTGGCGTAGGCGCGCCAGTCGACCGGGCTATAAGGTTCCCACACGCCGTAGAGCTTTCGCGGCAGGCGCAGCTCGTCCGCCACCGTCCACACCGCCGGGTCCTCGCCCGCACAGATGCCACGCCCGCGGAAAGCGGCACGATGCGATTCCACGTAGGTCCATTGGTATTGGCGCGCGGCGTCACGCATGATGGCGTTGAGGCGTTCGGCCGTCACCGCGCCCTCGCGCGCCTTGGCGGCGCTGAGGAAGAAGTCGGGAAGCACGCCCATGCCCGCGCGACCGTCCGGACAGGTGGTCTTGCCGTCCTCCTGCACGGCCATCGGCGGATAGGCGGTGAGGATGATGCGGTCGGATTCATCCCACGGCACCTGCAGGATGCTGTGCAGCGCGCGGTTGACCGACTTCAGCCGGTCGTCGAGATGATCGAGCATCAGCCCAGCCTCGTGGAACCCGTACACCTGGCCGAACCAGCCGCCCAGGCGCCGCAGCACCGAGGTATCCGACAGCACGGCGTTGGCGACCAGCCGCGCGAAGCCGACATCGTTGCCCCCGATCGACAGGAACAGCAGATCGATCTTGCGCGCCTTGTCGGAGTCGCACTTGCGCAGCACCAGCCCGCCCTTTAGCTCGGGGATGCGGCCATGGATGTGGTAAGCCTCCGGCAGGTCGTAGTCGGGCGCGCGATGTCTTCCGCATTGCGCCTGGGCGATGGCAGAGATCTGCGACAGGGCGGGTGGATTGGGCACCCACTCGTTGCCCTTGTAAGTGAGGAACAGGCCGAACGTGGTTTCCGCGCCCGAGCAGGCGAGGCCCACATACGTCACGGCCCGATGGGGATCCTCGATGGCCAGTTGCAGCGCCGCACGCAGCTGATGCGAGTAGAGCGAGCGGTGGCAGGCCTGGTCCTGCCAGCGCGCGTTCTCGCGGATGAACTTCTGATCGCCGATGTGCTCCCAGTCGCCGATGCGCGCGGGATACCCGGCCAGCTGCACATTGTTGGAACCGACGCCGTAGTCGGCGGTCCGGTCCGGCGAGAACCGCACTGGCAGATCCGGATTGCCCTCGCCCGAGGCAAAGCTGTCGCCCATGCCGACGATGAACAGGTCGGTGACGCGCGCCGCCGTCTCCGCCACCTTCCGGCCGCCGATCTCGACGCTGATCCAGGCGCCGTTCGGATACGGCACCTTGAGCTGCACCGGCGTATCGCAGGGGAAGGTGATCGCCGTGCCGCGCGGGCCCTGGCCCTGCGGCGCGGTCAGCCACTGGCAATCGACGGTCTGCGCATCGTCCAACCCCTCCATGTGCGCCACGATCACGTGGCTCTTCGGATCGAGATAGTCGGGGCGATCCGCGCAGGCGTAGCGGTTGTGCACTGGATCCCAGCAGGTCTTGTGGAACACGGTGGCGGCCCAGCCATCGGGATGGCGCTCAGACAGCAGCCGCTCCTCGGAGAGAACGGGGTGCTCGCGCTGGGAGGGGCTGAGACTCTCCCAGGTGGCGTGGTGCACCTCGGTGTCGGCCGGGTCGAGAAAGAAGCGGAATGGGTTTTCCACCCGCCACACGATGCGCGGCTCGGCGTGCGCCAGCCCGGTCGAAGCGGCAAGCAGCACCGCCCCCGACAGCAGTTGCCGCATGAGAGCACGCCATCTTTGCATTGTGCCCGCCTCCTTCGCCCGCACCCCTCACCGCACGTTGCCGCTTCAGGCCCGACCGCGCCAGTGCGCAACCGCCAGCCGCGAAATGCGGGCGATCGGCGCGATCCGAGGCTCGACCAGCAGGGACACCCTGCGCGCCCGCTCCGAGGCCCGCAGATACGGATCGACCAAGGCCAAAGGAAGGAACGCCGCCTGCATATCGCGCGGCAATTTGGCAACATGGTGCCGCGCCTCGGCCAGCGCCTCCCTGGCCTGCTGCGTGGCCTCTGCCAGTAGCGGCCGCACCTCCCCTTCCCGCCCCGCCGTCAGCAGATCGCCCGGCGTGAGACCGGCCGCCGCCAGCCGCGCCACGGGTAGCAGCACCCGTCCCCGCGATAGCGCACGCGGCAGGCCGAACAGCAGGCGCGCCCGGCCGTAGGCGCTGCCGCAGGCACGCGCGGCGGTTTGCAGCGTCTCGCCGGCGCCGGGGTGCAGCACCTGCGCCGCCAGCGCAAACAGCGCACCCTCGGCGCGCTGGAGGTAATCCCGCAGCGCCTCCTCGTCCGCAAACGGCTCCGCATAGAGGCCGAGCGCGCGCGCATCGGCAACGCCGGCAAGCGTATTCGCGGACAGGGCGTGCTGCTGCATGGCCGTGCCAAGAGCGTCCACCACCGGGTGTCCGCTGCGCGTGCCTTGATCCGCCAGGACGGCCTCGCTCCACCACTGCAGCCGCAGCTCGCCTGCCGTCGGCTCTCCCACCAGCCGGATGACGCGCGCCAGCTCCCCGGCATAGGCGGCGAGGGCGATCAGCGCGGGCCGCGCGGCGGGCGGCGCCAGCAGGGCGGCCAGATAGCGGTCCGGCTCCTCCGCGCGCGCCACTGCGGCAACCGTGTCCGCGGCGCCGGCGACCGGCGATGTTGCCCGGCCCGCCATGCCGCACTTGCCCTCCTACAGATGAGCCGCTGCCACCATCGCCAGCGTGACGGGCACGGCAATGATCAGGTTGAGCCGCGCGAACAGCCGCACACGGTCGCGGGCCGCTGCGCGACCCGCCTCGTCGCCGGGACGCAGGCCGAGCGCAATGCGCAGGCTCGGCCAGATGTACATGTGCACCAGCATCCACATCGCCAGCCCGCCCAGCACGCCGAGCCAGAGCAGGCTTGCGCGCTCCGGCGGCATGTACACGCCGGTGCCGTAGATGAGCCCGGGCAGCAGGTAGCCGGCCAGCACCGCCAGCAGCAGGCCACTCGCCACCACCAGCGTGGAGGCATGGCGGAACCACAGTGCCACCTGCGGCACCACCGAGATATGCATGAAGTCGCGCGCCCGCTCGTCGGCGGCGCGCATGGCGATGAGTTGGATGAAATTGACGAACACGATCAGGCCCACCCACACCATCGCCGCCACCACGTGCACCCAGCGCAAGAGAAACGACAGGAAGCCCACGCCGTCGGAGCCGGCCGCCGCCACCCACACCAGCAGAACCACTATCGCCGCGGCGAAGCCTGCGCCCAGGCTCCCCCACGGGTTTTCGATGATGCGCTGCATCGGTTGCCTCCGCTTGTGCCTCACCCCACCGCGACCAGCGCCGCGGCCACAGACCGCTTCTCAGTCAGCAGAATGTTGTAGGTGCGGCAGGCGGCCCCCGTATCCATCGATTCCAGCGCAATCTGCGCCTCGGCGAACGCCCGCCGCACGGCAGCGTCCGGCAGCTTCTGCGCGGCACCCGTGCCCAACAGCAGCATGCCGACGGCCTCCCCGCCGGCCAGCACCCGCTCCAGCGAACGCGCATCCACGGGATCGGGCGGATCCCACGCGTAGATGCCGCTCGGCAGGCACAACAGCGAGCCGCGATGGCTCATGCCGGCAAACCGGAAACCCCCGTTGCCGTAGGCATCGATCGGCGCCTGGCCCGGATACCTAGCCGGCGCGCCGCTCATTTCAGGGCAACGCTCGCGCCTCGCGCCCGAGTGTCGCCCTTGGCGCTCGCCTTCTCCTCGTTCACGTCGCGCTTGACGCCAAACAGCAGCAACAACGGCGCGGCCACGAAGATCGAGGAATAGGTGCCGATCACGATGCCGAACAGCATTGCGAACGAGAAGCCGTGGATCACCGCGGTACCGAATATGTACAGCGCAAGCACGGCCAGCGCGGTGGTGACGGACGTCAGCACCGTGCGCGACAGCGTCTCGTTGATCGACAGGTTGAGCAAATCGATCAGCGGCATGCGCTTGTAGCGACGCAGGTTCTCGCGGATGCGGTCGAACACCACCACGGTGTCGTTGATGGAATAGCCCGCGAGCGTCAGGATCGCCGCGACCACAGACAGGTCGAATTCGTACCACAGCAGCGAGAACATCCCGACGGTGATGAACACGTCGTGCGACAGGGCGAGAATGGCCGCGACGCCAAACTGCCACTCGAACCGGAACCACACATAAAGCATGATGCCGAGCATCGAGCAGATCACCGCGATCACGCCGGTGCGCTTGAGCTCGTTCGACACCGTCGGCCCGACCACCTCGACGCGCCGCACCTCGATCTCGTTGCCGAGGGCCTGCTTCACCTTGTCGTTGGCCGCGGCCTGCGCCTTCTCCTCGCTGAGTTCGGCCGTCGCCGGCCGCTGCGCGACCCGGATCAGCGCCTCGTTGCCCTGGCCCACGCCCTGCACCTGCACCTCGCCCACCCCGAGGTTGTCGAGCTTGCCGCGCAGTGTGGCGATATCGAGCTTGCCGACTTTCGACTGGACCTCAATCAGCGATCCGCCCTTGAAGTCGACGCCGTAGTTGAGGCCCCGCGTCATCAGCAGCACCGCGGACATGATCGCCAGCGCCCACGACAGGCCGATGAAGATGTAGCGCCGCTCGATGATCTTCCAGCGCGTGTCGTGCGGGAAGAAATCGATGCCCTTGAACATGAATTTCATCAGCGCGATCTCACTTTCCAGGACGGCGGCGGAGCATACGACAGCGGCGCCTCCACCTTGCGCGTTTTTTGCGCGCTGAGCCACCACACCACCAGCAGGCGGGTGATGGTGAAGGCCGTGTAGACGGTGGTGACAATGCCCAGCGTCAGCGTGACGGCGAAACCGCGGATTGGTCCGGAGCCAAGCCAGAACATCACCACGCCGGCGATGAAGGTCGTGAGCTGGCTGTCGACGATGGTGCCGTAGGCGCGCGTGAAGCCCGTCTCGATGGCCGAGATCGGCGTGCGCCCGTGGCGCAGCTCCTCGCGTATGCGCTCGTTGATAAGCACGTTGGCGTCCACCGCCATGCCGATCGTCAGCACGATGCCGGCGATGCCCGGCAGCGTCATGGTGGAGCCGAGCAGCGCCATGATGGCGAGCACGAAGATGACGTGGAAGGTGGCGCCGATCACCGCGAACACGCCGAGCAGGCCATAGGCGAAGATCATGAACGCCGCCACCGCCAAGCCGCCAACCAGCGCCGCCAGCTTGCCCGCCTCGATGGAGTCCTGCCCAAGGCTGGCTCCCACTACGCGCTCCTCGATCACGGTGAGCTTGGCCGGCAACGCGCCGGAGCGGAGCTGGATCGCGAGCTGGTTGGCACTTTCCACGCTGAAATTGCCGCTGATCTGGCCTGAACCGCCCAGGATCGGCTCGCGGATCACGGGCGCCGAGATCACCTTGTCGTCGAGAACGATCGCAAACCGCTGGCCTACATGGTCGCGCGTATAAGTGCCGAACTTGCGCGCCCCCGCATTATTGAAGCGGAACGAAATGATCGGCTCGTTGGTGCGATGGTCGAAATCGGGCTGGGCGCTGACCAGCTCGTCGCCCCGCACCACCGGCGTCTCGCGCAGTAGCTCGGCCGACTCCTCCGCGCTGCCTGCCGGAAAGATCTTGTAACCCGGCGGAACCCGAGTCTGGCGGGCGTCCTCCGCTGTCATGGTCGGGTGCACCTCGTGGAAGGTGAGGCGCGCGGTCTTGCCAATCAGCTCCTTGAGCTGGGCAGTATCCTGCAGGCCCGGCACCTGCACCAGGATGCGGTCGGAACCCTGGCGCACGATCTGCGGCTCGATGGTGCCCATCGCATCAACGCGCCGGCGCACCGTCTCGATGGCCGCGCCGATGGCATTGGTGATGCGGTCCTGCAGGCCGGCCTCGGTCGGCGTCAGGGTGATGAGGGTCGCATCGACCTTGTTCACGTCGAGATCATGCGCACCGATGCCGCGAATGATGTTGCCGGTCTGCTGCGAGAGCGTGCGCAGGTCCTTGAGCGCCGTCTCGGCATCCTCCGGCTTGGCGAGCCGGATCTGCACGGCCCCGCTTGAAATGCCGATGCCGGCGACGGGGATCTTGGCGTCGCGCAGCTTCTTGCGCGCGTCGTCACGCAGCGTGTCGAGCCAGTCCTTGCGCACCTCTGAGGTTTCCATGGCCAGCAACAGGTGCGCTCCGCCCCGCAGGTCGAGGCCCAGGTTGATCTGGTAGCGCGGCACGAACCACGGCCAGCTCTGCACGGTCTCCTTTGGGAAGAAGCTCGGCAGCGCGAACACCACGCCCAGGACGCAGGAAATGACGATGGCAATCGCGCGGAAGCGGGTGAAGTGCAGCATCAGGCTTCAACCTTCGCTTTGTACCTGGGCCGACCGGCGCGCACGAACGCGGCGTTCACGCGGGCTCCTTGACCGGTTCGCCCCTCACGCGCACCTCGGCCACTGTGCTCTTGATGACCCGCACGCGCGTGTTGTCGGCGATCTCGACCTCGATCTCGTTGTCGTCGCGCACCTTGGTCACCTTGCCGATGATGCCGCCCGACGTGACCACCATGTCGCCGCGGCGCAGGTTGGAAACCATCTCGCGGTGTGCCTTGGCGCGCTGCTGCTGGGGCCGGATCAGCAGGAAGTAGAAGATCACGAACATCAGCAGGATAGGGACGAGCTGCATGAAGGCGTTGCCGCCTCCGTCCCCGAACAGGCCCTGCGCATGGGCTGGCGAAATAAACATGAAAAGCGTTCCTCAGAGCTGCCCGCCGGGCGGCGGCCGGATGCGTTTTTCCCGGAATTGGGCGCGACTATAGTGGGAAAGGTCGGCTTTGCAACCAGTGCGGGCTCTTGTCAGTGACGCACAACGCCGGCTCGTCTATAGAGCGCACCGGAACGCATCGGCGCACGGAGCCCCGGACCGCAGATGAACGACGAGAAAGCCAAGCTCAACACCCTGGCCCGCATCGCCGCGGCGCTCGAACGGCTTGCACCGGCCGGGCCTGCCGAGACGGATTTCTCGGCCGCGGAAGCCTTCGTGTGGCAGGCGTCCCCCGAGGCCCTGCTGCCCGTCCGGCACGTCAACCGCCAGCCGCTGTCGTTGCTGCACGGCATCTCAAGGGCCAGCGAGCAGCTTCTCGACAACACGCGCCGCTTCGCCACCGGCCTCCCCGCCAACAACGCCCTGCT
>DASZQG010000206.1:0-5572 GCA_035550075.1 Hyphomicrobiaceae bacterium | reverse complement strand
GCCGTGTAGACGCCGCCCCGGCAGTCGCCGGAGAGGGTCACGCCGGTGTCGCTGATGTGGCGGGCGACGCGGTCGTGGCCCGCCGCCTGCACCTGATCGCGCCAGGGGCAGATGGTGCGGATGCCGAGAGCCGCGCACGCCTCGATGATGCCGGGCAGGTCGAGTTGCTTCCTCAGCGTCGCCGTGTTGATCGACAGATGGGCGGCGCCTCGCGAGAAGTCGCGCATCAGGCGATCCCGTGCACGGCCAGCACGTGCCTCATGCGTGAACGGGCAAGGTCCGGGTCGCGCAGCAGGCCGGCGCGATCGGCGAGGCGGAACAGCTCGGCGAGGTGGGGAAGCGAGCGGGCGCTCTGTTGCCCGCCTACCATCGCGAAATGGTCCTGCAGGCCGTTGAGGTAGGCCATGAACACCACGCCGGTTTTGTAGAAGCGAGTCGGCGCGCGGAAGATGTGGCGCGAGAGGGGCACCGTCGGCTCCAGGATGTCGCTGAACCGGGCGCGATCCCCGACGGACAAAGCGCTCAGCGCGGCGGAGGCGGCCGGCGCAATGGCATCGAAAATCCCCAGCAATGCGTCGCTGTAGCCCTGCTTGTCGCCGGCGATCAGTTCCGCGTAGTTGAAATCGTCGCCGGTATACATGCGCACGCCGTTGGGCAGGCGGCGCCGCATGGCGATCTCCTTGTCCTTGTCGAGCAGCGAGATCTTGACGCCATCAACCTTGCCTGCGTGCGCGGCAATCACATCGAGCGCGGTATCCATGGCGGCCGTGTGATCGGCGTTGCCCCAGTAGCCGGCAAGCGCGGGGTCGAACATCTCCCCAAGCCAGTGGATGATGACGGGCTCCTTGGCCTGACTGAGGACGCGGTCGTAGACCGTTTCGTAGTCGGCGGGAGACTTGGCGATGCGAGCCAGCGCGCGGCTCGCCATGATGATCAGGCGACCGCCGGCCGCTTCGATGGCCGACATCTGCAGGTCGTAAGCGCGGATCACGTCGTTGATGGAGCGCGCTTCGGCAGGATCGAGATGGTCGGTTCCGGCGCCGGAAAAGATCAGCGCGGGGCGGCCGTTCCTCGCCTGCCACGCTTGGCCCGCCTTCACTGCGCGGCTGATGAGTTCGAGCGAGGTCGGCCAGTCGAGCCCCATGCCGCGCTGGGCCGTGTCCATCGCCTCGGCCACGCCGAGCCCCAGGTCCCAGAGATACTCGCGGTAGCGCAGCGTCTGGTCCCAATCGACCTTGGCGTCGAGCCAGGGATCGCTGGCGGCGCGTGCGTCGGCGACGACGTGGGCGGCGGAGAAGGCGATACGATTGAAGACGCCGCTCGCCTTGCCCGGGTAGGCGCGCGGCTCGGAGAGAACGAAGGTCTCGAGCGTCCCCGCCTCAGTCGGCAGGTTGATCCTGAGCGTGGAGAGAATGGGCGCGTTCATGGCGTGTCGCTTCGGGAACCTGAAGAGAAACTCAAGCGTACATCAGATAGCCCGCCGAGCGGGGAGTATCCCGCCTAGGCCTTCAACTCGGGTACATCGATCCAGCGCCGCTCCTTCCAGCTCCTGAGCGCACATTCCACGAGTTGGACGCCCTTGGCGCCTTCGAGCAGGTCCCACGTGTAGGGCGCGTCCTCAGCGACGTGGCGGATGAACGCCTCCCACTGCAGCTTGAAGCCATTGTCGAACGTTTGGGTCTCCGGCACGAGCTGCCAGTCGGCGTAGAGATCGATGGGCTGGCGGATGTCGGGATTCCATACCGGCTTCGGCGTCTGCATGCGTTGCTGAATGAGGACATCTTGCAGCCCGGCCACCGCCGAGCCGTGTGTGCCGTCGACGTGCAGAGTGAGGAGATCGTCCCGTCTCACGCGCGTGACCCACGAGCTGTTCATGTGGGCGATGATGCCGCCCTCGAGCTGGAACGTGGCATAGGCCGCATCGTCGGCGGTGGCCTTGTAGCGCCTGCCGTTCTCGTCGATGCGCTCGGGGATGTGCGTCGCGCCGAGGCAGGAAACCGATTTCACCGCGCCGAAGGTGTTGTCGAGCACATAGCGCCAGTGGCAGAGCATGTCGAGGATGATGCCGCCGCCGTCCTCGGCCCGATAGTTCCACGACGGTCGCTGGGCAGGCTGCAAGTCGCCCTCGAACACCCAATAGCCGAACTCGCCGCGGACGGAGAGCAGGCGGCCGAAGAAGCCGGAGTCGATCAGCAGCTTCAGCTTGCGCAGCCCGGGGAGGAACAGCTTGTCCTGCACCACGCCGTGCTTGATGCCGGCGCCCTTGGCCTTGCGGGCAATGGCGATCGCTTCCTCGAGGTTGGTCGCCACCGGCTTCTCGCAGTAGATGTGCTTGCCCGCCTCGATCGCCTTGGCGAGCAGGCCGGGGCGGGCCTGGGTGGTGGCCGCGTCGAAGAACACCGTGTCGGCCGGGTTCGCGAGCGCCTTGTCGAGATCGGTTGTCCAGCGTGAAAGGCCATGCGCCTTGGCGAGCTTCGCGACCTTGTCCTCGCTGCGCCCGACCAGGATCGGGTCCGGCATCACGCGGTCGCCGTTCCCCAGCGGGACGCCGCCCTGCGCGCGGATGGCACAAATGGAGCGGATGAGGTGCTGATTGGTCCCCATCCGGCCCGTGACGCCGTTCATGATAACGCCGAGCCGGCGTTCGGCCATGCCTCTGTCCCCGATGTCCTGCCTGCAACCTTGGCACAGTTACGGGCAGGCTCGGGAGCCTGTCAATTTATAGGATGCAGCCTTGAAAAGAGGGCGAAGGACGCGTGACAGCAGACGGCGCGTCCTTCAGCCAACGTCATTCCGGGCCGGCCTCGAAATGCCGTTGGCGTTCGAGCGGAAGTCCGTAGACAACGGATTCGATCTCGCTCCGGTCCAGGCCCAGGTCCTGCAGGCAGTGCTCATCCAGGGACGACAGGATGAGAACCGTCGCGCGGCGCTGGCGACGCTCCCAGTAAGATCTCCACAGGTGTCGGGCCTGATCAAGAAACCGCGCATACGTGCCATGCCAGGATAGAGGTGCATGAGCGGCTTGGACTTCGGTTGCCATATCCGTATTCCTTTCGTGTCCAAGGTGCCTTGTCGGCTGGGGTCACGCTTGGCTCGAGGGATGGACCCTGCGAACCGGCTTTGCAGCGGGCACCGGCTCGACGTCTGGCGGGCGCCGGCCAAACAGCGCGAGAAGGATGTTCTTCAGGGCCTGGGACCGCTCGGCATTGGCGACCCGAACGAAATCTGCGATTTCGGGGCGCGGTGGGGGTGGATCGCGAAACGATCCGGGGAACGGATAAATGCTCATTTTTTAGGTTTCCTCAGCTTGACGGGTGCGTTGGCGCTGGGATACCTCCGCAGTAATTCGCTAACAAACGACATTATCTCGCCCGATCGCTGAGGGAATCTAACGAGTGCGCCGCCCGCTGCCGCCGCTGAATGCGCTCAGGGCTTTCGAGGCCACTGCGCGAAATTTGAGCTTCTCCAAAGCCGCAGAAGAGCTGCACGTCACGCCGGCGGCGCTCAGCCACCAGATCCGTGGTCTGGAGGACTATCTGGGGCTCAAGCTCTTCCTCCGCCGGGCGCGCTCCATCGCGCTGACCGAGGCCGCACGCCTGATCTACCCCGGCATCCGCAACGGATTTGAGAGTCTGCGCGAGGCGGTCGAGCAACTGGACCGCGGGCAGCGCGACCACATCCTGGTGGTCAGCGCCACGCCGGGCCTGACGGCCAAATGGCTCGCGCCGAAGCTCTATCGCTTCCTGGCGAAGCATCCCGAGATCGACACGCGCATCTCGGCAAGCGTGACGTATGCCAATTTCACGACCGATGGCGTCGACGTTGGCATTCGCCTGAGCTCGGGCGACCATCCCGATCTCTACGTGGAAAAGCTCGTGGACGAGTGGCTGATCCCGTTGTGCAGTCCGAGGCTGCTCGACGGAGACAGGCCACTGCGCAGCCCGCGCGATCTGGCGCATTTCAACCTGATCCAGGTTGACCTGCCCGGCATCGTGCCGACATGGTCAGACTGGGCGCGGCTTGCGGGAGTCGCTGATATCGACACCACGCGCGGCCTGCGCCTCAACGTCGCCGATCACGCACTCGATGCCGCCAGCGAGGGGGCAGGCGTTGTGCTGGCGTACAAGCTGGTGGCCTCGCGCGACATACGGCTGGGTCGGCTGGTCGCCCCGTTCGGGCCGGAAATCAGGGTTCCGGACCGGGCCTACTATTTCGTCTGCCCGCGAGGTTTCGAGAAGCGGCCTGCCGTCCGCGCCTTCCGCGACTGGATATTCGAGGAGGTCGCCGAAACCCAGGCGGGGCTCGACGCCGCAACAAACTTTCCGAGCCCGGCGCTGGTGTCAGGCCGGGGCTAACGGGCCCCTGGCCGGCCGTGAAAAAAAATTCTGGAACCCAGTCGTACCGGAAGCGTTACGCCCTGTAACCGCTTCATGCGACCGAGGGGGAAGGGAGTTGTCCAGCGTCCAGGCCATGTCTGCGGACGAGCTGCAAGCCGTCCTGCAGGGGCTGAGGGCCTTACGCGATGGGGACCATTCCGTCCGCCTGCCGGACGAATGGACTGGCCCCGCCGGCGAGATTGCGCAGATTTTCAACGAGGTGGCCCAACGGGAGCCGGCGCGGGCTGACGCGCCACGCCCGGACAACGGCAGCTATTTCCGGCGGCTCCCCACCGATGAAGGGCAGGAGCTCAATGCCCGGGCCATTGTCATCCTCAACGCGCTGCTTGCCGTCCGCAAGGGCGACGCCACGGTTCGCCTTCCGGCGGACTGGACGGGTCTGACCGGCAAGATCGCCGACGCCTTCAACGACATGGTGGAACTCAACGCGCGCACGCAGGCCGAGCTGGCGCGGCTGAGCCGGGTGGTCGGCAAGGAAGGCAAGCTGAAGCAGCGCGCCTCCATCGGTGACGCTACCGGTTTCTGGCGCGACTCCATGGAGTCGATCAACTCGCTGATCGAGGATCTGGTGCATCCTTCGAGCGAGGTCGCGCGCGTGATCGGCGCGGTGGCGCAGGGCGACCTGACGAAGAGCATGGCGCTGAGCGTGGAAGGCCGCGCGCTGGAAGGCGAATTCCTGCACACCGCGCGCACCATCAATCGAATGGTCGAGCAGCTCGGCACGTTCGCCGCCGAGGTCACGCGCGTGGCGCGCGAGGTGGGCACGGAAGGCAAGCTCGGTGGCCAGGCCAAGGTGCAGGGCGTCGCCGGCACGTGGAAGGATTTGACCGACTCGGTGAACTCCATGGCCGGCAATCTGACGGCCCAGGTGCGCAACATCGCCGAGGTGACCACAGCCGTCGCCCGCGGGGACCTGTCGAAGAAGATCACCGCCGACGTCAAGGGCGAGCTGCTGGAGCTGAAGAACACCATCAACACGATGGTGGATCAGTTGCGCTCGTTCGCGGCCGAGGTCACGCGCGTGGCGCGCGAGGTCGGCACTGACGGACGCCTCGGCGGGCAGGCCGTGGTGCCCGGTGTGGCGGGAACCTGGAAGGATCTGACGGACAACGTCAATCTGCTGGCGGCAAATCTCACGACGCAGGTGCGCAACATCGCCGAGGTGACCACCGCGG
>DASZQG010000205.1:0-18563 GCA_035550075.1 Hyphomicrobiaceae bacterium | reverse complement strand
AGGGTCGCGGCTTCGCGCCGCCCCGATAACCTACATGTCTGGGCTGCCGATCGACGGAGCACGGCTGCTGGCCTTCTCGCTGGGCGAGGCGATCGACTGGTTGTGAGCCCTCTATGAGAACGAATAGCTAGCCGCTTGGCGCGTTCGCATGTGTCGGCGATCGTGCATCCCA
The DNA here is from genome assembly GCA_035550075.1 of Hyphomicrobiaceae bacterium. GTDB lineage: Bacteria > Pseudomonadota > Alphaproteobacteria > Rhizobiales > Hyphomicrobiaceae > AWTP1-13. The sequence goes on along the minus strand of DASZQG010000205.1, from coordinate 18,391 downwards.
CTCGGTGGCGCAAGCGGTCAGCTCTGCAAGGTGACTTGATGCCGAACCCTGGGCTAAGCGGCCAGGGTCTCGGCGGGTTCGCACGCTAGCGGTCATTGCTTGGGCGATAAATAGGCCGGCCGGCCGCGCTAGCGAAGGATGGACGTTCGAGTGCTAAGTCCGACCGACTGCAAAACTCTGTCGAGTGAAACGGACTCACTTCCCTGAATGTCGATTGACGCTCCAAGCTCGTCAACTTGCAAGGGTTCAAGAGTTCGAAGCTGGCTGTCTAAGAGGCTTGCCGGCATGTACTCATGTTGCCGCGTCCTCAGCTGTTGTTCGATAACCAGCCTGCCTCCCAGCAATGCGACAAAGAAGATTTCCCCGGCCACGGAACGCAAGAGGTCACGGTACTTGCGCTTCAGTGCCGAGCACGCTCCGACAGCATGCCCTTGTCGTTCGGCATTGCGTCGGAGAGCCTGACCCAACGCCATGAGCCAAGGCCATCGATCCGAATCGTCCAAGGGGACGCCGGCCCGCATCTTGCTCACGTTCTCGGCTGAATGAAAGCTGTCTCCTTCGGTGAAGTCTACGCCAAGCTTCTTCGCCATCCGCGTGCCGAGAGTGGTTTTGCCCGAGCCCGACACACCCATGAGCACGATAACGCGTGGCACTCGATCAATCAGGAATAGGTCGGTCGGTACGTCCGGCATCGCACCACTATCCTAGCTGTTGTTGTCTTCTAGATCGGTTGCGATGCCCGAGTTTGCCGGCCTTGCGCTGCGCCGTTTGAGCACCAGGGCCCTTGCCGATGAGCTAATAATCAGCGCCCAAAGGGCGATCGTCAGAAAGCCGAGACCCATCGAAACTGGCCGCGCGAAGAAGCCCAAGAAGTTCCCGTCAGCCTTGATCATCGAGTTGAAGAAGTTCTGTTCGAGCATTGGCCCCAGTACGATGCCCAGGATCGCAGGAGCTACTGGAAAGTCATTCTCCATCAACACGAAACCGGTGATACCGAAGCCGAGCATCACAAGTATGGAGAATGGGTTGTTCGTAATCGAATAGGCACCGATGACGCAAAAGACCACGATGATGGGCATCAGGAGCAGCCGAGGCACTCGGAGAATGTGAACCGACAGCTTGATCGCTACGACGCCAAGAGGGATCATCAGCACATTGGCGAGAAAGAACATGATGAACAGCGACATCATCTCGACGGGCTGTTGGACGAAAATGAGCGGACCGGGGTTGAGGCCCTTCAGGTAGAGGATGCCGATGACGATCGCGGTGATTGCATCGCCGGGGATACCAAACACCAGCGCGGGTATCCATGTGCCACTCACCGCTGCGTTGTTCGCTGCGCCTGCGGCGACGAGACCCTCTGGATGCCCCTTCCCGAAAAGCTGCGGGGTCTTTGAGAAGCGCTTGGAAATGGCATAGCTAACCCACGCCGCGATGTCGGCCCCGGCGCCGGGAAGTGCGCCTATGACTACACCGATCCCGGAACCTGAGAGCCACTGGAAGGGATAGCGCCTTGCCAGCTTCCATTGACCCGCGAGGATTCTTCCCTTCGGCTTGAGAGTGGGCGCCGCTTGGGCAGTTGTCTCGCCGGCCATTCGCAGTACTTCGGCAACGGCGAACAGACCGACCATCGCAGCAATAAGTTCGACACCACCGGTCAAGTTGATGTTACCGAAGGTGAAGCGTGGGAAAGCAGCGGGGTTGTCCATGCCCACCATTCCAGCAATCAGGCCCAGCATGAGGGAGATGAGGCTCTTGGTTGCTGAGCCGCTTCCCACCATCACTGCGCAGGACAGACCAAGACAAACGAGCCAGAAATATTCGAAGGAGCTGAAGCGGATCGCGATGCGCGCGAGCTCAGGTGCGGCGAACACGAGGACGATCGTACCCATGATGCCGCCAATCGCCGAAAACACCACGCTGGCGCCAAGCGCCAGTTCGGCTTCACCTTTTAGGCTCATTGCGTAGGCCTCGTCTGTATAAGCGGCCGAGGCGAGCGTTCCCGGAATGCGTAGAAGTGCACTAGGGATGTCGCCCGCAAAGATCGCCATGCAGCTGACGGATACGACCATGGCGAGCGCCGGTATCGGGTCCATGTAAAGCGTGACCGGAACCAGCAGCGCGATCGCCATCGCCGCAGTGAGGCCCGGCATCGCGCCTACAAACAGCCCCAGCGCGCATGAGACGACGATGACGAATACGACCCCAGGATCGGTCAGGGACGAAAGGGCCGCCAGAAAGGTCTCCATCAATAGATCAGTCCGTAAAGGATACCAGGGGGAAGGGGCACGCGCATAACTGATACGAAAAGCAGCTGAAATGCTGTCGCTGCGACCAGACCGACAAGCGATGCGCGCCAGAGAGGCTGGCCGAAGCGGCCAAGTAGGATGGTGATGGTCGCAGCAGCCAGTACCGCGAAGCCGAGTTGGCGAATTCCAATGGCGAAGGCCAGGATGCAGCCGACAGTCAATGCAACATTGATGAGGCGTTGGCTGCTGCGGGTCCACCCCTCTAGCGTGACCAGCGCTTCTTGCTTGCGACGCATCCAACCTTGTGCACTGAGAACGCCACCTGCTAGCGCGAGGCAGCAGCCAATCACGGTGGGGAATATACCCGCCCCGTAAGCTTGGCCCGCCATTGTAGGGAGGGAGAGGCCATAGGCCGCGACCGCTGTTCCGATGATGAGGAATGCGACGCCGAAAAGTCGATCGGAGATCTTCATTCTTCGACCTTTCGGTGCCACGTCGTTATTTGATCAGGCCGGATTCCCGCATGACCTTGCCGAAGGTCTCGTCAGCCCGATTGACGAAGGCGACACCCTCCTCAGTCGGGATCCATGCGATGCCAAACCCTCCGTTCGTCATGACCTTGATGAATTCACTGCTCTGGCGCGCCTTATCGAGCGCGGCCACAAACTTGGTCACGATCTCGTCCGGAATGCCGGCAGGACCAAACACGCCACGCCAGGTCTCGACGGCATAGTTGGTGCCGGTCGCTTCCTTGATGGTCGGGACGTCGGGATACAGATTGTGCCGCTCGCTGCCCATATTCGCGAGTGGCCGAGCTTCCCCGGCGTCAATCAGGTTCCTAGCTTCCGCAAGCGAGTTCGTGGTGAAGTTCACGCCGCCTGCGACGAGATCCTGCATCGACGGGCCGGCCCCTTGGTTGGGCACCCATGGCACTTTCACGGGATCGACCCCCTCGGCAAGAAGCCAGCCGACGAGGCCCAGATGCCAGATGCCTCCCTGGCCGGTGCCGGATGCTTTGAACGTGCCGGCAGGGCTAGACTTTATTGCGTCGAGCAACGCCTTAGCGTCCGTATAAGGAGAGTCTTTGGCGACGACCAGGCCGCCACCATCGGCGTTAACGATCGCTGCAACCGTGAAAGTGGCAGGCGTTATCTCAGCAAGCCCCTGCCAGTGCAGCATAGTGATTTCAACCGTGCCCAGCCCCCAAGTGTAGCCATCCGGCGCGGCAGCCGCGAGGGCCGTGTGTCCGACGGCGCCACTGCCACCTGGTTGCAGGACCACATTGATCGGAACGCCAAGTTCCTTTTCCATCGCCGGCGCCAGAACGCGGGTGATTTGGTCGGCAGCGCCTCCCGCTCCCCAAGGGACAATCCAGGTAATCGGCCGGTCAGGCCATTCGGCGAGTGCAGGCTGCGCAAGTGTCAAAGCCATCAATCCGCTTAACAGAGCGGTCGGCAGCAGGTTTCGTCCCATTGTCTTTCTCCTCCACGGCCGGCGTCGTCGGCACCGGAACGACGTAGAGTTAGCGTCAAACCACAAACTGGTCAACCAGTCGCCAGTATCTGGTTGACCAGTCAGTGATTCCTGTTAGATTGCGGGTATGACAAGAAGAAGCGATTCATCGGAAAAATTGGCCGTAGGCGTCCTCGGACGTCTGAGCACTATCGAAGTTGAGCAACCCGCGGACATCATCCTCCGGCAGATAAAGGGGCTGATCGATGAGGGCGCATTGCGACCAGGCGAGCGGCTTCCTTCTGAGCGATTGCTATCTGAACGCTTTGGCGTGGGGCGCGCGCATGTTCGGGAAGCCCTGCGACGGCTCGAATTCTACGGGATCGTTCGCACACGTCCCCAAAGCGGCACTACGGTCGAGAACATGGCCCCCAAAGGCTTGGCCGGACTGATTTCCAACGTCATCTCGTTGGGCGGCCCCACGCTGGACAGCACGATCGATGCCAGACGCTTGATCGAGGTTGAGGCGACTCGGCTGGCTGGATTGCGAGCGGACGCGGCAGGGTTGGCTGCGGTTGCCGCTGCGCAGCGCGCACACGCGGATGCCGCCGCGCGCGGCGAGCCGGCGGTGGAAGAGGACGTCCTATTTCACCTCTCCATTGCGCGGATCTGCGGGAACGAAATCCTGCACTCGCTCACCAGCGTACTGGCTCCGGGGATCACCCAACTGGCCCATGATCGTGGCTCGTGCCTCGATGGCCGAGCCCGTGCGGCGTCGGAAGAGCACGCGGCAATCGTCCGGGCCCTGGAGCGGGGCAATGCCGAGGCGGCCGCCCATGCCATGCATAGACATCTCACGATGACCAAGGCGCGCTTCGACGTTGCCGAGGTGAGCGAGCCGAAAACGCCCCGTCCGCCGGGGTCGACGCGCCAATGAACCGTGAGTCTCGTGTTATCCGCGCCGGATGCAGCGCGTCGCCTCTCGTCCAGCCGGGCAACGGTGGCGGTCTCGAGCTCATCTATTTTGACGTGCTTCGGCTGGCGCGCGGCGAAGAGCGCGTGGTCGATTTGCCGGGGTTCGAAGTTCATCTCGTCCCCTTCACTGGCACTATGGATGTCGAGATAGACGGGACGTCGTTTCCAGGAGTTGGACATCGCGCATCCATCTGGGACGGCCATGCCGACAGCCTCTACGCCGGCGCCGGGCATCCCATCACGCTGCGTGCAGCGACGGATAATCTTGAGGTCGCGGTGGCAGGAGGGGTGACAGACCAACGCTTCGAACCGTTTCGAGTGCGACCCGATCAGGTGCGCTGCGTCGAAGTTGGGTCAACCGAAACCAAGTCTCGCCGCCGCATCTGCCATTTGCTTGGTCAAAACGGAGCAGGCCGCGCGGGCAATCTACTGGTGAGTGAACTCTATGCCGAGGAGGGCTGTTGGTCCGGCTATCCTCCCCACAAGCATGATACCGATCGCGTCGAGCCAGACAAAGCAATGGCCCAGGTGGTGGAGACCGATCATGAGGAGCTCTATCACTTTCGCTACCGGCCAGAGACCGGCTTCGGCGCTCAGTTCAAGTATCGAGACGGGGAAGAACCGCGGGTTGAGATGGTCCGCCATGGCGACAGCTTTGCCATTCCGAACGGTTACCACCCCACCGTTACGTCACCAGGGCACGACGGATACATCTTCACGGTCCTCGTTGGACGCAACCGGCGCGGTCTGGTCCAATACTTCGAACCGGCGCACGCGCACCTGATCCCCCATATCCCTGGCATCGCGAGCATGAGAAAGGCGTTCGAGTGATCGCCATTTTTAGAGCGGCGACCAGAAGTGGGGCGATCTGGAAGTCGGGGTCGAGGGGCGACCAGCTTTGGCAGATGCGGTCGTCGTTGCCGGGACTTCCCGGGACCATCTACCTGCCGCCAGGAAACCCGGCTTGGGTGGGCCGTACCAAAGCGCCGGACGGGGACATCAATGAGCAAGATTGAGATTCTTCAGGTCGGCCCGTACCCGGAGTGGGATGAAGTTCCTCTCAATGAGCAGTTCGTGACGCATCGCTATTTCGAGGCCAAGGATAAGCGGGCACTGCTGCAACGCGTCGGCAGTTCCATTCTGGGCGTGGCCTGCCGAGGCGAGTCGGTAGTCGATCGAGAGATGATTGAGGCCATGCCGCGGCTCGAGATCATCGCGGTTTACGGCGTCGGCTATGACGGAATCGACATCGAGGCTTGCCGTCAACGAAACATTCGCATCACCAACACCCCGGGCATACTGGCTAAGGACGTGGCGGATCTCGCGGTGGGCATGATGCTGGCACTGGGGCGCGGAATTGTACCGGCCGACCATTGGGTTCGTTCGGGTGCCTGGACCGCAAAGGGGCCGTTTGCTCTGCAACGGCGTATGCATGAGCGTCGAGCTGGCATATTGGGCCTGGGCCAGATTGGTCAGCAAGTAGGCCTGCGCCTCGCTGGGTTCGAGATACCTGTGGCCTACCATAACCGCACCCCGAAGACCTCAGACTGGGAGTACGTCGCCAACGCAGTCGAGCTTGCCCGTCGGGTCGATGTTCTCTTCGTTACGCTCGCCGCCACACCCGAGACGCGCCATTTCGTAAGCCGTGAGGTGATTGAAGCACTCGGGCCAGACGCCATGCTCATCAATGTTTCCCGTGCGGCCAATGTTGATGAGGAGGCGTTGCTCGATGCCCTTGAGTCTGGCCGGCTGGGTAGCGCTGCGCTTGATGTGTTCGAGGGTGAGCCCAATCTGAACCCACGTTTTGTCAGGCTCGCCAACGTGCTCCTGCAGCCGCATCAAGGCTCCGGCACGGTAGAGACACGCAAATCCATGGGCCAGCTCATGCGCGACAATCTCGCAGCCCATTTCTCGGGTCAGCCCGTTCTGACGCCGGTCATCTAAGCGGATGGCCCAAAGGATTAGTGCATGAGTTCGCTCTTCGATCTGCAAGGCAAACGCGCACTAGTGACCGGATCCAGTCAGGGCATCGGCTTGGCAATCGCCGAGGGGCTGGCATCGTATGGGGCACACGTCGTCCTCAATGGCCGCGACCCGGGCAAACTTGAGAGCGCAGTGAACGCTTTGCGAGCCAAAGGCCACGACGGCGCCTTTGCGACCTTCGATGTGACCGACCAGCAAGCAGCCCGGAACGGGGTGGCGAGTATCGAGGCCGACATCGGTCCGATCGACATTCTCGTTAACAACGCCGGCATGCAGTTTCGCTCACCGCTTGAGAGTTTTCCCATCGACCAGTGGGAACAGATGCTGAGGACGAACATTTCCAGCGTCTTTTACGTGAGCCAGGCTGCGGCGCCGAGCATGATCTCCCGGCGGCAAGGAAAGATCATCAATATCGCCTCCGTGCAGAGCGAATTGGCCCGTCCGGGGATCGCACCTTACGGCGCAACGAAGGGGGCGGTGCGAAACCTTACCCGTGGCATGTGCACCGATTGGGCACAGTACGGAATTCAGATCAACGCTATCGCTCCGGGCTATTTCAAGACGCCGCTCAATCGGGCGCTCCTCGATGACCCGACGTTCTCCGCGTGGCTTGAGAATCGCACCCCCGCACGGCGCTGGGGTGATGTTGAGGAACTAGTCGGCGCGGCAGTATTCCTCGCCAGTCCAGCTTCCGCCTTTGTGAACGGACACATCCTGTATGTCGATGGAGGCATCAGTGCCTGCCTTTAAGCCTCCCTACCCACCACAACATAGATGTCGGACAGCGCGGATTGCCTGCGTTGCACCGTCCAAAAGCCTGGCATCACCGGCGACCCGGCGGCCGGCCGCGCCTTCGAGGGCCAGGGGCTACGGCTCGTTCGCGCCGGGGAACGCCGATGGCGGACTGACGACGATCGAACAGAAGTCGCTCGGGACCTACCAAATTTGCTTCGATATCCACCGCAAGGAAGGCCCCATGGGTAGCTCCTCATGATGACGAGTATTTTCCGCTGGTCTGCGTTGCTTCAATTGCGGCGCACCATCGGCTGCAGCGTTCTGCTAATTGGCTTGACAGCCATATCGTTAGTCTCCAAATTGGCCTTACCATAAGGCCAAATGAGCAGTGCAATTGCATATCGAGACGCGGCACGCGCACCACCCCGAAATGACGCAAGTCCTGCGGACCGAGGATTTGCGACGGCACTTCCTGATCGACCCCGTGTTCACGCCGGGCGAGATCACTCTCGTCTACAGCCACCTCGACAGGATGGTCACCGGTGGCATCACGCCGCTCGCCGATCCACTGGTTCTCGGCGCGCCCAAGGCCGTCGGCACCCTGAGCTTTCTGCTGCGGCGGGAAATCGGCATCATCAATGTCGGCGGACCCGGCCGCGTGCGGCGCGGCGGGACGACCTATGATCTCGAAAAGCGCGACGGGCTCTATCTCGGCCTTGGACCCGACGAGGTCAGCTTCGAGAGCGCCAACGCGCAGAACCCCGCGCATTTCTTCGTCGTCAGCACGCCGGCTCATCGTGCCTGTCCGGCGGTCAAGATCACTGCGGCGGACGCGGCAATTCTCAATCTTGGTGATCAATCGACCGCCAACAAGCGCCGGGTCGTGCAATACGTCCACCCAGATGTCTGCCAGTCCTGCCAGCTCGTCATGGGCATCACGACGCTCGAGCCCGGCAATGTGTGGAACACCATGCCGTCGCACACCCATGATCGTCGCTCGGAGGTCTATCTCTATTTCGATCTCGCAGCGGCGACCCGCATTTTCCACATGATGGGCGAGCCCACCCAGACACGGCATATCGTGATGGCAAATGAGCAGGCGGTACTATCGCCGCCTTGGTCGATTCATTCAGGGGTCGGCACGAGCAATTATTCCTTCATTTGGGCCATGGGCGGCGACAACCAGGATTACCGCGATATGGACGCCATACCGATGGATGTCCTGCGGTGACGTGCGTCGGCCCGCAAGGATGTTTCCGCAATGCACTGCCCCGCCCGCCGAGGGGCGCCCCGGAAGACGAACACCGATTTGTCCAATAAACAGAGGAGACTGATCTGATGAAGACACTGATGGGAGTAGCATTCGCTGCGATCCTCGCCGCGCAGGCTCTGCCGGCATTGGCGCAGGAGACGCTCACCGTATGGTGGGTGAAGGGCTTCTACAAGGCCGAGGACGACGCGCTCTTTGCCGCGATCGCGAAGTTCGAGGAGCAGAGCGGCGTAAAGGTCGAACTCTCCCAGTACCCGGTTCAGGACATGGTCCCCAAGACCGTGGCTGCGCTCGATTCCGGTTCCCCGCCGGACGTCGCCTATGCCGACGTCTACGACTTCCAGGTCGCGGCCAAGTGGGCCTTCGAAGACCGGCTGGAGGACATCTCCGACATCATCACGCCGATGGAAGCCGACTTCGCTCCCAACACCGTTTCGACCGCCATGCTCTGGAACGACGTCGCCCAGAAGCGCGCCTACTACGCCTTCCCGATCAAGCGCCAGACCATGCACATCGAGTACTGGAAGGACCTGCTCGAAAAGGCCGGCTTCACCCAGGCCGACATCCCCACCACCTGGGACGAGTACTGGGACTTCTGGTGCACCGACGTCCAGGATGGCCTGCGCAAGGCCACCGGCGAGCGCCTCTACGGCACCGGTTTCCCGATGGGTGTTGAATCGAGCGATTCCTTCTACTCGTTCCTCACCTTCATGGATGCCTACAACGTCAAGCTCGTCGATGACGAAGGCAAGCTGCTGGTCGATGATCCTTCGGTGAAGGAAGGCCTCATCAAGGCCCTCACGATCTACACCAAGCCCTACCTCGATGGCTGCACCCCGTCCTCGGCGACCACCTGGAAGGATCCCGACAACAACGTCGCCTTCCACAACAAGACCACCGTGCTGACCCACAACGCGACGATCTCGCTCGCCGCCAAGTGGCTCGACGACTCCAACAACCAGACCCTGACCGAGGCCGAGCGCGCTCAGGCCAAGGTCAACTACGACGATCTCATCATCACCGCCGGCTTCCCCACCAAGCCCGATGGCACCCCGGTCCAGTACCGCGCCGCGGTCAAGGTCGGCGTGATCTTCAAGGAAGCCAAGCACAAGGATCTTGCGAAGAAGTTCGTCGCCTTCCTGCTTCAGGACGAAAACCTCACGCCCTATGTCGAGGGCGCGCTCGGACGCTGGTTCCCGGTCAAGACCGCAGCCATGTCCTCCCCGTTCTGGGATGCCGACAAGCATCGCCGCTCGGTCCGCGATCAGTTCGCGGCCGGCACCGTGAATTTCGAGTTCACCAAGAACTACAAGTTCACGATCCTCAACAACGAGAACGTCTGGGCCAAGGCGATGAGCCGCGTCGTCAACGACAAGGTCCCGGTCGAGACCGCTGTCGACGAGATGATTGCCCGCATCAAGGAAGTCGCCGGCTGATCTCGGGCCGGCCGTCATGATCTGCCGGCCGCCCCCATCGGGGCGGCCGGTTCAGTGCAGAGGGGGAGAGCTTGGCCGTACAATCCGAAGCCGCGACCGGAATCATGCCGCGCGCCGTGCGTGTGCGCCGGGGGCTGTCGTCTGCCGAGAAGTGGGGTCTCGCGATGCTCGCGCCCTATCTCGTGCTCTTTGCCGCCTTCGTGCTCTACCCCGTCGGCTACGGCCTCTGGCTGGCGCGCGAGCCCCAGACCTACGTCGATCTCGTTGCCGACCCGATCTTCATGCGCACGGTGGTCAACACCATCGTTTTCCTGCTCGTCGCCATCAACATCAAGATGCTGCTGGCGCTGCTGCTCTCGGGCTTCTTCATCAAGACCCGCTGGTGGATCAAGATCCTCGGCCTGATCTTCATTCTGCCCTGGGCGCTGCCCTCGATCCCCACCATCCTCGCCGTCCGCTTCATGCTCAATCCGGAGTGGGGCATCGTCAATTCCACCATCTTCAAGCTCACCTTCGAAGACGGCCCCAACTGGCTCAACGATCCTACGCTGGCGCTCTCGCTGGCGATGGTCACCCACATCTGGAAGGCGCTGCCGTTCTGGACGCTGACCCTGATCGCCGGCCGCCTCGCGATCTCCGGCGAGCTTTATGAGGCCGCCTCGATCGATGGCGCCTCCAACGTCCAGAAATTCCGCTTCATCACCTGGCCCGCGATCGGCACGCTCTACATCACCTGCACGCTGCTCTCGACGATCTGGACGCTGGGCGATTTCAACAGCGTCTACCTCCTGACCGGGGGTGGACCCGCCGACCTCACCCACGTGCTGGCAACGCTGGGCATCCGCTACCTCAGGCTCGATCAGGTCGACATGTACATGGCCGCGGTCGTCTGCACCCTGCCGGTGATGATCCCCATCATCTATTTCATGATGAGGCGGCTCTCCAAATGAAGCGCATCTCCCTCCGCGACGTCGGCAACGAGGCAAAACTCCTGCTGATCGGCATTCCCGTCCTCGTCTGGACGCTGCTGCCGATCTACCAGATCGTGCTCTTCGCGATCTCGCCCAAGGACACCGCGACGTCCGGACGCCTCTGGCCGCAATCGCCCACGCTGCACAATTTCGAGGTCGTCTTCCAGCAGCAGCACCACTACCTCGCCCACTTCTGGCAGCAGCTCTGGAACTCGTTCTTCATCTCGGCGATGACCGGCATCCTGACCCTCGTCGTCGCCACCCTTGCCGCCTTCGCCATCAGCCGCGTCAAGGTGCGCGGCGGGCGGCTGGTGATGAACCTGGCGCTCCTCACCTACTTCATCCCCGCGGCCTTCCTCGCCGTGCCGATGTACCGCACGATGGGCATCTACCACCTGCTCAATTCGCAATGGTCGCTGATCTTTGCGATGCTCGCCATCGCCTCGCCCTACGCCATCTGGGTGCTCAAGCAGGCGTCCGACAAGCTGCCCTACGAGCTCGACGAAGCCGCCGTCATCGACGGCGCCTCGACCCTCCAGCTCTTCTGGCTCGTCTACCTGCCGCTGATGGGGCCATCGCTGGTCGCCGTCGGCACCTATGCGCTGATCCTCGCCTGGAACGAGTACCTTTACGCGTTCCTGCTGCTCTCGGCCGACACCACGATCCCGCTCTCGGTCGCGCTCGGCAATTTCCTCGCCGCCGACGATTCGCCGTGGGAATTGCTGATGACGACAGGGCTGATCTACGCCCTGCCGCCCGCGCTGATCTACTACGCCTTCCGGCGCTACATGGTCTCGGGCCTGACCGCCGGAGCGGTCAAGGCCTGATGGCGATCGACGTCATAGTGAGCTCGGGGGGCTCCGCGTGACCAGCGGTGCCAGGTGCGCACACCCGAATAGATCATGAGCGCCCAGATCGCGATGGTGGCGATGCCGAGGCCCATCGACACGGGGCGGAGGAAGAAGCCGAGGCCATGCGCAGCGTTTCGGAGACGGCGAAGAGGCCGACCATGGCGGCGATCATATCGATACCGGCGACGAGGTTGACGTTGCCGAAGGTGAAGCGCGGAAAGGCGGCGGGATTGTCCATGCCGACCATGCCCACGATCAGACCTAGCATCAGCGAGATGAGGCTTTTGGTGACGGAGCCGCTGCCGACCATGACGGCGCAGGAGAGGCCGAGGCAGACGAGCCAGAAATATTCGAACGAGCTGAAGCGGATGGCGATGCGCGCGAGTTCCGGGCGCCGAAGACGAGGACGATGGTGCCGATGATGCCGCCGATGGCGAGAACACGACCCTGGCGCCGAGCGCCAGTTCGGCTCGGCACTTCTGCGCTCGCCGCAATTGGCCTTACCAGATATGACGCAGTTGGCGATTGGCCTGACTGTCAATCCGAAGCATTGTGTTCTGGGCGTCGGGAAGGCAACATATCAGCTAACCCGGAGCCCGAATTGCCCTATTCCGCCAATGCCCTGACCGCACTTTGCCAGACGCTGCTGCAGCGCCAGGGCATGGACGCGGTAGTCGCCCGCGATACGGCGGAGGTGCTGGTGGAGGGCGATTTGCTAGGCCACAGCACGCATGGGCTGCAATTGCTGCCGCGCTATCTCGAGGCCATCGGGAACGGTGCGCTGGCGATGAACGGCAGCCCCAGCGTGGTGTCGGATCACGGCGCGAGCTTTTGCTGGGATGGCGGCTATCTCCCGGGCGCGCATCTGATGCGGCAGGCGATCACGGAAGCGCGGACGCGCCTTGCGACGGCGCCGGTGGTGACCGTGGTGCTGCGACGCTCGGGCCATATCGGATGCCTTGCGGCCTATCCGCTGGCGGTGGCGGAAGCGGGGCTGATGATGGTGATGTGCAGTTCCGATCCGGCGGTGGCGCCGGTGGCGCCGCATGGCGCGACGGAAGGGGTGCTGACGCCCAACCCGATCGCCGCGGGCTGGCCGACGGAGGGCGATCCGGTGGTGCTGGATGTCTGCCCGTCGTCGACAACCGCCGGAATGGTCGGACGGGCGGCGCGCACGGGGACCGACCTTTCGGGCGCGTGGCTGATCGGCGCCGATGGGGTGGCGACCAACGATCCATCCGTGCTGAAGCGCAAGGGTGGCGGCGCCATCCTGCCGCTGGGCGGGCGCGAGCTCGGGCACAAGGGATTTGCCCTGGCGCTGCTGGTCGAAGCGCTGACCATGGGGCTTGGCGGCTTCGGGCGCGCCGATGGCGTGCGGCAGGAGGGGGCGGCGGTGTTCTTTCAACTCATCGATCCGGGCCGTTTCGGCGGCGGCGGGGCGTTCCGGCGCGAGACCGGATGGGTAGCCGATGCGTCGCGCGGTGCGCGGCCTATGCCGGGCGGCGAGACGGTGCGTATGCCGGGCGCGCGCGGCATAGAGAGCAAGCGCCGGCAGCTTGAGAATGGTGTTACACTTCATCCGGATGCACAGGCGAGTTTTGCTGCGCTCGTAGCGAGTGCCGGCCTTGTCATGCCTCCCCACATTGGGAGCTGAACACATGCCAATCCAAGCCGTCAGCGTCCAGCGGCTCTACCAACAGATCGCCGCCCGTATCGCCGAATTGATCGAGGTGGGAGAATTCGCGTTCGGCGCGCGGCTGCCGCCGGAGCGCGATCTGGCGCTGCAGTTCGGGGTCAGCCGCCCGACGGTGCGCGAGGCGCTGATCGCGCTCGAAATCTCGGGCCTCGTCGAAGTGCGGACGGGATCGGGCGCCTATGTTATCCATCGCAAGTCGGATGCGAGGTCGATCGGCAAACCGGTGCACCTTGCGGATGCCGGTCCGAGCACGTTCGATCTGATTGCCGCGCGGCGGGTAGTCGAGCCTGCCGTCGCTGCGCAGGCCGCCCAATTGTCAACGCCGCAAGAAGTTGCCGTCATTGCGCATGCCCTGGAACAATTCGAGCGCCATTGGAATGGTACCCACTGGGAAAAACTCGAAGCCGATCGCGACTTTCACTTGGCCCTGGCCGCAGCGTCGCACAACTCGGTGTTGCTCAAGATTGTCGAGGGTCTCTGGGCGGATATGTTCGGACCGATTTTTGCTGTGCTTAGCGAACGAACGCAACTGACCAACCGACAGGAAATGACCTTCCAAGATCATCGAGTGATCCTATTATGTGTGGAGCGACATGATGCGGTAGGCGCGTCGGCGGCGATGAATAATCACCTGCTACACGTCCAGATGACTCTTGAAAGCGGCACCGCACGGCTGGGACGCGACCCGGGGCGAATAAAAAGCGCAGCAGCTCGCGCCACAAGCGTTAACAAGCCGGCAACAGAAAGTGTACCGCGCACTAAAGGTAAGCTTTAGCGAGGCTGAATTCCGAGCTCTTCTTGGCGCGCAGCAGGCAAAGGATCGCGAGCGATACCGACACCCCTGCGAGCAGTCCACTCTCGCAAGTGGCGGCGACTCTGACCGTCTCGGCTTTCGACAATGTGTCCCGAGAGGTGGTCATCAGCCGCGCGATGGTTCGGGCCGAAGGCACGCGATGTAAGGTCTCGGCGTCCACTCTGTCCGCTCGCCGACGACGGGTCGCCCACTCGGAGACGACCCGCAGGGAGCCCTGGAAGCCCTCGGTCTTCAGGCGACGCCAGAGTTCGGCAGCGTTGTGGTGACCCACGGCCCATTGAGTGTCGAGCCATATCAGATGGGACTCAAGCGAACTCTCGCGGACCCTGAACACGTCGCCGCGCTGACCTCGCAGGATCTGTCGTACCAAGCCGCGGCTGTGGCCGGTGCGACGGACGATCTCCTTGATCGCCACGCGGTCCTTGGCCAAAGCGAAGACAGCGGCGTTGGCGTCCTCGCGGCGCAGGTAGCCCTCGTACTGGATGCGCTCGGCGGCCGTCAGGAGGTCAGGGTTGATCGTCATGGTGCCGATGGCAGTCCTGATCTGACGCATCGACTTGCGGACCGCGTCGAGGAAAGCGCGGCTGGCGTTCTCCATCAGATGCCAGCGATCTGCGACCTGGACAGCGTGCGGCAGCGCCTTGGTTGCGGCCAGGGCATAGGCGCCGCCCCTGTCGCGGGCGACGATGGCGATCTGGGGCTGCTCGCTCAGCCATGCCTGGGCCGTGGCAGGCTCGCGATCGGGAAGGAGGCCGACGGTGCGGCGCGCTCGAGATCACAGATGATAGTCCCATAGCGATGATTACGTCGCCAGGCCCAGTCGTCGATGCCGATCGCGGTGGGGCGGGGAGCCTTAGGGCAGCCGTGCCGCCGAACGACCCTCAGCAGAGTGTCGTTGCTGACAGGCAGCATCAGGCGCTTGGCGAAGCCTGCTCCGGGTCGGCCGCCCAACGCCAAGCCCAGGTGATGGACAAGGCCATCTAGCCGCGCGGTTCGGCGACCCCAAGGCGTCAGGACACCGTCATCGAACCGCTCCGTAAAAATGCTTCGGCGGCAGAGGACGGCCACACACCGGAAGCGGCGCACTGTCGCAACCAACTCGACAGACCGGCCGGCTATAGGCAGATCGACAATGCGCCTGCGGTAACGGCTATGAACGCGTCGGCTGGCAACGCCACACGCCGGACATCGACTGGTCGCGCCCGTGCTGCGAATCTCCAAGGTCGTCACTGGGCCAACTGATGCGGCGCTGGTGACCGCGAAGCCTGCTGGAACAAGGGAGGAAGGGCGAAGGGCATTCTGCATGGCGCTGATTCCGACCGGAGCTCTCGTCAGTCAGCTACCCAACTTCATCAAAACTGAGTCAGAGCCAAACTTGCACGCCGAAACACAACCTGGCTTCCGACGAAGGGCGTGGCGCCGAAATACTGCGGCGCTTCAGCCTCAGTGATGCAGAAGGCCGCCAAGCTTGCGGTGCACTAGGAGAACGTGTGGCCGCCGTTCACAACGATGTTTTGGCCGGTAATATAGCTGGCCGCATCGGAGGCAACGAAGGCGACGGTAGCGGCAACATCCTCTGGCCTCCCCATTCTGCCAAGCGGAACGGTGAGGATATGACGGTCATATTCCTTGGCTGGAGTTGATGCATGACGTTCGACGGGCGTCCAACCTGGCGACACCATGTTGACGGTTATTCCCTCTGGACCTAGCTCGCTCGCCCATGATCGGGTCAAACCAAGCATAGCGGACTTAGCGGACACATAGTGGGCGTCAAACGCATTTCCTACCGTGATGACCTCGCTGCCGATGTTTATTACACGCCCTGATTGTCGAGTCCGCCAGTCCGGCAGCACTGCCTGAAGTAGCAAGAGAGGCGAGCGGACGAAGTACTCGAGATGTTGAAGATAGGTGCCCCACTCTTGCTCCATGAGCGGAGCGGCGCCTTGAGGACCGGTAGCATTGTTGACGATTAGGTCAACGGGGCCGAGCCTCGTTCGTATCGCCTGCAAGGCGTCGTCAATCTCCGTACGCTCTCGAATGTCGAAGCGGAAGGTGTCGGCGCATCCATTCTCGTCGGTGATCTTTCTTGCTGTCCGGGCAGCGCCCTGGTCATCCTTTGAATAATTGACGGCTATCGCCCAACCCGCCCGCGCCAGGCACAGAGCGATTGCCGCACCAAGGCCTCGGGACGCACCAGTCACAAGGGCTACCTTCATTTTAGCGCAACCTTCCGCTTACGCCTGGTTGCCGGATCGCTCTCACCGGGCACGAGTTCCATAGGCCAGATCCTTTGGTGCGGCAGACCCTTGTAGTGGTCAGCAAAGCTGGGCAGCTGGGACAACAACACCTCGCCCAACGCGATTCCTAGGTCGCGAAGCGACGTAGAATAGCTCGTCAGATGCGGCGACAAATGCCGGTTCTGAGAACTCTCACGGAAACCAATGATCGCCAAGTCTTGTCCAGGACGCAGCCCGGCGTCGGTGAGGCTTCTATAGAGGCCCGCAGCCACCAGCTCGTAGCTCAGTATCACGGCGCTAGGACGACGGTCTAGCGAAAGCAGGGCGGTACCCAATTCGTACCCGCCGCGATCGCTAGATTCGGACCGAATAGCGTATTCCGGACGATACGCAACGCCGTGCCGCTTGAGCGCACTGCGGTACCCAGAAAGAAACAGATTTCCGAGGTTCAGTCCTGTGGCTGGTAGGGCAACTGCAATATCGGTATGGCCCCTGCCTACCAGGCGGTCTACCGACTGCTCGGCCACACCTTCGAAGTCGAGATCGACCCAAGAATGATGATCCTCGCCCGACCGCCCAAGCCCCACAAACGGTATGCCAGCCTTTGTAAGCATAGCAACGCGAGGGTCCCGCTTTCGGGTCGCGGAGATGATGAGAGCATCTACAAAACCGCGTCCCACCATGCGCGCAAGATAGTCGACCGGATCTTCGTCGCTAGCGCACGGCAACACGACAAGATCGAGATGGTGGCCGCGCAAGACGGACTGGACTCCGTCGAAGACCGTCATGAAGAAGTTGTCGCTGTCGGTAGGGCTCGCTTGGTTGGACTCTATCATGAACCCTACCGTCTGCGTCGCACCTTGCCTGAGACTTCGCCCTGACTGATTGGCAACATAGCCAAGTTCTGCGGCCGCCAGTAGAACACGTTTCCGCGTTTCCGGGTTGATGTCGAACCGGTTGTTAAGCGCTTTCGACACGGTGCCGATTGATATGTCGAGATGGCGCGCTAGTGCGCGAATGCCCTTCATCGCGGTTCGTCCGTCCAAGATTTGGCATGCCTCTTGACACGACTTGCCTCGGATATATAGGCTTCGAAAACGTTTTCGAGAAACATTCTCGTTGGTAGCTCGGAAAGCGATTTGAAGGCAAGTGACGTGGCAAGACCGCCCTCGACGGAAGGCGAAGCTATGTCAAATCGTCGGCGCGCCTCACTCACGTCGCGACCGGCGTAGGCCTTTCGGAGGAGCAACGCGACTGGAGCACCAGTCTAACAGGAGGACGTTGACTATGACCAAGATTGTGAAAACTGGTTTTACGCCGAGTCGGCGGGCAATTCTGCAAGGCATGGCCGCGGCGGCCACGCTGGGGTTGCCAGCGATGAAGGCTATGGCGGCCGCCGTCCCCAGCAGTGGCAAACTCACCGTGACCGTACTCGACTTTCTCGAAGCCCCTCTGAAGCCGGTGTTTGAGGCTTACAAGGCCGCGCGTCCCGGAGTAGAAGTTGCATACGAAGTAGCCCCGTCACACGACACGGAGCTTATTCCCCTGATGCTCGCGCGCGCGTTGGCCGGCAAGCTCACCGACATCGTGTTCCTGTTCGATGAACTCGCCGCGCTCTATGCCGATGCAGGCATCACCGCAGACCTTCGTCCATTCTTCGAGTCAGGCGGGCCTGTAACAGCGTCCTACTTCGCCAAGCCGTTCTTGGATCAATACCTGATG
>DASZQG010000204.1:0-10722 GCA_035550075.1 Hyphomicrobiaceae bacterium | reverse complement strand
AGCTGTGGCCGCGGTGGTGCTTTGATGATGCGACATGACTCCGGCCACCGCGGAGGCATGCTGTGGATCGCCGCCATGGTGCATCGCGTGTCCGGTCTGCTGCTGGCGTGCTTTCTCCCGCTGCACTTTCTCGCATTGGGGCTCGCCATCGACGGCGAGGGCCGCCTGGAGGGCTTTCTTCGCTGGACGGACAATCCGTTGGTGAAGCTTGCGGAGATGATTTTGGTGTTTCTGCTGGCCGTGCATATGCTGGGCGGCATTCGCGTGCTGGTGATCGAAAACATGCCCTGGCGCGGCGGACAGAAAGTTTTGGCGACGGCTGCCCTGGCTGCGGCCGGCGCGGCGGCGCTCGTCTTCCTGGGGCGCGCGATGTAGGCAAGTCGGCATGCTCGATCGGCTCAAAACAGACATTCTCATTCTCGGGTCCGGCGGAGCGGGCCTGTTCGCGGCGCTGCACGCCCACCGCGCTAACCCGGACCTGCAGATCACGCTCGCGACCAAGGGGCTGCTCGGCAAGTGCGGCTGCACCCGCATGGTGCAGGGGGGCTACAACGTCGCCCTCAATCCGGGCGATTCGATCGAGCGCCATTTCATGGACACCATCGAGGGCGGCAAGTGGCTGCCGAACCAGGAGCTGGCCTGGACCCTCGTCAACAAGGCCGTCGAGCGAGTGCACGAGCTGGAGAACGAGATCGGCTGCTTTTTCGATCGCAACGCCGACGGCACGCTGCACGGAAAGGCCTTTGCCGGGCAGACTTTCGATCGCACAGTCCACAAGGGCGACCTTACTGGCATCGAGATCATCAACCGGCTGATGGAGCAGGTGTGGGCGCGGCCGATCCGGCGGCTGGAGGAGCATCGCGCCGTGGCCTTGGTGCCGGCCAGGGACGGCACGTCGATCGCGGGCGTGCTTTTGATCGATATTCGCACCGGCCTGTTCCGGTTCATCCAGGCGAAGGCCGTGCTGCTCGGAACGGGTGGCGGCCCAACCATGTACCGCTATCACACGCCGTCCGGCGACAAGAGCATGGACGGCCTTGCCATGGCGCTGAGGCTCGGCTTGCCGTTGCGCGACATGGAAATGGTGCAGTTTCATCCCACCGGCCTTCTCGCCGGCCCCGATACGCGCATGACCGGGACGGTGCTGGAGGAGGGCCTGCGCGGCGCTGGCGGGCACCTCCTCAACGGGCGCGGCGAGCGCTTCATGACGGGCAAGGACCCGCGCGCAGAGCGCGCAACGCGAGACTTCGTCTCGCGCTGCATTTACGAGGAGATGCGTGCAGGCCGTACGACCCCTAACGGCGGCGTGCACATCAAGATGGGTCACCTCGGCCCGGAGAACGTGCGCCGCCAGTTCAAAGGCATGGTGGAGCGCTGCGCGGACTGCGGCTTCGATCTCGCCGGCGGCCTCGTCGAGGTTGTGCCGACCGCGCATTACTTCATGGGAGGCGTGGTGTGCGGCGTCGATACGGCGACCGAGATGCCCGGCCTGTTTGTTGCCGGCGAGGATGCCGGCGGCGTGCACGGCGCCAACCGGCTGGGCGGCAATGGGGTCGCCAACTCCACGGTGTTCGGCGGTATTGCCGGCGACACGATGGCGCAATGGGTGACGGACAACGCGCAGCATCGCGAGCCGGATGACGCGGCGCTGAAGGCCGAGGTCATACGCGCGCAGCATCCTTTCTCGCGCAAGGGCGGCGATCTCAACCGGCTGCGCGAGACGCTGCTCGATACGATGTGGCACGACGTGGGCGTGATCCGCGACAAAACCGGGCTCGAGCGCGGCCTGCGCCGCCTCGAGGGAATCGCAACGGAATTGGCGGAGACCGGCGTGCCGGACACGAATCGCGCCTTCAACCTGACCTGGCACGACTGGCTGAACCTACGTTCGCTGGTGGAGATCTCCAAGGTGATCGCGGCGGCGGCGATGACCCGCGAAAACAGCCGCGGCGCCCACTTCCGCGAGGATTTTCCAGAGCCGGGCGATCTTGCGACCTCGACCTATACGGTGGCGCGCCAGAGCGGCGACGCGCTGGAGATCTCGCAGGAGCCGGTCGCGTTCACCATCATCAGGCCGGGCCAAAGCCTGCTGAAAGAGGCGGCCGAATGACGCCCGGCAAGCGGCATCAGGAAGGGAGCGATCCCATGATCCCTATCGCATCCCTGCAACAGATCGCAGAGCGGCTCATGGCCAAGGCAGCCATTGAGATACCCGATGACTACCTCGACGGCCTGCGCAGGTGCGCCGACACCGAGAAGGGCGATCTGTCGGCATTCGTCATCCAGGCGATGCTGGAGAACTACGAGGCAGCGAAAGAAGACCGCCGTGCCATGTGCGGCGACACAGGCGTCCCGCGCTGGTACGTCAAGATCGGCAACGAGGCGCGGATCGAGGGCGGGCCGGTCGCGCTCGAAACGGCGCTGCGGCGCGCGACCGCCAACGCCACGCACGACGTGCCGCTGCGGCCCAACCGCGTGCACCCGCTCTGGCGCACGGATCACAACAACAACTGTGGCATCGGCGCGCCGGAGATCGAGTATTCGTTCCACCCGGATGCGGACTGGATCGAACTCACCACGGTGCACAAGGGTGGGCTGTTCGGCTCGGACTATCGCATGCTGTTTCCGGCCGATGGCATCGAGGGGATCAAGCGCTTCTACCTCGACACCCTGATCCAATTCGGGCGCCGGGGCCTCGCCTGCCAGCCCGCGATCGTCGGCGTGGGCCTCGGCGGCTCCAAGGATATTTGCATGGTGCTGGGCAAGCAGGCTGCCTGCCTGCGCACCGTCGGCTCGCGCAACCCCGATCCCAGGATCGCCGCGCTCGAGGCGGAGCTCAAGGAGCTTGGCAACAACATCGGCATGGGCGCCATGGGCTTCATGGGGTCGTCCATGGTGGTCGATTGCCACATCGAGGTCGGCTACTGCCACACCGGTGGCATGCCGATGAGCGTGCACATGTTCTGCCTTTCCTCGCGGCGGGCGACCGCGCGGGTGCATGCCGACGGCCGCGCCGAGTTCCGCACCGACCCGCAGTGGTTCACGGACTACATGCGGCGGGCGACGGTGGAGTGGGGGCCGCCGACTAAGGCCGAGGCCGCCGAATAAGCGTGCCGGTCGCGACGGGATTGCGCGCTCGCGCGGTTCGCGCGAAGCTGTGCCCTAAAGTCGATCCAGTGAGGAGTGAGCCCATGCGCGCCGCCGTTCTGACCGAAGTCAACAAGCCGCTGCAAATCCTCGACCTCGAGCAGGAGCCGCCGAAGAGCGGGGAGGTGCGCGTGCAGGTGAAGGCGGCAGGCGTGTGCCTCTCCGACTACCACATCATGAACGGCGACTGGCCGCTGCCGCTGCCGATGGTGCTCGGCCATGAGGCGGCCGGCGTCGTGGTCGAGCTCGGCTCCGGCGTGCAGAACGTCAAGAAGGGCGATCACGTCATCTTCTCGTTCCGTCCGAACTGCGGCCATTGCCGCTACTGCGCGAGCGGCCGCTCGGTAATCTGCATTGGACACAACGACAGCCCGCGCTGGCTGATGCACGACGGCACGGCGCGCGTGAAGCTCAACGGCGAGCCGGTGAACCAGATGGCCCGCATCGGCACGTTTTCCGAGTATGTGGTGTGCCCGGCCGAGCAGGTGGTGTCGGTGCGCAAGGACCTGCCCTGGACGCACGCGGCCATCATCGGCTGCAGCGTGGCGACCGGCGTGGGCGCCGCGATCCGGCACGCCAAGGTGGAATCGGGCTCATCGGTTCTGGTGGTGGGCTGCGGCGGGGTTGGCCTCAACGTGGTGCAGGGTGCAAGGCTGGCCGGCGCCAAGACCATCATTGCCTGCGACCTGCTCGACAACAAGCTGGGGTTCGCGCGCGAGTTCGGCGCCACACACACGATCAATCCGAAAAAAGAAGACACGATCAAGCGGGTCCAGGAGATGACCGCCGGACTCGGCGTCGATTATGCGTTCGACGCGATCGGCGGCGCCAAGACCATGGAAACATGTATCGACGCGATCGCGCCGGGCGGCCACGCCGTGATGGTGGGGATGCCCGCGTTCACCGATCGTGCGCAGGTCAATCCGTTCCAGGTGGTGTTCCAGGAGAAGAAGATCACGGGCACCTATTACGGGTCGATCCGGCCGCCCATCGATTTCGGCGTGCTTGCCGATCTCGACATGGAAAAGCGCATCAACCTCGATGCCCTGATCAGCCGCACTTACAAGTTCGACGAGATCAACGAAGGTTTCAAGCTGCTGACCAGCGGACAGGTGGCGCGCGGCGTGATCGTGTTCAACTGAGGGCAGGAGCGGCTTTTGGCGACGGCACCCAAGCTCAAGACAGTCAATCTACAGCTACCGGCCAGGACAGAAGATCTGGCGGCGCTGGAGCTTGGCACGGTCGTCTACCTGACCGGGCGCATCTATACGGCGCGCGAGGGTGTCTACAAGAAGGCGGTGGAGGATAAGGCGGGGCTGCCGGCCCCGCCGCAAGAGCTGGGCTCTGTGAACTTCCATTGCTCACCGGCTGCCACGCTCAACCCCGACGGCAGCGCAACCGTTGGCGCCGTGACGGCAACGGCCTCGTTTCGTTTCGCCAAGTGGCTCGACGGCTGGTTCGATCTCTCCCGCTGCAACATCATCATCGGCAAGGGCGGCATGACCGGGGAGATCTACAAGCGCAGCTTTGTGCCGCACGGCGCCATCTATCTCACCACAGTCGGCTACGGGACCGGCGCATTGCTGGGACGCGGCATCAAGCGCGTGGTCGCTACGCACTGGATCGAGGAGCTGGGGCTCGCCCAGGGCATCTGGGTGCTGGAGGTCGAAAACTTCGGGCCGTTCCTGGTCGACAGCGACTTGGTCGGCAATTCGCTGTTCGAGCGGGAGAACGCCAAGATCGCCCCCAACATCGGAAAGCTGTATGCGGGCACGAAGCCGGCCACCATGCGCCGCTATGGGGAAACCGACGACAAGACTGACGAGGTCATTTGAGCGCGGCGAGCGCCCTCACCGCGCTGTAACTTCGTCCCGCGGGACCGGCCGCCGGTCAATCTTCATACTTGAACGAAACCTTCAGGCGGACCCGATAGGATTCGATCTTGCCGTCGGTGATGACGACGTCCTGCTGCGTGACTTCGGCCACGCGGAGATCGCGCAGCGTCTGAGCGGCCCGTTCCACGGCGGCCGCAGCCGCCTTTTCCCACGAGGTCGAGCTGGTACCGACGATATCTATGATCTTGTAGACGCTCTCTGCCATGACGTTCTCCTTTTCGAGAACATGAGCGGCTGAAGCAACAGGCGGGCAATCCGCCCCCCTTTAGAAAGCACCCGTCCTGGTTGGTAAGGCAACCCCTGTGTGGCGTTGCTGCGGTGCGGCACGGCCCGTGCAAGGCAAAAACCGACTATTTCATTATGGGCCGCCTCAATTCTGTGATTGAGGCAGTGCATTGCAATGCTTACGTTCGCGCTCCGGGGGAAGGGAGCGTGCGGGGGCGGACAGGATTCTGCCGCCCGAAACGCACGCAAAGGGGTGGCAGTGCAGAATCTGCAGGAGGCGGCGCAGGCTATCCGGCGGCGGCTGGGGGCGTCAGGTCTCAATGGCGGCGTCACGCCGCTTCTTTTGGCGATTGCCGTTGTCTGGGTGATTGCGGCCGGCCACTGGGTCGTGACCGACACCGTGGTGCCGTGGGATTCCAAGAACCAGTTCTACGCATTCTTTCGCTTCCTGGCGGCTTCGCTGCAGGCCGGGCAGATGCCGTTCTGGGATCCGTATCACTACGGGGGCCATCCGAGCGTCGCTGATCCCCAGTCGCTGGTGTTCGCGCCCGCCTTCGTACTGTGGGCCTATTTCGACCCGCTGCCGAGCCTGCGGGCCTTCGACCTGGTGGTCTATGCGCACCTGCTGGTGGGCGGACTGGCAGTGGGGCTGATCGGCTGGCGCGCGGGGTGGCCACTGGCGGCCTCGCTGCTCGCCGCCGCGGTGTTCATGCTCGGCGGGCCCGCCTCGGGACGGTT
This sequence comes from Hyphomicrobiaceae bacterium, assembly GCA_035550075.1. Classification (GTDB taxonomy): domain Bacteria; phylum Pseudomonadota; class Alphaproteobacteria; order Rhizobiales; family Hyphomicrobiaceae; genus AWTP1-13. The sequence goes on along the minus strand of DASZQG010000204.1, from coordinate 4,717 downwards.
GCAGCACACCGGCATCATCCTGAGCTACGGGTTGTTTCCACTCGCTCTGCTGCTGATCCAGATCGCGCTCGCGCGCCGCTCACATGTGTGGGCCGCTGTCTTTGGCGTGGTCGCCGCCCTGCTGGCTGTGGGGCGAAACCAGTGCGCGCTGCTGATCTGCTTCGTGCTGGCTGCGTTGCTCGTCGCGGAAGTGCTTGGCGCAAGCGATCGCTGGGCTTTTCTCAAAGCGCGGCTCGGCGTGCTGGCGACGATGGCGTTTGTGAGCGTGGCGCTACTGGCGATCCCGTTCCTGCTCACCATCCAGTTTGCCGCTCTCTCCAACCGGCCGGAGATCGGCCTCGACGAGGCGCTGGAAGGATCTCTGTATCCCGTCAATCTCGCATCGCTGGCCATCGCCAACGTGCTGGGCTCGCTGGAGACGGTCATTCCGTACTGGGGGCCGAACAGCGACACGGTGCCGGCGGTCGGCGCGACCGATGGTTCGTTCAACTACCTCTTTGTCGGCGCGACGACGATGGTCATCGTGCTGTGGTTCGGCGTTGCCGCCGGCGGGCTGTGGCGGCGGGACAAGCGGTTCATGACCGGGGTTCTCGTCGCGGCCGGCCTGTTCATGCTCGGGCGCTATACGCCGATCTATCCGCTGGCCTTCGAGATCGTTCCGGGCGTGAGTCTGTTCCGCCGGCCCGTTGACGGCGCGTTCATCTTCTGCGCGGCACTGGCGATGCTCGCGGGAGGGTTGCTGGCCGCGTACGTTCGCGAGGGTGTTGCGCGCGTGTCGTGGCAGAGGCTGGCGGCCGCGGGCGCCGGCGCGGTTGTTATCGTCGCCTGGGCCGTGCTGTTCTCGGCGAGGACCGAACACGCGTGGATGTCGCTGGCCCAGGTGCTGAAGGCGGTGCCTATCGTGGCGCTGACGGTGACGGTGCTGGTCTATGCGCGATCGGCTCAGGCACGGGCCATCGCCGCCGCCTGCGTCACGCTTCTGGCGACCGGCGAACTGCTGTGGTGGAACACGGCGTCTGCCCTGAACGCGGAAGATACTGCCGGCTATTCGGTGCTGCAGCATCCCGGCGGCAGCGACGCGCAGGCGCTGGCGATCCTTGAAGCCGAGATCAGCCGGCGGCTGGCGCTCGGCGACAGGCCGCGCGTGGAGGTCGTGGGGCTCGGCGGCCCGTGGCAGAACCTGGCGGTGGCGCGCGGGTTCGAGGCGACCAACGGCTACAACCCGTTGCGGATCGGCTCCTACGACCGGCTGGTGTCGCCTGGCGAGACGACCTACGCGCTGGACCAGCGGCTGTTTCCGATGACCTTCGAAGGCTACGACTGCGCGTTGGCCCGCGAGCTAGGGCTCGAATACGTCGTGCTGGGCCGGCCGATCGAGGAAGTGCGGCATCTGGCGCGCAGGCCGGTATCCGACGTGCTGCTGGCCGGCCCCGACGTGTGGATCTACCGCCTGCGCGATGCCGCTCCCCGCGTGGCGTTCATGACCAATGCCTTCCTTGCGAACAACGATGTCTTCACCGCGAAGGGCCAGTACTGCGCCAAGCCCGCGCTGAACGGCGCGGCCTCGCGCCGCTACGCGCTTGCCAGTGCCCGCCACGGCGGCGCGGCGGCGCAGATCGTCTCCTGGGAGCGCAACCGTGTGGAAATTGATGTGATGGCAGCGCAGGGCGGCATCCTTGTATTGCACGATCTCTATTACCCCGGTTGGGTCGTGGATGTGGACGGCAAGCGGGCCGCCATGTTGCGGGCCGACAGCCTGTTCCGCGGCGTGGAGGTCGGCGAGGGCCACCACCGCGTCGTGTTTCGCTACGAGCCGTTTTCGTTGGCAAACCTTCGCGATGCCGCCCTGGCGCTGGTGCGCTAAGCGGACGCCTGACCGCGGGGCGGCGGGCGGTCGAACTTGACGCGGCATCCGCGGCATCGCGTGGGCAGCAACAGGCGCGATTGGGTACCGAGGCGGCGCCCACAGCGCGGGCATCTTTCGCGGAACTGCACGTAGCTGCCGGCGGCCACCAGCGCCAGCACCATGACCAACAGCGCCCGGCGGAGCCAGACGATCTCGGCGAACATGACCATCGCGCCCATGGCCAGCGCGAGAAGCGTGATGGCGCCGGCATAGAACGCGATCATGTGCCGTTCCCAGCGCCAGATACGCTCGAGCTCGGGTCGCGTCAGCGGCTCAGGCTCGGGCGGCGTCGACGGTTTCGCTCCCGGCCGCCACATCAGGAGACCTGGCCAGCGAGGCGCCTGATGGCGGAAATCTGCAGGCCGGTCCGCGCCACGCGGTCGGCGACGGCGCGCACGGGCTCGATGACGACGGCCATGTGATGGGCGTTGGCGTGCAGCAGAAGGAAGCCGTCGGTCATGACGCCCACGTGGCCTTTCCAGAACACAAGATCGCCCCGCTGCAGATCTTCGAGACCCTTGTCCATGGCGACCTCGGCGCCAATCTCGGCCTGTTGCATGTCGCTGTCGCGTGGGCAATCAATGCCGGCGGCATGCATCGCCACCTGCACTAGGCCGGAGCAGTCGATGCCAAGGCGCGTGCGCCCGCCCCACAGGTAGGGGGTGCCGCTGAAGCGCTCGGCAACGGCAACATAGTCGCGTGCGGGCCGGTCCAACTCGGCGATATGGCGTGTGGGTACGAAGCCGTCACCGGCGAGCCGCGCGAATGGCTGGGTCACCTCGGCCACCGCGACCAGCGAGTTCATGCTCAGGTGCATGAACGGCGGCGCTTTGACGTCGGGTGCGGGATAAAGAAAGCTTCCCAGGGCCCGCACGCGATGGGTGGGCGCGTGCACCTGGGGAGACAGCGCGGACGCGCGCAGATAGCCGACATAGCCGTCGCGCTCGAGCTGAACCCAGGCCCACCCGTCGTGCTCGTCGTAGACGGTGACTGTCTCGCCGAACAGGACCTCGCTGGTCCACGGCTCGCGGGCGTTGGGCTTGGCGCGCAGCGGGGTGGCCGAATGCATCACCTGCCGCAGTTCGCCTGCCGCGTAGCGCGGTGCAGGAATACGCCCGCGCAGGGATTCCGCGGCGAGGTCCTCGCGGTAGGCGTGCCGCCTGGGATCAGCCTGGAGTGCGTCGGGACCGGGAGGCATCGGCTTCAGGGGGAGCTCATGTTCTGCAGCACCTCGAACACGGCCCGCGCGGCCTGCGGCTCGCCACCCTTGGGAACGAGGGGCTTGGCGACCGGGCGCCAGCCGTAGATGTCGAAATGCGCGTAGCGGCGGGCGTTGCTGGCGAAGCGGCGCAGGAACAGCGCTGCCGTGACCGAGCCGGCGAACGGGCCATCCGAGACGTTGTTCATGTCGGCGACCGCGCTGTCGAGGGTGGCCTCGTAGCCCGACCAGAAGGGCATGCGCCATATGGGATCGCCGACAGCGTTGCCGGCGGCCGCAATCTCGGCAGCGAATGCATCGTCGTCGGTGTAGAGCGGCGGCAGGTCCGGGCCCAGAGCGACACGCGCGGCGCCGGTGAGGGTCGCGAAGCTCATCAGGGTATCGGGTTGCTCCTCACCGGCGAGCGACAGCGCATCGGCCAGTACCAATCGGCCTTCGGCATCGGTGTTGCCGATCTCGACGGTCTTGCCGCTGCGGCTGGTAAGGACGTCCCCGGGGCGGAAGGCGTTGCCAGCCACGCTGTTTTCGGCGGCCGGAATTAGAATGCGCAGGCGCAGGTCCAGTCCCTGCGCCATCACCATGTGGCCGAGCGCCAGCGCGGTGGCCGCGCCGCCCATATCCTTTTTCATCAGCAGCATGCCGCTGGCCGGCTTCAGGTCCAGCCCACCGGTGTCGAAGCAGATGCCTTTGCCCACCAACGTGACGCGCCGCGCGTCGGCACGGCCCCAGGTGATGTCGATGAGGCGGGGTGCGCGGTCACTGGCGCGGCCGACGGCATGGATCATCGGGAAATTCTTCGTCAGCAGATCGTCGCCGACAATGCTGGAGACCCGCGCACCATGCTGATCGGCGAGGCGCCGCGCAGCGTCTTCAAGCTCTTCGGGGCCGAGGTCGCTGGCGGGCGTGTTGATGAGGTCGCGCCCGAACCACACGGCATCGACGGTGGCGAGAACCCGTTTCAGGTCTACGCCCACCGCCACCTTGAGCTGCGGGCGCTCGGCGCCGTTGGCGGCCTTGTAGCGCTGAAAGCGATAGGCCCCTAGACCCCAGGCCACCGCCGCAAGCTCCGGATTGTCCACGGCACTGGCAAGGTTATAGACACCGGGCGGCAACGCGGCGGGCAGCGCGGCCACGGCCAGTTCGGCGGCTTGCATCGGATCATTGGCCCGCGGTTCTCCGAGGCCCAGTACCGCACCCGCCAGAGCCCCGTCGCTGCCGGGCAGCAGCAGGACCTTGCCCGCCGCGGCCTTGAAGCCTTGCGCCTCGGCCCACGCCTTCTGCATGGGCGACAGGCCCGCCGCATCAGCCCAGCGGGCATCCCGCGCCAGCCAGACCGGGGTGGCCTTCTTCTTGGAGTCCGCGGCCAGCAGAACGGCTGCCGCAGCCGCTTGGTTAATCTGGTGTTGGGAAGCCATGATGTGATCGTGAGGAACCCGCCTGAGACCCATTATCGGCACCGATCGCCGGAACACAATCGCCAACGCCAAAATGGCCCGCCGGCGGGCGACTCGGGCCGGGCGGAAAGGGCGGCCCCCAGGGCCCGCTACGGCGCCCGGGCGCGTGGTTAAGACTTTCTTGAGGGCTGTACCACA
>DASZQG010000203.1:0-7855 GCA_035550075.1 Hyphomicrobiaceae bacterium | reverse complement strand
GGGGTCGCTGTTACCGATGCACTTGTCGGCATGGGGCACATCGTACTCTCCGATGACGGCGGTGAGGTCTCGTCTTCGGGCGCGCGCTTCCTGTCTGCGTTCGGCGCCGATCTGACGACGCGGACCGGCCGCATCTTCTGCCAGCCTTGCCTCGACTGGAGTGAGCGCCGCTACCACCTCAAGGGACTGGTCGGAGCCCGGATTCTGGATCGCCTGTTGGAGCTCGGATGGCTCAAATCCGTATCGGGCAGCCGTGCACTCCAGCTGACGTCGTCAGGGAGGGTGGGCCTGTCCGAAACCTTCCGGATCGAGATCAACAACGAGGGCATGCCAACCTTTCGATTTTCCGACTCGGACCCGACTGCCGGGCTCGAGGCCCAGGCTCCCACGAAAGCTGCTGCATTGACGCCCTACGTGAGCGGGTTGAAGAAGATCCAGAAGGCTCGATGAGTTCATCGCGGGTTTTGTGCACACCCGCGTCGATTGCCACTATTCCGTGGTGACGGCTGCGGACGGCCGTCGTTACCTGCAGCTTGACACGCGGTAGCGATGACAGAGAGATGCCGGAGAAGATCAGCCAAACGTTGCAGTTTGATGCGATCGCAGCCGCTCGCTTGAGAAACATTCTGGACGAGGTATTCCCGGGTTGAGGGCTCACAGAAGCCGCTGGGCGATGAAGCGGGCGAGCGGCGGGCCGACGATCAGCACGATCAGGAAGCGTACCGTCTGCAGCGCCATCACGAATGACAAATCCGCGTGCGTGGCCGCGCCGATGATGACGACGGAGTCCATGCCGCCGGGGCTCGTCGCCAGGTAGGCCGTCATCGGGTCGATGCCGGCGAGGTAGACGAGCAGTGCCGCCAGCAGGCCGCTGGCCCCGATCAGCACGACGATGGAGAGGAGGATGACCGGCAGTGCGCGCGAGGCGTGCACGAGGCTTTGGCGCGTGAAGCTCAGCCCGATGCCCCAGCCGAGGACCGCATAGCCGAGCGCCAGCAGCCATTGCGGGAGCGTGATGGCGACCAGGCCGGAGCTTTCCAGTGCCGAGCCGATGATCATCGGAATAAGCAGGGCGCCGGCCGGGATGCGCAGCCACGCGCCCAGAAAGCCGCCGGCGGCGGCGATCAGCAGCGTCTCGCCGAAGCCCAGCCATTGGATCGGTGGGAACCATTCGCGGTGCGCGCCGCCGGCAACGCTGCCGCCGACCCAGACGCGTGCGACGATGGAGGCGAAGGCGGCGACGAAGACCACGCGAAGGTACTGCATGAAGGCGACGAGGCGCGCGTCGGCCCCGAATTCGCCCGCCAGCACCATCATGGCCGAGGCGGCGCCGGGCGCCGTGCCCCACACCGCGGTCGTGCCCGGCAGAATCTGCATGCGCGCCAGCAGCCAGCCGAGGACGCAGCTCAGGAAAACGATTACGAGCACGACGCCGAGAAACAGCGGCCAGTCCTTGACGAAGGTGAAGACGATGTCGCTGGTGACGGAGCGGGCGACGAGACAGCCCACCATCGCCTGCGCGGCGTACATGAAGGTGCGGTGCGGCCTGATGGAAGCGCCGTTGCTGCCGAGAAGGATGCCGCCGATCATGGGGCCCAGCAGCAGCGCGGCCGGCAGGCCAAGCACTTCGAAGGCCGCCGACGCCACGGCCGATATGGCGACCAGCGCCGCCCACTGGGCGCCCCGCGGCAGCTTCGCAATCGGCAGATCGGGCATCGGTGTCACAGTCCGGTCAGCTTGCGTCCGCTAGTCTGGGCTGGAGCCGAGGAACGTCAGAAGTGACTCGGCGCGGAGCGGAAGATAGGGTCCCGGAATGCCCACACGGGCGGTGTCTGCACAGGTCGATTTTTGCGCTTGGCAGGCCCGCCGAGCACAGGCTGCTGCTGCGTAGAGGAGAGATCCCGTTGGCACAAGCACAGGCGATGAAGGAAGAGGGCATCAAGGGTTCCGACGGGCTCACCCTGCATCTACGCTCGTGGCACCCCGCCGGCAAGCCGCGCGGCGTCGTCGCCATGGTCCCCGGCTTCAATTCACACGGCGGATACTACGCCTGGGCGGGCGAGCGGCTCGCCGACAAAGGACTTGCGGCCTATGCCATCGATCTGCGGGGCCGGGGCAAATCAGACGGTGAGCGGTTCTACGTCGACAAGATCGGCGACTATGTCAGTGACGTCGCCACCATGATGGTCACGGTGAAGTCGCGCGAGGCGGGGCTGCCCGTATTCCTGCTCGGCCACAGCGCCGGCGGCGTGGTGTCATGCCTCTATACGGCGGAGCACCAGGGCGAGCTGGCGGGCCTGATCTGCGAGAGCTTTGCCTTCCAGGTGCCGGCGCCCGACTTCGCCATCGCTGCGCTGAAGGGGCTCAGCCACCTGGTGCCGCACGCGCACGTGCTCCGGCTGAAGAACGAGGATTTCTCGCGCGATCCTGCGGTGGTCAAGGCGATGAACGAGGATCCGCTGATCGCGCACGAGACGCAGCCGACCAAGACGATTGCGGAACTGGCCCGTGCCGATGAGCGCCTGAAAGGCGAGTTCAAGAGCTTCACGCTGCCGCTGCTGATCCTCCATGGCACCGCCGACAAGGCGACCAAGCCTAGCGGCAGCCAGCAGTTCTACGACACGGCGCCCTCCAGGGACAAAACGCTGAAGCTCTATGAGGGCCACTACCACGATCTCCTCAACGACCTCGGCAGGGAGCAGGTGATGGCCGACATCACGGCTTGGCTGGACGCGCACCTGCCGAAGGCCTGAGAACGCTCACGTCTTGCGGCGAGCCGGCTTGCGCAGCAGCAACTGCTGGATGCTGCGCAGGCGATCCTTGCGGAAATCGCCGGGCCTCCAGCCGCGTTCGATCACGAGCAGCCGCCAGGCCGACGGGTGAATGAGGCTCCAGACCACGTCGGCGGCGTGGGCGGCGCTGTAGCCCTCCGCGAGCGCACCCGCCGCCTCGAGCGCGTTGAGCAAGACCTTCATGCCGTGCAGCAGGGCCTTCATGCGGTCGTCCCAGGCGGCGGCCGCCTCGCGGTCGTTGAGGGCCGCCGCATCGACCTGGATGCCGACCGGATAGATATGCGGCAAGTAGTCGAGCCACGTTTCGACATAGGCCAGAAAGGTCTCCGGGCGAACGCTGCTGCGGCCCGCGATCTCGGTCAGCCGCGCGACGTGGCGGGTCTTGGCGTCCTTGTTGCGCAGCATGGCCATCAGCAGGCCGGCACGGTTGCCGAACGCCAGATAGATGGTCTGGCGGCTGACGCCCGCCTTGGCAGCGATCTCGGCCTGGCCGACGTCGAGACGGCCGCTGGCGGCTATCAGGTCCCAGGCCGCATCCAGGATGGCGACCCGGGTGTCTTCGCTGATCTGGGTGGTTTTCACTTTACACACGTAAAATAGATGTCTACTTTACACGCATAAACCTGTTGGGGAGTTTGCGCCATGCCCCATGCGCCTTCGATCGCGATCCACATGGCCATCGGCTCGGTGGCAGTGCTGCTCTACTGGGGCGCGCTGCTGGCTGTGAAGGGCAGTCCGTGGCATCGCGCGTGGGGTAAGGGGTTCTTCATCGCACTGATGGTGGTGGTGGCCTCGGTGGGGCCGGTACTGCTGCTAAAGCCCTACGAGCCGGCGCTTCTGATTCAGTTCATCTATCTCACGCTGTGCGCGGGCACGGTGGCGATGCTGGGCTGGACCGCGATCCGCTGGAAGGGCGACGTGGAGCGGTTCCGCGGCACGCATTTCAAGGTGATGGGCGCGGCGATCTTCCTGCTTGGGTTGGTGGTGCTGGGGGCGGGGATCGCGACTGGCAGAGCGCTGACCGCGGTCTTCTCGTGGGTGGGCCTCGTCTACGGCGGTGCCATGCTGTGCTTCGCCTGGATGCGGGCGGAGCCTCATCCACGCTGGTGGCTGGCGTGGCATCTCAATGCCGTCGCGGGCCTGTTCAACGCCGTGCACGGCACGGTTCTGGCTGTGATCTGGCGCGCGCTGGTCGATCCGGCGGCGGGCGATGAGCTGCTGCTGGTGACCCAGCTCGGCACGACGGCCGCCTCGCTCGGCATCCGGTTGTGGTTTGGAAGCACGCGCGGCATCCCGTGGCGCTTCTCGCGCCCGCCTCAGGCGGCGAGCAGCTCATCCAGCTTGCCGGCGCGTTCCAGCGCGTAGAGCTCGTCGAAGCCGCCGACATGGCGGTCGCCGATCCACACCTGCGGCACGGTCATGCGGCCGCCCGCCTTCTCGATCAGACGGTCGCGCGCGGCCCAGTCACCGGTGACGTCGATCTCCTCGTAGGCGACGCCCTTGTGCTCGAGCAGGCGCTTGGCCATGCGGCAATAGCCGCAGTATTGCGTGGTATAGATAACAACCCTGGTCATGGCGCGACCGATGTGGGAACCGCTCGGGTGCCGGAGAAGAGGCGGTTTCGCATGCCTGTCATGAGGCGGTGCGAATCGTCACCGGCGCCCTGTGACACGTTGCATAAGCGGCGGCGCACAGTACAGTGCCGGCCATGCGCATCCTTGTAACCAACGACGACGGGATCGATTCTCCCGGCCTGCACGCCCTGCGCCAGATCGCCGGCGAGCTTTCCAAGGACGTCTGGGTGGTGGCACCCGAGACCAACCAGTCCGGCGCCAGCCACTCGCTGTCGCTGCACGAGCCGCTGCGCATGCGCGAGATCGACGAGCGCGCGTTTGCCGTGCGGGGCACGCCGACCGACTGCGTGATCATGGGCGTGCGGCACGTGCTGAAGGACAAGGTGCCCGACCTGGTGCTGTCGGGGGTCAACCGCGGTGGCAACATGGCCGAGGACGTGACCTATTCCGGCACCATCGCTGGCGCGTTCGAAGGCACCATTCTCGGCATCCGCTCGATGGCGCTGTCGCAGGCGCTGGGGCTGGACAAGAGCCACCGGGGTATCCGCTGGCAGACGGCGCTGGCGCACGGGCCGCGCCTGATCCGCACGCTGCTCGCCGTCGACTGGGCGCCGCCGAGCCTGATGAACATCAATTTTCCTGACTGCGAGCCCAGCGACGTGGCCGGGACTGTTGTGACCACGCAAGGCCGGCGCGATCCCGGGCTGCTTCAGATCGACAAGCGCCACGATACCTGGGGCAATCCCTACTACTGGCTCGCGTTTGAACGGCGGCGCTCTGCATCGAAGGAAGGCACCGACCTGTGGGCGGTGTATTCGGGCTATATCTCGGTAACGCCGCTGTATCTCGACCTCACGCACAAAGGATTGAGCGAGGCGATCGAGGTGGCACTACAACGCTAAATCGGATTGGGCGGCGATACAATTCATCAGCCGTCGTCCTGCCAAACCGCCGCCGTCAGGGTCCCACAATTTTCTGCTGTGCTGCGCGTTGTCCGGCGAAGGATCGTGCGTGTGCGTGCGCACCCGAATCGCCGGCGCGGGGTCCCACGCTCATTAACGCCCTCTTAACGCATTAAGGCTTAATGAAGTGGGAGTGTGAGGTGCGTCCCATGTTCATCAAGCTTAACCGGCGTTGCCGGACCGCCCGTGCCGGCGTCGTGCGGGCTGCCATCGTGTCGCTCGCGGTTACCGCCGCCGGCTGCAGCTCCGATGTGACGCGGTTCAATTTTCCCACCTTCAACCTTACCGGCGAAACATCGTCGCTGCCGACGCCGCCCGAGCCGATCGGGCGCTCCAGTTACGATGCCGGCGGCTCGGCCTCGTACACGCCGCCGCCCTACGCACCGCCGCCGGCGCCCTACACGCCGCCGTCCTACTCGCAATCCTCCTACGCGCCCGGCCCGACGGCCTATGCACAACAGCCGTCACAGGCGCCGTATGGCTCGCCAGCGCCTTCCTACAGCCAGCCCGCACCGCGCCCGTACGTCCCGGCCGCGGAGTCGAGCGGCGGCGGCGCCGGCCACTGGACCGTGAGCCCGAGGGGCACGCCGATTTCTGGCAACACCACGCCGCCGGCCGTGGCTGCCTCCGGCGACCGCACCATCCAGGTGCAGGAGGGCGATTCTCTCTACGGCATCGCCCAGCGCTACCACGTGTCGATCGCCGAGCTGATGGACCGCAACGGCCTGGAAAGCGGCGGCTCGATACGGCCCGGCCAGACGCTGGTGCTGCCGCCTTCGTCCTCGCACAGATCGATGGCGCGCCGGCACGTGCCGGAGCGCAAGGCGGCGCCCGCGGTTGCCGCCTATACCCCGCCGCCGACGGCGGCGCCGTTGCCGCGGGCGCAGCCTGCCGCCCCCCCGGTGGCGTCGGCCGAAACCTCGGTGCCGGGGTGGGAGGGCCGCTACACGCTGCGCAACGGGGATTCCCTTTACGGCATCGCGCGCCAGTACGGCGTGACGCTCGCTGAGTTACAGCGCGTCAACAATATTGACGATCCAACCAAGGTACGCGCCGGCCTCGTCCTGCAGGTGCCGAACCGCACCGCGGACGCCGCGCCGCCCCCGCCCAATCCGGGCGCGCTGGCGCCCACCATCCTCAACGGGCCGACGCAGAAGGTGGCCGCGCGCACCGACGTCGCCAACGACGCGGCCGGGCCCGCACATGCCGCGTCCGGTGGCGCAATGCGCTTCCGGTGGCCGGCGCGTGGGCGCATCATCGCCGCCTTCGGCAGGCGGCCGGACGGCGGCCAGAACGACGGCATCAACCTGGCAGTGCCGCAGGGCACGGAAGTGCACGCCGCCGAAAGCGGAAGCGTCGCCTATGCAGGCGACGGGCTGCCGGGCTACGGCAACCTGATCCTCATCCGCCATCCCAACGGTTGGGTAACGGCCTACGCGCACAACGAGAAGATGCTGGTGAAGCGCAATGACGTCGTGCAGCGCGGTCAGGTGATTGCCACGGCCGGGAAGACCGGCTCGGTCGATCAGCCGCAACTTCACTTCGAGCTGCGGCAGGGCTCCAAGCCGGTCGATCCGCTGCCGCACATGGAGAAGTAGCGCGGCGCCACGCGCTTGCGTCGCGCGGCTCCTACTCGGTGTGCAGGCGCTGGCCGAGGCGGCCCGCGAGATCCTGGATGAACTGCCAGGCCACGCGGCCCGAGCGGGCGCCGCGTGTGATCGACCACTCGAGCGCCTCGCGCACGAGATCCGCATCCTTGATCTTGAGCCGGTGGTGGGCGGCGTAGCCGCGCACCATCGCCAGGTATTCATCCTGCGTCGCGTTGTGGAAGCCGAGCCACAGGCCGAACCGGTCCGACAGCGACACCTTTTCCTCCACTGCCTCGGAAGGGTTGATGGCGGTGGAGCGCTCGTTCTCCATCATGTCGCGCGGCATCAGGTGGCGGCGGTTGGAGGTCGCATAGAACACCACGTTCTCCGGCCGTCCCTCGATGCCGCCTTCGAGAACCGCCTTGAGCGACTTGTAGGAGGTATCATCCTTGTCGAAGGAGAGGTCGTCGCAGAACACGATGAAGCGGTCGGAGGCGGCGCGCAGGCTGGCGAGGCAGGAGGGCAGCGAGGCGATGTCCTCGCGATGAATCTCGATCAGCTTCAGGTCGGGCTTTCCCTTGGCCTTGCCAAGGCCGAGCTCGCGACGCACCTGGGCGTGCGCTGCCTTGACGAGGGAGGACTTGCCCATGCCGCGCGCGCCCCACAGCAGGGCGTTGTTGGCGGGGAGGCTGGTGGCGAAGCGGCGCGTGTTGTCGAGAAGCTGCTCGCTGGCCCTTGAGATGCCGTGCAGCAACGACAGCGGCTGGCGGTTGATGTGGCGGACGGGCAGCAGGGCCTCGGGGGACGCCTGCCACACGAAGGCCTCGGCGGCGGAGAAGTCGGTCCGGGATGGTCCTGCGGGTGCCAGCCGCTCAAGCGCCGCGGCAATGCGGGCCAGAACGTCCAGCTTGGCTTTCTCATCGTTCATTTCGATCCAG
>DASZQG010000202.1:0-8546 GCA_035550075.1 Hyphomicrobiaceae bacterium | reverse complement strand
GCCACTGCTCGTGATGGCGCTGGTGATGGCCGCCTCGCTGGGGCCGTCCCTGACCAACACCATCATCGCCATTGCCATACCGCTGGTGCCGAACGTGGCACGCGTGATCCGGTCGAACACGCTGGCGCTGCGCGAGATGCCATTTGTGGAGGCAGCGCGCGCGGTGGGCATGAGCGAGACCCGAATTGCCGTCACGCACGTTCTGCCCAACACGCTGGCGCCGTTGATCGTGCTCGCTACCGCCCAGCTTGGCTCCGCGATCCTCGTCGAGTCTGCGCTGGCGTTCCTCGGCCTTGGCGTGCCGGAGCCGCACCCCTCGTGGGGCCGCATGTTGTCGGAGTCGGCGGCGGAGTACGTGCGCACGGCACCGTGGCTCGTGATTTATCCCGGCATTGCCATCAGCCTGGTGGTATTCGGCACCAACCTGCTGGGCGATGCACTGCGCGACGTCCTCGATCCGCGGCAGCGTCTCTGATGCGCCGGGAGCAGTCCGTATCCGCTGGCACGGCGGCATCGGCGGAGCCCGCCGCGCCCGTGCTCGAGGTCGACAACCTGCAAACCTATTTTTACACCCGCGCCGGCCTGGTTAAGGCGGTGGACGGCGTGTCGTTCGCGTTGCGGCGCGGCGAGACGCTGGCGGTGGTTGGGGAGTCCGGCTGCGGCAAGAGCGTCACAGCGCTGTCACTGCTGCGGTTGGTCGGCGAACCCGGGCGGATCGTCGGAGGCGCGGTGCGGCTTGAGGGGCGCGACCTCGCCGCGCTCAACGATGAGGCCATGCGCGACGTGCGCGGCAACCAGATCTCTATGATCTTCCAGGAGCCGATGACCTCGCTCAACCCGGTGATGACCATCGGCCGCCAGATCCGGGAGGCGCTCAAGTTGCACCAGAACGTGTCGCCCGGTGCAGCGGCGTCGCGCGCGGTGGAGATGCTGCACAAGGTCGGCATCCCCGAGCCGCAGCAGCGCGTCAATGACTATCCGCATCAGCTCTCCGGCGGTATGCGCCAGCGCGCCATGATCGCCATGGCGCTCGCCTGCAATCCCAAGGTGCTGATCGCCGACGAGCCGACCTCGGCGCTGGACGTGACGATCCAGGCGCAAATTCTCGAGCTGATCGCCAACCTGCAGCGCGACCTCGGCACGGCGGTGATCCTGATCACGCATGATCTCGGCATCGTCGCGGAGAACGCGCATCGCGTGATCGTCATGTATGCCGGCCGCAAGGTGGAGGAGGCGGCCGTCGATGCGCTGTTCGCCATGCCGCTGCATCCCTATACGCGCGGCCTGGTGAGCTCCATCCCGCGCCTCGCGCTGATGCGGCGCGCGGAGGCCGCCGGCAACGGCCGCCTGCAGGAAATCCCCGGCATGGTGCCCGCGCTCAGCAACCTGCCGCAGGGCTGCACCTTCGCGCCGCGCTGCGCGTTCGCGAGCGATATCTGCCGCCGGGATTATCCGCCCTACGAGGAGAAGCAGCCGGGCCATTGGGCAGCGTGCTGGCACGCCGATCAGGTGGCGGAGGCGGGCCATGCCTGAGGCATCCGCCGAACCGCTGCTGCGCGTCGACGGGCTGAAGATGCACTTTCCCGTCCGCAAGGGTGTCCTGAGGCGTACCGTCGGCTGGGTATATGCGGTCGACGGCGTGAGCTTCACCATCCGCGCCGGGGAGACGCTGGGCCTGGTCGGCGAGAGCGGGTGCGGCAAGACCACCGTGGGCCGCGCCATCATGCGGCTGATCGAGCCGACCGGCGGCAGCGTGCGTGTCGACGGCCATGACATCACCCATCTCGGCAAGGCCGAGATGCGCCCCTACCGGCGCAAGATGCAGATCATCTTCCAGGACCCGTTTTCCTCGCTCGATCCTCGCTCGCGCGCCGGCAGCATCGTCGCCGAGCCGCTCAAGGTGCACGGCGAGCTCGACCGCAAGGCGCGGCGCGAGCGCGTGGCGGAGCTTTTCGAGCGCGTGGGCCTGCGCGCAGCGCAAATGCGCAACTATCCCCATCAGTTCTCCGGCGGCCAGCGCCAGCGCATCGGCGTGGCGCGCGCCCTGGCACTCAACCCTCAGCTCATCATCGGCGACGAGCCGGTCTCCGCGCTGGACGTTTCGATCCAGGCGCAGGTGATCAACCTGCTGATGGACCTGCAGCGCGATCTCGGCCTGTCCTACCTGTTCATTTCGCACAACCTGGCGGTGGTCGAGCACATCAGCCACAACATCGCCGTCATGTATCTCGGCCGCATCGTCGAGCATGCCGACAAGGTCACGCTGTTCACGCGGCCGCTGCATCCCTACACGGAGGCGCTGCTGGCCGCGGTGCCGGTGCCGGATCCGGCAATCAAGCGCACCCGGCGCGTGGTACAGGGTGACGTGCCGAGCCCGCTGAACCCGCCGGCCGGTTGCCACTTCCACACCCGCTGCCCGCTGGTCACGGCGCGCTGCAGGATGGAGACGCCGGCGCTGCGCGAGGTGGAGCCGGGGCACCACGTGGCCTGTCATCTGCGCTAGCACGGCGCTGAAGCGGAGAGGAGACCATGGAGTTCGACTACGTTATCGTAGGCGGCGGCTCGGGCGGCGCGACCCTGGCCGGCCGGCTCAGTGCCGATCCCGCCCTGCGCGTGTGCCTAATCGAGGCCGGACCCAGCGACGACAACGTGATGTGCCGTGTGCCGTTCGCGACCGCGATTTTCATTCCTGGCAAGTGGCGCAACTGGGCATTCGAGACGGAGCCGCAAGCCAATCTCAATGGGCGGCGCGGATACCAGCCGCGCGGGCGCATGCTCGGCGGCTCGTCGGGCCTCAACGCCATGATTTACGTGCGTGGTCACCCGTCCGACTACGACGACTGGGCCCGGCAGGGTGCGCAGGGCTGGTCCTTTGCCGACGTGCTGCCCTACTTCAAGCGCGCTGAAGCCAACGAGCGGCTGGGCGGCGAGCTGCATGGCCGCGACGGTCCGCTCAACGTTGCCGATCTCGTCAGCCCCAACCCGATCAACAACGTGTTCCTGTCGGCGTGCGATGCGTTGCAGTTGCCGCGCAACACGGACTTCAACGGGCCGACACAGGAGGGCGTCGGCCTCTACCAGGTGACGCAGAAGAATGGCGAGCGCTGGAGCGCGGCGCGCGCTTATCTCCCTCCCGAGGCGCGGGCTCGGCCCAACTTCAACGTCATGTGCGGCACGCGCGTGCGGCGCCTATCGTTCGATGGGGCCCGCGCCAGCGGCGTCGTCTGCGGCAACAAGCCCGGCGAGGAAACGGCCATAGCGGCTCGCCACGGCGTCGTGCTGGCGGCGGGCGCGTTCCAGTCCCCCCAACTCCTGATGTTATCCGGAGTCGGGCCCGGCGCGGAGCTGAAGCGCCATGGCATCG
The DNA here is from genome assembly GCA_035550075.1 of Hyphomicrobiaceae bacterium. GTDB lineage: Bacteria > Pseudomonadota > Alphaproteobacteria > Rhizobiales > Hyphomicrobiaceae > AWTP1-13. Next base: position 5,182 of record DASZQG010000202.1, on the reverse strand, counting down.
CGGTAGTTCGTGACCTGCCCGGCGTCGGACAGAATTTGCAGGACCATCTCGATTTTACATTGCTGTATCGGGCAACGAGCCCCTCGCTATTCGGCTTCACGCCGAAGGGTCTTGCCCGGCTGCCGCGCGAGGTCATGCGCTGGCGCAACGAGCGCAAGGGATTGCTGACCACCAACTTCGCTGAATCCGGCGGCTTCCTGAAAACCGATCCCGCGCTGGCGCGCCCCGATATCCAGCTTCATTTCGTCGTAGGTCTCGTCGAGGATCATGCGCGACGGCGCCACTTCGCGACGGGCTACAGCCTGCACACCTGCGTTCTGCGTCCCAAGAGCCGCGGCCACGTCGGGCTTCATGATGCGGACCCGCTCAGCGCGCCCCGCATCGACCCGCAATTCCTGTCGCATCCCGACGATCTCGCCGCCTTGCTCAAGGCCGTGAAATTGGGCCGCCGCATCATGAGCGCGCCACCGTTCCAGGCCACCCGGCCCGACGAGCTCTATACAAAAAACGTGCACGATGACGAGGATTTGATCGCGCAAATCCGCGCGCGCGCCGACACCATCTACCATCCGGTCGGCACCTGCCGCATGGGTGCGGCCTCCGATCCCAGGGCCGTGGTCGACCCCGGCCTCAAGGTGAGAGGGCTCGACGGGCTCTATGTCGTTGACGCTTCAGTGATGCCCACGCTGGTCGGCGGCAACACCAACGCGCCGACGATCATGATCGCGGAGAAGGCCGCAGATCTGCTGCGCGGCACCGCTTGAGGCGCGCCAAATCGCCGCCACTAACAAGGGGCTGATCGCTGGTGTAATCTCCGCCGCCCGGCGGGGGTCTGCCAAGTGAGGCGTCAATGCAGGACACTCTCGACGATCCGGCACGCGCCAGCGCGTTCGCGCCCATCGAGCGTCGCTTCAACGAAATGCACGCGGCCAGCCGGCGCGATCCGCCGGCGAGCGCTGCGGAGCGCCGTGCGGCGCTGCAGGCTCTGCGCGATGCGATCTTCACGCACAAGGCAGAGTTCGCGCGGGCAATCTCCGAGGACTTCGGCTGGCGGTCGCCCAGCGAGACCTACATGGCCGAGATCGTCCCGGCGCTGAGTATCGTCACCGACGCGTTGAAGAACCTGAACCGCTGGATGGCGCCCGAGCCGCGCGCCCGCTCGGTGCTCTTCTTTCCGGCGCGCAACCGGGTCTACTGGCAGCCCAAAGGCGTGGTGCTCATCATCGCGCCGTGGAACTACCCGCTCGATCTGGCCGTGGCGCCGCTAGCCGCGGCGCTGGCGGCGGGCAATCGGGTCATCATTAAGCCCTCGGAGATGACGCCGAAAACGTCGGCGGCGCTGAAGGCGCACGTTGAGCAGGCGCTGGGCACCGGCCAGGTCACCGTTGTGACCGGCGGCCCGGAGGTGGCCGAGGCGTTGTGCCGGCTGCCGTTCGACCACATTCTGTTCACCGGCTCGACTGGCGTGGGCCGCAAGGTGATGGCAGCCGCCGCCGGCAACCTCACGCCGGTGACGCTGGAACTCGGCGGCAAGTCGCCCGCCATCCTGCACGAGGGTTGCGACCTCGAACTGGCGGTGCAGCGCATCGCACGCGGCAAGCTGCTCAATGCAGGACAGACGTGCATTGCGCCGGATTACGTGCTGGCGCCAGCCGGCATGGTCGACACCTTCGCGGCGCAGTTCGCGCGCACGGCAGGCAGCTTCTACCCGCGCATCCTCGACAACCCCGACTACACGGCCATCATCAATGACCGCCACTACCGTCGCCTGCTCGATCTGGTCGACGATGCGCGCGCGAAGGGCGCGCGGGTCACCGTCATCGACCCCGCCAACGAGCTCGGCGGCACGCTCGGGTCCGAGCGGAGCCGCAAAATTGCGCCGGTCGTTCTCACCGGCGTGAGCGATCAGATGGCGGTGATGCAGAATGAGATCTTCGGTCCCGTTCTGCCGGTGGTGGGATACGTTTCGCTCGACGAGGCGATCGGCTATGTTAACGCCCGGCCACGGCCGCTGGCGCTTTATTATTTCGACGGGGATTCCGCGCGGATCGAGAAAGTGATGCGCGAGACGGTTTCCGGCGGCGCCACTGTCAACGACACCGTGCTGCACTTTGCGCAGGAGAACCTGCCATTCGGTGGCATCGGGCCGAGCGGGATGGGCGCCTACCACGGCCGCGAGGGCTTCCGCACCTTCAGCCATGCGCGCGGCACGTTCCTGCAAAGCCGGCTAACGGTGACGAGCCTGCTCTCCCCGCCGTATGGAAAGACCTTCAAAAGCCTGATCGGCTACGCCATCCGCCGTGCCGCAGGCCGGTTGTGGGGTCCGTGACGCGAGTTCATCCGCGGGCGATCAGATCGAACGGCGTCGTATCCGCCAGCGTCTCACCGAACCAGGCCGCGAGTGCTGCCGTGCGCGTGCCGATGTAGCTCGGCGCGCCATTGTCCAGCACCATCGGCACGTCATGCCCCGGCACCAGCACCGTGCCGGGCTTGCGCCGCCATAGCGACCAGATCCCTTCCATCGAGCGCCGGCTGACCGCGGGATCGTAGGTCATGTCAGCCTCGCGCGAGAGCATCTCGGCCCGGTTCTTGGCGGCATCGCCCGTGAAGATTACGTCGCGATCCTCACCCGCCAGCACGAAGATCAGATGCCCCGGCGTGTGGCCTGGCGCATGATGGCAGGTGACGCTGGGCAGCACGTCCTCACCGGGCTCGACCCGCACAGTCTGGCCCGATCCGTCGAGTTCGCGCACGTAAAGCTCTGGCACCGGCGTCGTGCCCCAGGGCTGCTTGGCTGCCCAGGTGAGCTCGCCCGCGCCTATGACGATGCGCGCTTTCGGGAACATCACCCAGTTCACCGAGTGATCCCAGTGCGAGTGCGTGAGCAGCACGTCGGAGACATCGGCCGGCTTGAGGCCGTGCGCGGCCAGGCCTTTCAGCACGAGATCGCGCTGCCCGAAGGAGCCCACATCGATGAGCGCTACCCGGCCATGCCCGCGCAGCAGCGCGATGGTGCTCCAGCCAAGGCCGCCGTGGCAGATGGCCTTGCCCGGATAGCCCTGAACCAGAATGTCGATCGTGTAGCCGCCAGTCGCCAGGGAGGCCGAGAGCGTTCTGTCGCGGGTCGCTGTCATTTTCGCTTCCGTCCTTGGGCGCGCCGGTCTCTAGGCTACGCCAAGATAAACGCGCTGCACCTCGGGATCGTTGGCAAGGTCAGCTGCGTTGCCCGACATCACGCTGCGCCCGACCTGCAGCACATAGGCGGCGTCAGCCACCTCGAGCGCCAGCTCCACCGACTGTTCGGCGAGCAGGATCGTGAGCCCGGTCTTGTGCAGGCGCGTCAGGGTCTCATACAGCGCCTCGGTGGTGGCGGGCGCAAGGCCAAGGCTCGGCTCGTCCAGCATCAGCAGTTGGGGATCACTCATCAGCGCGCGCCCCAGCGCCAGCATCTGCCGCTCGCCGCCCGACATGGTGCCGGCGCGCTGGCGCCGGCGCTCGGCCAGCCGCGGAAACACCGTGAACACCCGGTCCAGCAATTCGGAGGCTCGCTTCTGGTCGGACAGCGGCGTGGCGCCGAGCAGCAGATTGTTTTCCACGCTCTGCTGCACGAACAGCCGCCAGCCCTCCGGCGACAGCGCCAGTCCTTTGCGCACGATGGCGTAGGCCGGCAGGCCGTTGATGCGCTGACCCCGGAAGCTGATGGTCCCGCCGCTCACCGGCACCGCGCCGGCGATGGCGTTGAGCGTGGTGGTCTTGCCTGCGCCGTTCGAGCCCAGCAGCGCCACGACGCTGCCCTGCGCCACCTCAAGAGTGACGTCGGCGACGCCGATCAGGTCGCCATAGCGCACTTCCAGGTGCTCGACGCTGAGCAGCGGCTGGGTCATGCGTGCAATCCCGCCTTCCGCGCCGCGCGCTTGCCAAGATAAGCCTCGATCACGCCGGGGTCGCCGGTCACCTCGCGTGGCGTACCGCGCGCGATCTCGCGACCCTGGTGAAACACGATCACCCGCTCCGCCAGCGAGTTGATCACCTCCATGATGTGCTCCACGATCACCAGCGTCACGCCCGTGCGATGGATGTCGCGAACCAGCTCCACGGCGCGTTGCACTTCTGCCGGGTTAAGGCCGGCCATGGCCTCATCGAGCAGCAGCACCTTGGGCGCGGTGGCCAGCGCCCGGGCAATCTCCAGCCGCTTGCGGCCGGGCGTGCCGAGGCTCTTTGCCGGGGCGTCGGCAACTGCGCCCATGCCGAGCCGGTCGATCACCGTCCTTGCCTGCGCCATCGCCTCGCGCGTGTCGGGCGTGCGCAGGAAGGCGCCGACCATTACATTGTCCAGCACGGTCATGTGCTCGAACGTCAGCGGCACTTGGAAGGTGCGCGCGAGCCCGAGGGCGGCGCGCGCCTCCGGCGTTTTGCGCGTGACGTCCTCGCCGTTGAACTTGACGGTGCCGGAAGTGGGATGCAGGTCGCCGGTGAGGCAGTTGAAGAAGGTCGACTTGCCGGCACCATTGGGCCCGATCAGTCCGAGAATCTCACCCTCGTTGACGGTGACCGAGGCGTTGTCGACAGCCTTGAAGCTGCCGAACGTCATGGTGATGCCGGTTGCCTCAAGCAGCATGGGCGTCGCTTGCGGCTGGCGTGGTGCGCTGCGAGCGCCGCAGCTGGCCGATCAGGCCCAGCAGCCCGCCCGGGCTGAAGCGGGCGATCAACATGATGATGGCGCCATAGAGCACGAACGTGAGCCCCGCGCCCTGGCCGCCGAGCAGGTTGTTTGATATCTCCTCCAGCGGCACCAGGATGGCGGCGCCGACCAGCGGGCCGAACAGCAATCCTGCCCCGCCGAGCGCCGCCATGATCAGGATCTTCACCGAAATCAGGATACCTAGCCCCGATTCCGGATCGATGAAGCCGAACATCATCGCATAAAGCGCGCCGGCAATGCTGGTGAGTGCGGCGCTCAGCATGTAGGCGTAGAGCTTGTAGCGGCTGGCGGCGGCGCCGAGCGAGCGCGCAGCGCGCTCGCTGTCCTTGATGGCGCGCAGGTAGTAACCGATGCGGCTGCGCTCCATGTGCCAAGTGATGGCTAGCGTTGCCGCGAGCACCAAGAGGAAAATGTAGTAATAGGGCAGCGCCGAGGTGAAGGAAAGATCGAGCACGGTGCGCGGCACGGTCGGACCGCTGA
>DASZQG010000201.1:0-8878 GCA_035550075.1 Hyphomicrobiaceae bacterium | reverse complement strand
GCTCACCGCAGTCTGCGTCCACCCCTTGTCCGCAGACACCTTCGTCAGAGCCGCCGTCAATGTCGTCTTGCCGTGATCAACGTGACCTATCGTCCCCACGTTGCAGTGCGGCTTCGAACGATCAAATTTTGCCTTGGCCATGGCCGGTCCTTAACTCGTGTTGCACTCAAAAACTCGGACGCAATCGCCGAGGGATTATTGCGCGGTTTGTCGCCCCGCTCGAGCGGAGGGCACCTGGAGCGGGTGAAGGGAATCGAACCCTCGTCATCAGCTTGGAAGGCTGTTGCTCTACCATTGAGCTACACCCGCTCGTCAGGAGACTAAGATCTTCCGCCGCTTCGTCTCCGGATTCGGGACCTGACAGAGGCCCTAGTGGTGGAGGGGGTTGGATTCGAACCAACGTAGGCGAAGCCAACGGATTTACAGTCCGTCCCCTTTAGCCACTCGGGCACCCCTCCACAGTTCAGCCACCAACCCAAACGAAATCGCCCCGCTGTCGCCAGCAGGGGCTATGCGGTTCTTATGGTGTGCGGCCAGTCGTAAGTCAAGAGCACAAGTCACAGGTGCCGGGTGACGCCGGCCGCTCGTGTGATGTAGTGGCTGAGGGCAGGAGCCAGGACAGCCCATGCGCCACCGAATCCCAAGACACCGGCCTGGACGGGCCGCCGCGCCCGCAGCCGCCCACCGGACCGGCCGCGATCCCGGCGGCCCCGCCTTGATCTACGGATTTCATGCCGTCGAGGCGGTACTGGCCAACCCGCAGCGCAGGATCCGCGCGCTCTACCTCACCGACAACGCCGAGCGCCGCCTCGGCGAGGTGTTGTCCGCGCGCGCCGTCGCTCATGAACGGGTGCTGCCGAGGGACCTGGATCGCCGCCTTGGCCCGGATACCGTGCACCAGGGCGCCCTCGCCGAGGCCGACCCGCTTCCGGACCCGGACCTCGCGACGCTGGCCGAGGACGCCGCGGCGCGGCCCCTGATCGTGCTCGACCAGGTGACCGACCCGCACAACGTCGGTGCCATACTCCGCTCGGCCGCCGCCTTCGGCAGCGCCGGACTGATCATGACGCGCCGGCACAGCCCGCCGCTCGACGGCGCGCTCGCCAAATCGGCATCCGGTGCACTGGAACACGTTCCAGTCGCCCTGGTGCAGAACCTGGCACGAGCATTGGCTGAGCTGAAGGCGCTGGGCGTCACCGTGATCGGCCTCGACGGAACCGCGCCCGATCGGCTGGAGGATGCCGCATGGCCGGCGCGCGCGGCGCTCGTGGTCGGCGCCGAAGGACGTGGGCTGCGGCAGCTCACACGTGAAAGCTGCGAGCACGTCTACCGCATCGCCACCGACAACGTTCTCGCCAGCCTCAACGTGTCGAATGCGGCCGCGGTGGCGCTGCACCTGGCGCTCATGCGCCGATCCCGGCCGCCGGCCCCCTGAGCAGAACGCGGAATGGCGCCCGCCCTCACCGGGCGCGCGCCATTTCCATCAAGCCTCGAAGGACTGAGCAGGCTCAGTCGCAGATCGTGGGACGCCAGCAGCGATACTCGCCACCGCGGCAGACATAGTCGCCGAAGCGGTTGTACCAGCAGTGACGGCCGACGTGGCCGCACTGGCGCGGGCCGGGGTAGCAGCCTGGGCCGTAGTACGCCGGAGCCGGACCGTAATATGGCGGAGGCCCGGCATAAGCGCCTGCGATGCCCAGACCGAGAATGGTGCCGACGGCCAAGCCGGTCGCCACGCCGCGGCCACCCGCCTCGGCGGGCTGGCTCGCTGTGGCCGCGATGCCCAGCATCAGCGCCAAGCCAAGCCCTAAAGTCACGAGTTTACTGCGCATGGATGTTCTCCGTCAGAGGGTCGTTTCTCAACACCGAGGACCAGGACCACACTCAGGACTGCCTTTGATCGTTAGCGAGCGCCAAAGCACATGAATGTGGCGTGAACACGAAGGGTGACGTCACCACTGTCTTGCCGCCGGCCGGAACCGCGGCGCGTAGTATCCGCCCCAGCTCGGATAATACGATGCATAGAACGCGGGAAGCTTGCGTTTCCGGCGCACGACATGCCGCTTCTTGCTCGTTCTGTGAGCGGATCGATAAGTGCCGGCCTTATGCCCAACCCGAGCCTTGCGGCGATAGCTGTAAGCGCCGGGCGGCGGTGGCGGATAGGGCGGCGTGAAGGCCGGCGAATAGAGAGGGTGGCTGTCGTCCCACCACGCCGCAGCAGGCGGCGCGTACATCAGGCTCAGCGAAACAATCGCGATAGCAGCGAGCGCAACTTGGCGCATATGTCGGCTCCTCGGCAGACCACGGGCTTGGGTCTCTGCAAAGGCTATCCGCAGAAGCCTCTAGAAAACGTTGAGATCCGCTTTCCGGTTGCACAGACCCCGTCACCAGTGAGGCGGGGCGCGCCAAGTTGCCGGCACATCACCAGTTCAGCGGGTAGCCCCACGCCGGGTAGTAGCGGTATTTCGGGCCGTAATAGATGTAGCGCCAGCGGTACTGCATCTGCTTGCGCGGAACCCAGTAGCTCGAGGCGTAGTAGGGATAGTACCCGCGCGGCTGGTGGTACCAGGAATAGGGGTCGTAACGGTAGACGCGAGGCTTGTGCTTGCGCCGCGGCTCGGGGGAATAGATGCCATATCCGTGCGGGTTGGTAAGCCCGCCGGCCGAGGCCGTGGCGGGAATGCCTGACCAGGCTGTCAGCCCGGCCACGGCAGCGGCCGCAGCGATCATAAGGCGCATCGCGTGTCTCTCTTCTGACCGAATCACCTTCAGCATTGGACCGCAATATTCTTTACGCAATGGAAAACAATTCGGCGAGACGGCCCCTGAGCCGCCCCGCCTCATTATCACATGATTCTGGTTCCGGAGGGTTATGGACGGCCCGGGCTGTCCTCGAACTCCTTCTGCCGCCACCACGCTGCGGTCCCGAATGGGATGCGCCGGGAATCCCGCTCGTAATAAAGGTTCGGATCGAAGGTCTCGCGGTGCCTCTGGCGCTCGGCCAATGATCTGTAATGATGATGGTGGTGGTGATAGCGGGCTTCGCCCCGATGGTGCTTTTTCTTCGCCATCGCAGGAGCCGCAGCTCCCGCCAAGCCGGCGAGGAAAGCAACCGAAACGAAGGCGGCAATAGCTGCTTTCATTCGGATACTCCATGGATCGTCATCGCCCTGAACGTGGGGATTGTGCCCGTGGCGTTCAATCACGACAAATCACGCTCGCGAAATCGTGCTCGGAACGTGCGGCGCAAAATTGGGCTCGCGCGCGGGCGGCGCATCTACGCGCGTGCCGCAGCGCTGCGTAAATGACGCCGGCTGACTGTCGCCACTTCGAGGTCCTTCGCAGGTTCCCTCCTCGCGTCTTCTTTACCGCCCGGCGGGCCGCTTCGTGAGCGGATTTTCTTGTCACGCCTGGAACTCCCCATTGGCCTCGGACGCTTACTCCGACACGTCGCGATGGCATCACCGGATGCCATCCTCACCCTTGAGACCCCTGGAGGTTCTTATGAAGAAACAATTGATCCCTCTGGCCGCTGTGGCCATTGCCGGATTGTTTGCCGTGACCGGCGCCTTGGCGCAAGGCGCGGGCGGCGCCGGCGGCGCAGGCGGGACCGGCGGCACGGGCAGCAGCGGTGCCGCTGCGGGCGGCGGCGGCAGCCATCCCAACGGTCCGGTCGGCAATCCGAACCAGCCGGCGGGCAAGAGCACCGATCAGGGCGTGATTTCGCGCCCGATGGGCCCGGTCACCAAGGAAGAGCCGACGGATCCCAACAAGAGCGGGCAGCCGCTGGTGAAGAAGATGGAGAAGGAAACCCAAAAGCAGTAGGCGCTGGACATGCACTGAAAAGCGGCCGGGACGCGCCAATCGCGTCCCGGCCCTTTTTTGCGCCGGCATCCCCGATTTTTGGCGCGCGAAGGTCTGGCATGTTACGTGCGGATGTAGCACATAGCTTCAAGGATGCCGGCTTAGCTCAGTGGTAGAGCAGCGGTTTTGTAAACCGTTGGTCGGGGGTTCAAATCCCTCAGCCGGCACCAGCCGCGCGACCCAACTAGTTGCCCAATGCCAGCGCCTCCCCGCCCGCACTCTGCGGCAGCGACGGCAGCAGCCGGTCGCGCATCTCCCAAAGATTGATCAGACGCCGCGCGCTCTGGAAGGCTCGCGTGAAGGAGCTGTCGTGCCGCAGCGAGCGATTGAAGTAGGCGTCGCCGAAATAGGTCCAGCGCCGGCGATCCTCACAGCCAAACGAAGTGCGATCGGCGCGGGCGGCCGTGATAACCAGCGTGGTCGCATCGGCGAGGTCTGAAATGAAACTGCCCGAGTGACAGGCGGAGACCACGATCACCCTGTTCTTGATGCCGGAGTCGTCGAGCATGGCCTTCAACAGCTGCGGCGTGAGGTTGCGCAGGCGAAAGCCCGGCATCTGGACCTCAAGCAGGTTCTCCTCGCCGTGCGAGGTGAGAAACAGGAACAGCGTGTCGCGCTCCGGGTTCATCAACCCGCCGACGTGGTGCAGAACGCGGTCGAGGTTGGAGACCGTGGCGAGAGGAACGCTGGAAAGCGTGCTCCAGTGGTTGATCAGCGCGACCGATCTCCCGCGGGTGCCGAACTTTTCATCGAACAGACGGCGCACGGCGACCACCTCGCGCTTGAACACGCTCTGCGCGCCATAGCCAGCGAAGCCGACGAAGTAGAGCTGCGCGTGATCGGCCGGCGCGGAATGTACGCTCGACAGAGTGGCATCCAAAAGCTGCGGCTGGCGTCGTACCGTTCCCTTGACGTCGATGTGCACACCCCGCGCACTGCTTGCATCGCTCGCTGCAAGCAGCATCGCCGTCGCGCCCAGCAGGGCGAACACGGCGGCGAGAATGACGCGCCTCGTCCTCCTCATAGCCCTCTCCTGTTCCGCGCGTCGCTCCTCAACACCAAAAAGGTGACAAAAACACGGTCCGCGAAGAGCTTGGATATTTACTTTGGATGAATTCTAAGGTGGGATGCAACAAGCACGGCACGGTCGTGGGAGCCGCCAGACGATGCGCCTGACAAAATCCACAAGCCACGCCATCCGCATCCTCATCGATTGTGCGCGCGGCGGCGACCGGCTGGTCAAGGTGGCGGTGCTTTCCGAGCGGCTGCAGATCACGCAGCAGAACGTGTTCAAGATCGTCAACATGCTGGCGAAGGCTGGACTGATCGAGGCCTTGCGCGGCCGCAACGGCGGCGTGCGCCTGGCGCGTCCGGCGTCCGCCATCCGCATCGGCGACATCGTGCGCGCCATGGAGGTGACGCGCGTGGAGATCGAGGGCGATGCGCCCTCCGCCCGGCGCAGCCGCGGACAGAGGTCGGCCGGCGTCAACCAGGTGCTGGACGATGCGCTGGTGGCCTTCATCGACGTGCTCGATCAGCACACGCTGGCAGACATGGCTCACGACGCTGCTGCGGCACGGCCCGGCGCGCGCAAGCCAGCCGGGATGAGTTCTGCGGCGTTGCACAGACGCTCCGCCTGAGGCCCTCGCGCCTGCGGCGCATGGTTGCTGCCAGATCGTTTTCGCTGCGCATCGCCGCCTCGGGCGCGGCCGTTTACTTCTAGATGAATTCTAAAGTGCGCGCCGGCACTTGACAGGTCGCGACCCGACTGGGAAATGTCGCCCTCGCACTTCACCAAAGATGAAGCGCAATTTCCGATGTCGGGGCTTTGAACCCCAACGATTGGACAGCGTATGGGCGAGCGGCAGTCATTCGGCGGCAGGTCAGTCAGATCGCGCCTCACCAACTTGCGGACAGTTCGCGCGCGGACGAGCTTCGGTTGCGGAGGCTCGCGATGAAACGCGCCGGCAATCCTGCGACGATCCACGGCAAAGCTCGCCAGCATTCGATGGTTCTTGCGGGGCCCGAGCGGCTGGTCGGCCTGGGTTTCCGCTACTGGCTGGCCGGCTATAGAACAGGCGACATCTCCTGCTGGGAGCGCACCTGGTGCGCCTACTCCGGCGTCATGGGCGCCGGCGCCGCCAGGGTCGCGGTCGGCGATCTCGCATCCTGGGTGCGCGCCATCAATCGCCACGCCGAACGCGATCTGCAGACCGCCGCCACCGACTGTGAGCGCTTCTGCCGCGACGAATGCATCGCAATCGCCATGATCGCGGCCTGCCAGCACCAGGTGTGTCCCGCCATGCGTGCGTGCGCCTTCGCCCTGCTCGGCTGCTCGATGATCGAGGACGTCGTGAAAGGCGCCGAGACCTTCGCCGCCAGCATGCGTGGCGCCGAGCAGGTGCTGTCGCCCAACCTTGCGCACGGCATGTCGTTTCTTGCCGTCCCCGTCGCCAACGCCGCCCTGCACTAGCTCGAGGATGTCCCCGCGATGATCGTCTGTTCCTGTTCGGTCATCACCGATGGCGACATCGAGCGCGCGCTGATCGAGCTGCTGAGCGAGCCGAATGCGCCATTGCCGACGCCAGGCGTCGTCTATCGCCACCTCCAGCGCAAGATGGTGTGCTGCGGGTGTGCGCCGCTGGCCGTCAGCACCATCTACGCGAAGATCGACGAGCTCGCCGAGAAAGGCCTGGTGTGCCCCTATGCCTGCGCCTGCGCGCAAGGACGCCTGCTGAAATGCGCCAGCGAAACGCCTGCCCTGAAGCTGATCGAGCTGCCGGCTCGTCGCCGCGCTACCGCGGTCGCCGAACAGCCGGCAAGCCCTGCGCTGGGAACGGCCTGACAGTCCTCCCGCAAGCCGCGAGCGTGGCTGCGCACTGGCCCGCGCCTCGCAAGTGTCGTAGGAAGACGCTGATCCATTGCGCGTCCGGCACCTCGCACGGGCGACGTGCTTTATTATTTCGGGGCTCGGGCGGATCGGACGGCGAGCGACGCAGCCCAGGGGAGTGGCGGAATGAAAGGCAACAAGGACGTCATCGATATCCTCAACGAGGCGCTCAAGCACGAGCTGGGCGCCGTCAACCAGTACTGGCTGCATTACCGCATGCTGGAGAACTGGGGCTTCACCAAGCTCGCGAAGAAGGAGCGCAAGGAATCAATCGAAGAGATGCAGCATGCCGACAAGCTGGTGGCGCGCATCATCTTCCTGGAGGGCCACCCGAACCTGCAGTACATCGCCCCGCTGATCATCGGGCAGAACATCAAGGAAGTGCTGGAGAGCGACCTCAAGGGCGAATTCCTGGCCCGCGACCTCTACACGCGCGCCCGCGACATCTGCCGCAAGAACGAAGACCTGGTGTCGATGGCGCTGTTCGAGGAATTGCTCGCCGACGAGGAAGGCCACATCGATTTCCTCGAGACCCAGCTCGACCTGATCGACAAGATCGGCGTGCAGAATTACGGACAGCTGCAGGCCGACTCCGCCGACGAGGCCGACGGCGACTGAATGTGCGGCGCTGGCGGTGCGGCCTTCTAATCGTCGCACCACATCCGCATCAAATTGGCGGCACACTTGGCAAGCAGGTCGGCCTCGGCCGTCTTGCCCTCGCGCTCGAACAGGCGCCGCCGCGCCGTCTCCAGCTCGAACAGCAGCTCGCGCCGAGCGGGATCGCGCACCAAACTGCGCACCCAGCCGGCCGCCGCCAGCCGCTCGCCGCGCGTCACCGGCGCCACCCGGTGCAGCAAGCTTGCCGGATAGATCACGACGCTGCCGGCCCCGAGCTTGAAAGCTTCCTCGCCGGAGGCCGTGTCGATGATCAGCTCGCCGCCCTCGCACGCGTCGGGCGGGCTCAGGAACAGCGTGAAGCTGATGTCGGTGCGCTGCCCACTGATCAGCGGATCGTCGACGTGGCTGCCATACGCGTGGCCCGGCCGGTAGCGCGAGAACAGCGGGCCGACGATCGCCTTCGGCCGGGTGGCCAGCGCAAACACCGGATGCTCGACAAGCCGTGCCTCCACATGCGCTCGCAGGCGCTGGACGTCGGTGCTGTCGCGCGCCTGCAGGTTGTCCTTGACGAGGCGTGCCGCCCAGCCGGCGGTCGCCTTGCCGTCGACGAAGGTCGTGCCGGCCAGCCCGTCGCGCACAACCTCCACGTCGGCAGCGCTCAGCACGTCGGCGATGGCGAGGATCATGCGGCCTTCCGGCAATTGATCGCGTGGGTCGATTGGGGGACGATACCCGATCTGCCAAGTCATGCACGAATAGCACCCAAGGGGAACGCCACATGGCCAAGCTGACGCGCAAGCTGTGGGCCGGAATCGGCGTTGCCACCCTCACGGGCGTCGCGTTCGCCCCGCAGGCCATCGCGCAGGACCACGGGCACGCCGCCCCGGCAAAAGCCGCCGCCACGCCGGATGCGGGCGGAGAGGCCTACCTGACCGACGGCGGCCCGCGCGACACCCGCATCCGCTTCTACCGCGACATCGGCCTGATACGCGGGCACCTGCTGGTCGGCGGCCAGCTCATCGAGCTGGGACTGTGGGACGAGGCCCTGCCGCACTTCCTGCACCCGACGGAGGAGCTCTACGGAGGCCTCGAGAAGTACATCAAGGGCCACAACATCCGTCCCTTCAAGCTCGAGCTTGGCGTTCTCGCGCAGGCGGTCAAGGCGAAGCGCAAGGGGGCTTACGAGCAGGCGCTCAAGGTCGCGCACCAGCGTCTCGACGCGGCGCTCGCCAAGGCCAAGGAGTTCATGCATCCGGTGCTGGGCTTCACCGCCAAGTCCGCCGCCGAGATGCTCAAGGTCGCCCTCAGCGAGTACGAAAGCTCCATCGAGGACGGCCGCTTTACCAAGCCCGTCGAATACCAGGACAGCCGCGGCTTCGTGCTGGAGGCCGAGCGCATGATCGAGGCCGTGGCACCCGCGCTTGCCAGGGCCGATGCCGCCGCCCTCGCCAAGGTGCGGGCTGCCATGCGCCGCCTCAAGCAAGCCTGGCCCGAGCCGATGCCCCC
>DASZQG010000200.1:0-9212 GCA_035550075.1 Hyphomicrobiaceae bacterium | reverse complement strand
ATGCTCCTGATGGTCATCGATGATGCCGGAACTGCTGCGGTGCGGGACCGATTCTCAAGCGCGCGCCGACTGTAGCGGCAGACCGCCAGGGCAACAAGAACCGCAGGCGGCGCGCTGTTTCAGCGCTTGTTCTCCGCGGGTGCCTGCGTCTTGGAAGCCCACGAGCTGGCGGCGGGCTCCTTGGCTGCATCCGCGGGCGGCGCCGGCTCGGCGGCCTTGGCCTTGTTCCCGTGCGCCTTCTTGGGAACACTGCGGATGACCGCGCGCGTTTTGGCCTTCGGCGGGACCGGCTTCGCTGCCGGCGCGGCCGTCGCAGAAGGCGGCGACGGCGCCACAGGCACGGGCAACGTGGACGTCGCCGGCGTCTTCTCCGCGCTGGCCGCCGCTTCCGCCTTGGCTTTCAGCTCCCGCTCGTAGGCACGCCATTTGAGCACGTTGCTGTTGTGGTCCTTCAGCGTCTCGGCAAACGCATGACCGCCCGAGCCGGTGGCGACGAAATAGAGATCCTTGGTGTCGGCCGGGTTCAGCACGGCCTCGATGGCGGCGCGGCCCGGGTTGCAGATCGGCGTCGGGGGCAGGCCGTCGATCATGTAGGTATTGTGCGAGGTCTTCTGCAGGATTTCCTGCCGCTGGATCGCCCGGCCCCAGGCGACGTTGCCGCCATAGAGCCCGTAGAGAATGGTCGGGTCCGACTGCAGCCGCATCTTGTGGCGCAGCCGGTTGATGAACACCGCCGCCACGCGCTCGCGCTCGTCGCTGCGACCCGTCTCCTTCTCCACGATCGACGCCAGGATCACGGCCTCTTCCGGCGACTTCAGCGGCAGGCCCTTCTGGCGCTGCGCCCAGGCCTTCTCCAGCAGCTTGCGCGAGGCCGCCGTCATGCTGTCGATGATGCTCTGGCGCGTGGCGCCGCGCTGCACGATGAACGTCTCCGGCAGCAGCGAGCCTTCCGGCGGCGGCGTCGCGATCTCGCCTGTGAGGTTGCGATCGGCCTGCAGGCGCTCCACGATCTGCTGGCTGGTGAGCCCTTCGGGAATCGTGACCTTGTAGGCGATGGTCTTGCCTTCCGAGAGCAGTTCGACGACGTGATGCGCACTGGCCGCTGCCCCGATCTCGTAGTCGCCCGCCTTGAGCTGCACCGGCCGGTCGTTGCGCGCCCAGGCGGAGAACTTGGCCCACAAGTAGGCGGCGATGAACACACGGCGGTCGCCGACGATGCCTTCGCGCTCCAGTCGCGCGGCAATGTCCTGCGTGCCGTCGCCGCGCGGGATGACGATGGTCTTGCTTGCGGTCAGCGGACCTGGCGCGTTGAACCTGGCGTCCAGCACATAGGCGACACCGCCGAGCACCAGCATCACCAGCAACGCCAGCGTAAGAATGCCGTTGAGGAAGCGGAGCAGGGGCCGGGACTGCGGACCATCGCCGTCGAATCGGCGCTTGCGCGGGCGCGGGGGCGGGCGCGTGGGCTCCAGACGCTCTGCAGGGCTCATCGCGCGCATGCCGCCCGTCTGGGGAAAGTAGGCGTCGGATCGTTCCGCCGGCCGGCGGTTTCTCATCATCCGCTCTCCGTGGGCGCGCCCCTTGGCGCCGCGCGTCGGCTCGCAAGCGTCACCGGTCCGATTCGGGCCCGAGCCTAAGGTCAAATGTGGCGAAAGGACGATGTATTGGCAATGCCGGCCGCAGCCCGGGGTCTAGTGATACCGCCGAAGCACAAGGGAGGCGTTGGTGCCCCCAAAGCCGAAGGAATTGGAGAGCGCGGTATCGATGGTGCGCTGCCGGGCGCGGTGTGGAACCAGGTCGATGGCGGTCTCCACCGAGGGGTTGTCGAGGTTGAGTGTCGGCGGGGCGACGTTGTCGCGAATGGCCAGCACGCAGAAGATCGCTTCGACGGCTCCGGCTGCTCCAAGCAGATGGCCGATCGCCGACTTGGTAGACGACATCGAGACCTTGGCGGCGGCATTGCCGAACAGACGCTCGACGGCGCCAAGCTCGATCTCGTCGCCCATCTGCGTCGAGGTGCCGTGCGAGTTGATGTAGTCGACGTCGCTCGGATCGAGGCCGGCGCGCTGCAAGGCCATCTGCATGCAGCGGTAGGCGCCGTTGCCGTCTTCGGCCGGCGCGGTGATGTGGTAGGCGTCGCCCGAGAGGCCGTAGCCGATCACCTCCGCGTAGATGCGCGCGCCGCGCGCCTTGGCGTGTTCCAGTTCCTCCAGCACGACGACGCCGGCGCCCTCGCCCATCACGAAACCGTCGCGATCCTTGTCGTAGGGGCGCGAGGCCTTCTGCGGCTGATCGTTGAAACCGGTCGACAGGGCACGGCAGGCCGCGAAGCCCGCCATCGAGATGCGGCAGATCGGACTCTCCGAGCCGCCCGCCACCATCACGTCGGCATCGCCGAGCGCGATCATGCGCGAGGCATCGCCAATGGCGTGCGCGCCCGTGGAGCAGGCCGTCACCACGGCGCTGTTGGGGCCGCGCAGATGATGCTTGATCGAAACGTGCCCCGCCGCGAGGTTGATCAGCCGCCCGGGAATAAAGAACGGGCTGACCCGGCGCGGCCCCTTCTCCTGCAGCAGCAGGGCGGTTTTGGCGATGCCATCGAGCCCGCCGATACCTGAGCCGATCAGCACTCCGGAGCGGACCTGCTTCTCCTCCGTATCCGCCTTCCAGCCTGCGTCCTGCAATGCCTGGTCAGCGGCAGCGACGGCGAAAATGATGAAGTCGTCGACCTTGCGCTGCTCCTTCGGCTCCATCCAATCGTCGGCGTTGAACTTGCCGTCGGACAGGCTGCCGCGCGGAACAAAGCAGGCGATCTGGCAGGACAGATCGGAGGCTTCGAATTCGCCGTCGATACGCCGCGCGCCGTTGCGGCCTTCGATGAGCCGCGACCACGTTGCCTCCACCCCGCAGCCAAGAGGGGTCACAAGACCGATGCCGGTGACGACGACCCGTCGCAACATGCCTAACCCCTGAGCGGTTCCGCCCTCGCTGCTCCCCTGCTGGAGGCTGCGGCGCGATATACGCCTGCGATTGCGCGCACCTCAGGCGGCGCTGGCATGCTTCTCAAGAAATTTGACGGCGTCGCCGACCGTCTGGATCTGCTCGGCAGCATCGTCGGGGATCTCGCAGCCGAACTCCTCCTCGAACGCCATCACCAGCTCGACGGTGTCCAAACTGTCCGCACCGAGATCGTCAATGAAGCTCGCGTTGTCCGTGACCTTGTCGGCTTCCACCCCAAGGTGTTCGACAACGATCTTCTTCACGCGCTGTGCGACATCGCTCATGGGTCTATCCCTCGGCTCCTGCTATCTCGCTGATCCACGCCTGCTGTTGCATCGAACCCATCGGGACGAGGCCATAGGCAAAATGCGCCGTGCTTTCAACGCGCCGGCGGCCCGTTTGTGCCTCCGCCGGCATTGGTTTCCTCTCAGGTTGAACGCGCAAATCACGGGCTCGTTAACACACTTCATCTGGCTTGGCCAGCGCTCCAAAGGCCCGCTTTTGGGCCCCTGCGCCGGCCCTAACCGGGCCTAAATCATCACCAATCCACCGTTCACGTGCAGGGTCTGGCCGGTCATGTAGCCGGCCTCCGCCGAGGCAAGATAGACCGCGGCAGCGGCCACGTCCTGGGGCACCCCGAACTTCTGGGCCGGGATGGCATCCTTAATGGCGCCCACCTGCTTTTCGTTCAAGACTTCGGTCATGGCGGTGGAGATGAAGCCTGGAGCGATGCAGTTGACGGTAATGCCCCGCGAGGCCACCTCGCGCGCCAGCGATTTCGACATGCCGATCATGCCGGCCTTCGATGCGGCATAGTTGCCCTGGCCGGGATTGCCCATGATGCCGCTGACGGAAGAAATGTTGATGATGCGGCCGTAGCCGGTCCTGGCGCGCATCATGGCGCGCGCGGCGGCCCGCATCAGCATGAAGGTCGAGGTGAGGTTGACCGCGATCACCTCGTCCCACTGCTCATCCTTCATCACCATGAACAGGTTGTCCTTGGTGAGGCCGGCGTTGTTGACGAGGATGTCGACGCGGCCGAGCTTGGCCGCCGCCTCATCGACCAGCTTCGCCACCTGCGCCTTATCGGCGAGATCGCACGGGCATACGTGCACGCGGCTGCCGAGCTCGGCGGCGAGCGCATCGAGCTTGTCGCGCTGGCGCCCGGAGACGGCGACCGCGGCACCCTGCGCATGCAGGGCGCGTGCGATGGCGCCGCCGATGCCGCCTGTGGCACCGGTGACGAGCGCGGTTCTGTCGGTCAACTCGAACATGGGTGTCCTTCTATTGCAGCAGCGCGCCGCGCACGGCTTCAATGTCGGCCGGCGTGCCGACGGGCGTTGCAGTCATGGCAGGGGCGATGCGCTTCACCAGGCCGGAGAGCACCTTGCCGCTGCCGATCTCATAGACGTCAGTGATGCCGCGCTCGGCCATCGCCAGCACGCACTCGCGCCAGCGCACCGTGCCGGTGACCTGCTCGACGAGCCGCTTCCTGATCTCGGCCGGATCGCTGATGGGCGCGGCGAGCACGTTGGCGATCAGCGGCACCGACGGCGCTCTCACCTCCACATTGGCGAGCGCCTCGGCCATCGCGTCCGCGGCAGGTTGCATCAGCGCGCAATGGAAGGGCGCGCTGACGTTGAGCGGCATGAAGCGCCGCACACCATGCGCCTTCGCCAGTTGCGCCGCGCGATCGATCGCCGACTTGGCGCCCGAGATGACCGCCTGCGTGGGCTCGTTGTCGTTGGCGAGCTGGCAGGCCTCGCCCTGAGCCGCTTCGGCGGCGAGCTTCTCGGCCACATCCTTGCCGACGCCCAGCAGCGCCGCCATCGCACCCTGCCCGACAGGCACGGCCGCCTGCATCGCCCGGCCGCGAATCTTGAGAAGCCGCGCGGCATCCGAAATCGAAAGCGCGCCGGCTGCGGCGAGCGCGGAATATTCGCCCAGCGAATGTCCCGCCACGCAGTCGACCTTGCCGGCGAGCTTGAGCCCTTCCGCCTCGAGGACTCGCATCACCGCGAGCGACGCCGCCATCAGCGCAGGCTGGGCGTTCTCGGTCAGCGTCAGCGTCTCGAGCGGGCCATTGAACATGATGTCGGACAGCTTCTGGCCGAGCGCCTCGTCGACCTCCGCGAACACGGCCGCGGCGGCGGCATGGCTCCTGCCAAGCTCCGCGCCCATGCCCACGGCCTGGCTGCCCTGTCCCGGAAAGACGAATGCGATCGCCATGCGTTGCAGCTACCTTCCCTCGTCAATCGCGGGCTTAGACACAGCTTCGCCGCCCGTCAAGGCGCCTGGCGACGGCTCCGCCATCCGCTCTCGTCCGCCCGAGCCTGCGCCAGCGTGCGGCGAAGTCGCTCGCCCTGATTGTGATCGCAGCTAGGCAACCCGTCTCCGTACAGCGAGTTACCCGTCTACTTACGGAAACTGCGTCGGGATGAATGCCAGCTCCGGCTCCGGCGCAGACCGCCACAAACAGCAAGGAGAAAACAATGGCTGATAACAAGCACGACACGTCAAACCGGGGCTTCGCCTCCATGGACGAGCAGAAGCAGCGTGATATCGCGGCCGAGGGCGGTCGCAGCGTGCCGGATGAGAAGCGCAGCTTCTCGAAGGATCACGAGCTCGCCTCCGAGGCCGGCCGCAAGGGCGGCAAGAACGTGCCGGACGAGGAGCGCAGCTTCTCGAAGGATCGCGACCTCGCCTCCGAGGCCGGCCGCAAGGGCGGTCAGCGCTAACAGCCGCGGACCGCACAGTGCGGGCAGGGAAGTGCTGACCGCTTCCCTGGCTCGCCGCCGCCGCCGAGGGATCGCGCCCCTCTTTATCCTTCTTCAAGCCTCTTTACGGTAAGCCCTCCAAGCGCCTATAACGCCGCCATCCGTTCCGGTTGGAGGCTGAACGGGAGGCTGCCCATCATGGGTGGCAGGGCCTTGGGTCCGTTCTCCCGGTGTCTCCGCTCTTTGGGGTCCTTTGAGCCTTCCTCGAGCCGCATCGCGGCCGCGGGCTCAAAAGGGGCTTTGCGCCGGAACGGCCATGAAGGAAAGGAAGGCACAATCCATGCCGCTCTATGAGCACGTATTCCTGGCGCGCCAGGACATTTCGCAGGCCCAGGTCGAGGCGCTGACGAAAGAGTATTCCCAGATCATTGAGGAAGCCGGCGGGCGCGTCGGCAAGACCGAGTACTGGGGCGTGAAATCGCTCGCCTTCAAATTGAAGAAGAACCGGAAGGCGCACTACACGCTGATGAACCTCACCGCTTCGCCGGCGGCGATTGCCGAGATGGAGCGGCGCATGGGGCTCTCCACCGACGTGATCCGCTTCCTCACGATCCGCGTGGACGAGCACGAGAGTGAACCCTCCATCCAGATGCGCAAGAGCGATCGCGATGACCGGCGCGACGGCGATCGCGGCGGCTTCCGCGGTGGCGGCTTCCGCGGCGATCGCGGTGGGTTCCGCGGCGGCGGAGGCGGCGGCTTCCGCGGCGACCGTGGCCCTGGTGGCGGCGGCGGTGGTTATCGGCCCCGCGACCGCGAGGACGGAGACCGCCCGCGCGCGCCCCGTCCAGCGCGTGAAGACGAAACGACCGGCGAGGAGGCATAAGCCATGCCCGAGATCACCCAGATCCCTTCCCGCAGGCCGTTCCATCGCCGCCGCAAGACCTGCCCGTTCTCTGGCGACAACGCGCCGAAGATCGACTACAAGGACTCGCGCCTGCTTGGCCGCTACGTTTCCGAGCGCGGCAAGATCGTACCAAGCCGCATCACGGCCGTGTCGGCCAAGAAGCAGCGCGAACTTGCCAAGGCGATCAAGCGGGCACGCTTCCTGGGCCTGCTGCCGTACCTGATCAAGTAGGTCTCGGAGATCGACCACTGCCGCACGCGGCCCGGTTTGGCCGCATCACCAGGTTGGGAGGTCCGGATCGCAAATCCGCCTCCCTAACCGCCACTGCGCGGGACAGCTTAAGGCCATGCCGGTCGGCACACTCATTGGTATCGGTGCGGGGCTCGCCTCAGCGCTGCTCTTTTATTCCGCCGCCGGCGGCTCGCCGCTGCTGAGCACCATCCTATTGTTGCTCACGCCGCTGCCCACATTGCTGGCGGGCCTCGGCTGGGGCTGGCTGGCAGCCGCCACCGGCGGCGTCGCCGGCGCGTTGGCGGTGCTGGTGTTCGCAGAGAGCAACTCCTTCGCCATCGGCTTTGTGCTCGCGCTGGGCGTTCCAGCGGCCGGCATTGCATATGCGGCCTATCTGAGCCGCGCCGTGCCGGATGCACCCGACCAACGCGAATGGTATCCCGCCGGACGCCTGCTGGCCGCCATGTCCCTCTACGCGGGCGCCCTGCCGCTGCTGATCCCGGCGCTGACCGGCGGCAGCTACGAGGAGTTGCGGGTCCCCGCCGCCGAGTTTTCGCGCCGCCTCTCGCAACGGGCACCGGAACTCGGGCTGCGCCCGCTCAGCGAGGAACAGGCTGCCGGGCTGGCGCAGGCGTTCGTTGCGAGCCTTCCCGCGGTGCTTGCCGCATACTGGCTGGCCGTGTTCTCGCTCAACACCTACCTCGCCGGTCGCATCGCGCGCGCGTCGGGCCGCCTCGCGCGGGACTGGCCGGATCTTTCCGCGCTCGCCCTCCCAGCCGGGTTCACGCTGCTGATCGTGCCGGCGCTGGCGGCGACATGGATGGGTGGCTCACTCGCCATCCTGGGCACCGGCTTCACCGGCGCCTTGCTGTTTGCGCACCTGATCAGCGGGCTCGCGCTCATGCATTACATCGCGCGCCACTGGGCGCCGTGGCTGCTGTGGTTTGTGTACGGTGGATTGATCCTGCTCGGTCCGTATACCGCCCTTGCCATCACCCTTGCCGGCCTGCTGGACCCGCTGCTCAAGGTCCGCCAGCGCTTCCATCCACAATCCCCGTCATGACGGGCTTCCGTTCACGCATCCCCTTCGCCATGGAGTAAAGACATGCAGGTTATTCTTCTCGAACGCATCGGCCGCCTCGGCCAGATGGGTGACGTCGTCACCGTCAAGGACGGCTTTGCGCGCAACTTCCTGCTCCCGCAGAAGAAGGCACTGCGCGCTTCGAAGGAGAACATCGAGCGCTTCGAGAAGCAGCGCACCCAGCTCGAGGCGCGCGACCTCGAACTCAAGAAGGAGGCGCAGGCCGTCGCCGAGAAGCTCAGCGGCAAGGTGTTCCTCGCCATCCGCCAGGCCGGCGACACCGGCCAGCTTTACGGCTCGGTCAGCGCGCGCGACATCGCCGAGTTCATCACTGCCGGCGGCTTCACCATCGACCGCCGGCAGGTGGTCATGGAACGTCCCATCAAGACGCTCGGCATGGTGCCCGTGCGCGTGGCGCTGCATCCGGAGGTGATCGTCCAGGTCTCGCTCAACGTGGCGCGGTCGGAGGACGAAGCCGAGCGGCAGGCGCGCGGCGAGGACGTCACCGTCATGAAAGAAGAAGGCCTCGATCTCGAGACCTTCAATCCGGATGCGATGTTCGAGGAAGGCGCGCGCGCGGCAGACCGCGACGAGGAAGCCGCCGAGACCGAAGCGCCCGACAAGGCATAGCTGGCCCACGAAAAAACTTGTGCGTTGACGGAAAACCGGCGGGCCGGAGGAAAGTCAAGTTGCGGAGCGAACCCGAGGAACCGAAACGTTGCTTGTGGCATTGGCCTTTCAGTTGCGTATAATGGCCAAAAAGCGCCGCTAGGGAGGCGGACGGATCGGGAAACCGCGCGGACAAAGCGCGGTGTTGGGTCATGTTCAGTGCTCTTGATCTACTCCTGCGACGGATCGTCTCCCACGGGGATCTGACAGTCATCGACAGCGACGGGGTCGCCCATCGGTATGGCGACGCCTCCGGTTCCCCGGTCGTTGCCCGCATCCGCGACCGCGCCACGGAACGCCAGCTCGTCCTCGACCCGCAGCTCGCGCTCGGCGAGGCCTACATGTTCGGGCGGCTCGAGATGCAGAAGGGCCGCATCTACGACCTGCTTGAGCTGGTGCTGAAGAACGGGCAGATGCATCCGCTGCCGAGGTGGACCGCGATTGCCAGCGCCGTGCGCTTCCTGCTGCGCCGTCTCACGCAGTTCAACCCCGTCTTTCGCGCGCGGCGGAACGTGGCACGCCACTACGATATCGACGGCCGCATCTACGATCTCTTCCTCGACCGCGACCGGCAATATTCCTGCGCCTATTTCGAAACACCAATGTCTTC
>DASZQG010000199.1:0-26758 GCA_035550075.1 Hyphomicrobiaceae bacterium | reverse complement strand
GGGCTGTTGCAGCTCGACCAGCAGCAGGTAATCGACATGCTGGCAAGCGCCGGCTTTTCCGCCCGCTACCATCTTCCCAATCTCGGCCATAACAGCGCACGCATGACACTGATCGCGCGGGTGGCCCCGTAGGCGGAAAGGGTCGGACGCCTCACTGCGCCGGCGCCGGCGTGCGGGCCGCCACCGCGGCCTGCAGCGCCAGCGCGGCGCCGGCAAGCGCATCCCAGCCGGAGGTGTGGCCGATGCGCCCGAGCGCATCGACGTCACCGGCGAGCGCAGATCGATCATCCTCCAGCAGCGCGGCGATGGCTCCGTGTAGCGACGCGCACCCTAGGCCATCGGCGGCCGCCCTGAGGAAGGCGCACGAGAGGGGGGTCGTTGCGCCCGCGGCCTCGCTGGCGATCTGCCAGTCAAGATCCTGCACGGCATCGGCCCGGCCGATCGCGCGCAGGGCAATCAACGCCCCGCCGAGCAGGTCGTCGCCGGACGGCGTCAGGCCGGGGCCGAGGCCCAGCAGGTCGACGGGCGCAGGATGGCTCACCGCGCCCTGCAGGCGGCGCTGCATCCATTCCGCGAGGGCGGCGATCCTGGGGCCGGCGGTCCGGCGCAGGCGCGCGACAGCGGGATCTCCGTCCTCCTGCGAGGCGAGACCCAGCGTCGCCCGAACCAGACCGGCGCCCGGCGCCCGCTCGCGCACCAGGTCCTGCAAGGCCCGCAGAGTCGCGGCGAGGCGCCGCGGGATATCATCGCCATTCTTGCGCGCCGGCCAGGCGGGCGGCGACCACGACAGTGCGCCGGTCGTGTCGAACACCGCCCTGCCCACCATCACGTCGCGCGAGCCCAGATCCGCCCGGTCCCCCGGCGCGGGCAAAGCGCTGGCAAAGTGCTCCCAGTCGTCGGTCTGCACCGTCGCATTGAGCGGACCGAGGCCTATGCCTTCCGCGCCGATGCACAGGAAGTCAGCGCCCGCCTGGAGGTAGAGACTGCGGGCAAACACTGCCGCCACGCGCGCAGAATCATGGCGGCGCACGAACCGGGCCGCATGCGCGCCCCATGCGAGAAGCCGAATATGGGCCGCCCGCGGCATGATCGGCCGCTATCCGCGGGCAGCCTTTACCGCATCGATCACGTCGCCGGAGCCCGTGACGAAGCCGAAGCACTTCTTCACGTTGAAGATGGTGGCCTCGGTGCAGTAAGCGGGCGAGGTGGTGGCGCAGCAGTCCTCGACCAGGATGCAGCCGTAGCCGAGGAAGTTGGCATCCGTCAGCGAGTGCAGCACGCACTGGTCGGTATTGACGCCGGCGAACATCACCGTGCGCGTGCCGAGATTGCGCAGGATGCTGTCGAGCGGCGTATCCCAGAACCCGCTGATGCGGTGCTTGTCGACGCGCACGTCGCCGGGCTCGGGCGCCAGCTCGTCCACCACCGCGGCGGCCCAGCTATCCTTCTCCAGCACATGCGCGCCGCTGCCCGGCAGCGGCTCGCCGAGGCCGATGCCCTCGCCCGACGGCTTGTAGAGGTGGATCTGGTTGGGCGGCATGTTCAGAAGGTCGGGCCGGTTGCCCCAGTTCACCCAGATCACCGGCACCTTGGCGCTGCGCAGCACCGGCAGCAGGCGCTGCAGCGGCTTGATCGGCGCGCGATCGGGCATGTAGTCGACGCCGAGATGATCGACCCAGCCGCCCTTGGCACAGAAGTCGTTCTGCATGTCGATGACGACCATCGCCGTGCGCAGCAGATCGACGGTGACGTGCTGCGGCTCGCAGTTGATGGTGGCGGTTACCGGCGCGGGCGCCGGCATCGCCATGTCGATATGGGTGGCGTTGGCGTACCACTTGTAGCCGGGGCCCGAGCCCAGCGGTTTCATGTTGGCGGTGCCCGCCGCCGCCGGGCGCGTCATTTCCGTGGTCGAAGCCATGATCGTTCTCCCTTGCAAGCGGCCCGCGGCGGAGGGTGCCGCCGGGCGATCTTCTGAAGCACGCGTGCGCCGCTGCCGCCAGAACAGCATGCTAGCCTCCACGCTCGAACGGCAGGGTGAGGGCGGCCGGCTGGCGCGTCTTGCCGACGAAGCCGGCGATGGCGAACAGAGCCAGCAGATAGGGCAGCATCAGCAGCACGGCGACCGGAATGTCGAGGTTCATCGCCGGCACCAGGAACTGCAGCGCGGTCGCAAAACCGAACAGCAGGCAGGCTGCCAGCGTGCGCCACGGGTCCCAGCCGCCGAAGATGACGGCGGTGATCGCCAGGTAGCCGGCGCCCTTGGTCATGTCCTCGGTGAAGGTGTTGCTGTCGGCAATCGACATGAATGCGCCGCCCAGCGCCGCCAGCACGGCGGCATACAGCACGCCGAGGTAGCGTGTGCGCGCCACGCTGATGCCGGCCTGGTCGGCTGCACGCGGGTCCTCACCCACCGCGCGCACGGCGAGCCCGAACGAGGTGTACTTGAGCAGCGCCCAGGTGACGATCACCAGCAGCAGGCCGAGATACGCGAGCCCCGTCTGCTGCGACAGCGCCGGGCCGATGACAGGAATGCTCGCCAGCCAGCCGAATTCCAGCCGGGCGAAGCCGGGGATGGTGTCGCGCGAGAGAGGACCGAAAATCTCGCGGTAAAGGAAGGTCGTTGCCCCCAGCGCCAGAATATTGAATCCGATGCCGACCACGAGCTGGTTGGCACGCAGGTTGACGCTGAGCACCGCCTGGACGACGCCAATCACGAGGCCGATGACGACGGCGGCCAGCAGGCCGAACCAGGCATCGCCGGTGGCCCAGGAGGCGAGTGCCGCGCCGAAGGCCGCCATCAGCATGATGCCATCGAGGCTGAGGTTGAGGACGCCGGCGCGCTCGCTGAGAAGCTCGCCCATGCTGGCGAAGATGATGGGCATCGCCAGCCGCAGGCTGGACGCGAGGAATACGGCGAGCTGGTCTTCGGTCATCGCCGCGCCCTCCGGTCGATCAGAATGGCGGACGCCGCGATCGCGATCACGATCAGGCCCTGACAGATCAGCACCACGGCCGCCGGCACGTGCGCGGAGATTTCCATGTTGATGGAGCCCGAGCGCAGGAAGCCGAACAATAGCGCGCCGACCACCACCCCGACGGCCGAGCCGCGCGACAGCAGCCCTACCACCAGGCCGTCGAACCCGTAGCCGGAGGAAAAGCTGCTCGTCAGGTAGTACTGCTGGCCCAGGATCATGATCGCGCCGGCGAGTCCTCCCAGCGCGCCCGACACCGCCAGCGCCACGATGATGAGCGAGCCGGAGCGGATGCCGGCGCGGCGCGCCGCGATGCTGTTGAGGCCGACCGCGCGCAGCTTCAGCCCGAACGCCGATTTCTGAAGGATCAACGCCACCACGATCACGGCCAGGATCGCCAGCGGAAGCCCGACGTGCAGTGGCGAGGTCTGGTCTTCGGGCAGCAGCAGCGGCAGTTTGGTGGTGTCGGGAATCTCGGGCGACTCGGGCAGCGAAGATACGTCGCTCATCGGCTTGCGCAGGAGGTTGAACGACTGCACCGACCAGTACACCAACGGCAGCGCGATGAACGTGAGCAGCAGCGTGCTGATTACCTCGTTGGTGTCGCGCCGCGCTTTCAATACACCGGCGAAGCCGCCCCACACCGCGCCGGCCAGCGCGCCGACGGCCAGCGGCACCAGGTAGGCCAGCCCGAACGGCAGGCCGGCTGCGCCATGCAGCGCCATGGCGGTGGCGAACATGCCGCCCACCGCCATCTGGCCCTCGCCGCCGACGTTGGTCAGGTTGGCGCGGTTGGCGAAAATAAAGCCGAGGCCGACCAAGCCCAGGCTGATGGCGCGGTTGATGGAGGCGCCGATATTGAAGATGTCGCCCGCCATGCCGTCCCAGAACGCGGAGAGCGCATCCTCCAGGGGCGTGCCGGTGCTGGCGATGATCACGAGGCCGACGGCAATGGCCGCGACCGTGGCGAGCACCGGCACGACGATCTGCAGCGGCAGATACGCCCGCAGCGGACCCAGCTTGCTACCCACGGTGCGCCCCATTCGTTCGCTCGCCATGGCGGGCACGCTAGACATGGCCGTGGCCCGACATCATGGCACCGATGGCTTCCTTGTTGGCCGGATCCGAGGTCATCTGGCCCACGACCTTCCCTCGATACATGACGACGATGCGATCGGAAACCGCAATCAGCTCGTCGAGCTCACTGGAGATCAGCAGCACGCCGAGCCCGCGTTCGCGCGCGGAACGGATGCGCCCATACACGGCTTCCACGGCGCCGACGTCGAGGCCGCGCGTCGGCTGTGCCGCCAGCAGGAACACCATGTTCGGCAGCGACAGCTCGCGCGCAAGCACCGCCTTCTGCTGGTTGCCGCCCGACAGGCTCGACATCGGCAGGTCCGGCCCCGGGGCGCGCACGTCGAATTCGCGCATCAGTTCGGCGGCGCTGGCGCTCATGCGTCCCCGGTCGAGCAGCCCGAAGCGGCTGAACCGCGACAGCATTCCTAAGAAAAGGTTCTCGGCGATGCTGAGATCCGGCACCATGGCCACCGCGTGCCGGTCCTCCGGCACGATGCCGGCCCCGGCGGCGGTGATCTCGCGCGGCGTCGCGCCCGCTAGGGCCTTGCCGCCGATGGCGATCGAACCGGACGTGGGCCCGGTGAGCCCCGCCAGGATCGAGCCGAGTTCCGTCTGCCCGTTTCCCTCGACGCCGGCGACGCCCACGATCTCTCCAGGTTTGACGACCAGCGAGACCGCATCGAGCCGCGCCACGCCGTCCGCATCGCGGTAGGTCAGCCCCTCGATGGTGAGTGCCGGCACGCGCGTATCCTGCGCCGGAGAGGCCCGGCCGTTGACTGGCTTGCCGGCTGCGGGCGCCGTGCCGGCCGCGCCGCCGTCGCCCTCGATGCCGATGGTCGCCGCCAGCACGGCATCGGCCGATTTCACATCGCGGCCCACCATCGAGCGGACCAGCGCGCGCATGTCGGCGCCGGCCATCGACACCGTCTCCACCACGCGGCCCTGGCGCAGCACCGTGGTGCGCGCGGCCACCTTGGCGATCTCGGCGAGCTTGTGGGTGACGAGGATGACGGCCTTGCCGTTCTCCGCCAGCCGCCGGCAGATGCCGAGCAGCGCGTCGATTTCCTCGTGCTGCAGAACCGCGGTCGGCTCGTCGAGCACCAGCAAGCGCGGATTGCCGAGCAGGCACTTTATGATCTCGACCCGCTGGCGCTCGCCCACCGACAAATCCTCGATGACACGGTGCGGATCGACGCGCAGGCCGTATTCGCCCGCTAGGCGCTCCAGCCCGGCGAGCGCATCGCCGAGCCTCAGCACGGCGTCGGCGCGGCCGAGCATCAGGTTCTCGGCTACCGTCATGTTCGGCACCAGGCTGAAGTGCTGGTGCACCATGGCGATGCCGAGACGGAGCGCGTCGGCCGGCCCGGCCGGGGCGAACGGCCGCCCGGCGAAAGCCATCGCGCCGGCATCGGGACGGTGCACGCCGAAGATCAGGTTGCAGAGAGTGGACTTGCCCGCGCCGTTCTCACCCAGCAGGCAATGCACCTCCCCCGCCTCGACCGTCAGCGAGACACCATCGAGCGCGACAACCGGCCCGAACTGTTTTGCCAGGCCGGTTATCTCGAGCAGCGCCACCGTCTACCCCACCAGGACTTTGATCTTGCCCGACAGCAGGTCGCGCTTGATCTCCTCGACCTTGGCTTTGATCTCGGGCGTGGAGCCCATGCAGACCTCGATGCCGGCCGCGCGCGGTCCCATGCCGAGCCCGAATGGCTTGTACTCGGGATGCCAGGTGCCGGCCACCATCTGGTCGATGGCGTATTCGACCATGAAGCCGATGCCGCTGACCGTGTAGGCGACATAGAGCGGGTTCTTCTCGGCGCAGTAGTTGGTGTAGCTGCCGATGATGTGAGTGCCCTTTTCGCGCGCTGCCTGCTCCATGCCGCGGATGCCGAGGTTGAGGATGTTGTAGTGGATGTCGGCGCCCTGGGCGATGGCGGCGAGAGTGGCTTCCTTGGATTTCGCCACGTCGTCGAAATCGCCGGTGTAGCTTTCGACGTACTTGATGTTGGGCCGCACGTATTTCGCGCCGTTGCCGAATTCCTTGCCAGTGTTGACGATGGCCGGAATCTCGAGGCCGCCAACGTAGCTGACAGCCCCGTTCTTCGACAGCATGGCAGCCACCGCACCGGCCACAAAGCCGATCTGGGCCTGCAGCACGTCGTACTGGGCGACGTTCTCCGTCGGCTGGCCGGTGGGACCGACGATGGAGAATTTCACCTTCGGGAAGCGCTTCGCTACTTTCAGCACCGACGCCTGCGTCTGGCCGGCGGCGCCGATCACAAGCTGGTTCTTGCGGGCAAGCGTCACCAGCGCCTGCTCCATGTCGGCGAACTTGACGTTCTCGATGTAGGTGATCTTGACCTTGGAGCCGTGCCGCGCCTCGGCCGCCTTCATGCCGTTGTAGGCGGATTCCATCCAGCCGTGATCTGTGCGCGAGCCGGGGATCATCACGCCGATGGTGATGGGTCCGGCCGCCTGTGCCGGCATGCTGAAGCGTGTTGCCGCGAGCCCCGTTACCGAAAGCGCTGCTGTGCTCAGAAAAGCCCGTCGATTTATGCCCATGAGATGCTGTCCTCCTCCATGGATCGTCCCTTCCCCCGGCAGAGCCGGCGCGAACTGTGGAGGCGGCGATGAGAAGAGCCGCCGATCGACCGCGCCAACTCACAAGCCGCGCATCCTATCTCGTTCGGATGATAGCGATGCCCCGATCGCTTTCCTACACGGGGCGCCGTATAGTCATCATTCACGCTATGAATAGGATAGGATGTTGCCGCACGAAAATTGGGCAGGACGCTGCCCAGCTTCTGCGCATCGCGAAAGCGTCGTGTCGGGCTTATCTGTGCGGCGAGCGGCTAGCCGGCAGACTATGCGCCGGCCAGCTCTTTTTCCAGCGCCCGCAGCGCGGCACCGAAGCAGGCCATCGGCACGCGCACCATGCCGGCGCCGACTTGGCCGATGCCCGCCTCCTTGTGGGCGATGCCGGTGGTGAGCACCGGGCGGATGCCGGTATCGACCACCTTGCGCACGTCGATGCCGGTCGGCGCGCCGGCGAAATCGAGCAGCGGCAGCGACATGCCGGGATTGCGCGTCTCGGTGACGTTATACATTTCGCGCGAGATACCGATGGCCTCGACTACCGATCCGCCCACGAGCTGCACCAGCGCCGGCGAGGCTGCAAGTGACAGGCCGCCGAAGCCGGCGGTCTCGGCGATGGCGCTGTCGCCGAGGTCGGCGTTGGCGTCGGCCTGGGTGAAGCCTGGGAAGAACAGGCCGATGGGTGAATCGGAGGGCGCCTCGAACCACGCGCTGCCGAGCCCGCTGACGCGAATCGCCGTCGTGACACCGTTGCGCGAGATGGCCGTGACGATGCTGCTCGCGGGAATGCCGTGCGCCGCGTCCATGATGGCCTTGGCCGACACCATCGACAGGTTGAGAAAGAACTGCGAGTTGCCGCCGACGAAGCGGAGGATCTGCTTGACCTGCTCGCGCGACAGGTCGCTCTCCATCAGCGGCGCCACGATGGCCGCGTAGAACAACGCCGAGGCCGCGGTATTGCGGCTGTGCACCTCGTCCCCCATCAGCAGCGCCTGCGACTGGATGGCCTTCAGGTCGATGCCGCCCTCGATCGACCTCACCGCGTGCTTCAAGCCAGGTGCGAGCACGCGCTCGATCCAGCGCAGGTGGTCGATCACGGCCGGGCTGTTGGCACCAAACCGCAGGACCTTGCCGATGCCCTCGCTCATGTTGGTATAGGCCATGTTCGCGTGCTCGGCATTGCGCACGACGAACACCGGCATCGATGGCGAGATGGTGCCCGACATCGGTGCGACGGCGTTGATCTCGTGGCAGGAGGTGAACTTGACGCCGCCGCCTGCCAGCAGCCGGCGTGCCTCCTCGGGCGTATTGGCCCAGCCCTCGTAGAGCACCGCACCGATCAGGGACCCCTGCATCGGCCCGCACATGCGCTCCCAGGCGATGGGTGCGCCGGCGTGCGTCAGCGTGCGGCCCATGTCCGGCCAGATCTCGCGGGCATGCAGCGCCACGTCGACCAGCATCGGACGCGCGGCGATCATGCGCCGCGTCGCTTCCGCATTGGCCTGGTCGATGCGCCAGCCGAGGGACGTACCGTCGCTCCTGTCCCCCGCCATCTGCCCAAGGGCCCACGCCACCTCCGGCTCGCCGTTGCCGGGCGGACGCCAGTCGAGTTGCAGGGCGGAGGCCTTTGCATCCGCGACGCTGCGGCAGAACTCGCCCACCCCGACATTGATCACCGACGGATCGGCACTCAGCAACAATGACACCATCGTTCAGTCTTCCTGTCTCTTGCTTTGCCGTCGCCGGTCGCGGCTGCCGGTCATGGCACGATCCTGGTGCCGGAGGTGCCCTGCAGCGCATCGAAGGCGCGGTCGAGCGAGGTGATGATCACCTCGCGCCCGCCGGCCTCCAGATACTTCAGCGCCGCGGCCACCTTCGGCCCCATGCTGCCGGGCGGAAACTGGCCGTCGGCCATGTGGCGGCGCGCTTCGGCGCTGGTCATGGTGTCGAGGGCGCGCTGCGTCGGTTTGCCAAAGTCGATCGCGACGCGGTCGACGCCGGTCAGCATGATGAAGTGCTCCGCCCTGATCTCGGCGGCGAGCATGGCGCTGGTGAAGTCCTTATCGATCACCGCCGGGACGCCGTGGTAGTCGCCGCGCGCATCGCGCACCACCGGAATTCCACCGCCGCCCGCGGCAATGGGGATGACGCCGGCGCGGATCAGCGCCTCGACTGCCGGCACGTCCAGAATGCGCAGCGGCGCCGGCGAGGGCACCACGCGGCGCCAGCCGCGGCCGGCGTCCTCCATGAAGATCCAGTCCGTCTCCACGGCGATGCGCTCGGCATCCTCCTTGCTGAAGAAGCGGCCGACCGGCTTGCTCGGGTTCTGGAAGGCGGAATCGTTGGCGTCCACCTCGACCTGGGTGACGATCGACGACACCGGTGCCGTCACGCCATGGTCGTGCAGCACGTTCATCAGCGTCTGCTGCAGCATGTAGCCCATACCGCCCTGGGAGTGGGCGACGCAGATGTCCATCGGCATCGGCGCCAGCTCCTTCGACGCCTTGGTCATGCGGAACAGGATGTTGCCGACCACCGGGCCGTTGCCATGGGTGAGGATCAGCTTGTAGCCGCCCTTGATGATGCGGGTGAGGTGCTCGCACACGGTGGTGATGAGCGCATACTGCTCTTCGGCGAGACCCTTGATGTTGGGCGGATAGCTGGCGTTGCCGCCGATGGCGACGACAATACGCTTTTCCCGATTGGCCATGGGTCGCTCCCGCCCGCCGCCTAGGCGCGGCCCGCATGCTGCGCGGCCAGGGCGCGCAGCGCTGCCGTGAAGGCCTGCATCGGGGCCTGCACGATGCCCGCGCCGATGATGCCCATGCCCGGCTGCTTGTGCGCGGTCGCCGTGTTGATGACGGGGCGCAGGCCTTCGTCGACGACCTTGCGCACATCGATGCCCACCGGCGAGCCGACGAAGTCGAGCGCCGGCAGCGTGAAGCCGGGATTGCGGGAGATGGCGATGCGCGCCATTTCCCGCGAATAGCGCAGCGCATCCTGCGGCGTGCCGCCGACGAACTGCACCATCGCCGGCGCCGCCGCCATAGCGAAGGCGCCGAGCCCCGCGGTCTCCGTGATGGCGCTGTCGCCAAGGTCGGGGTTGGCGTCGGCCTCCGAGAAGCCGGGCAGGAACAGCCCGACCGGCACGTCGGCGGGGCCGGTGAACCACGCAGGCCCGAGGCCGCTGACACGGATGCCGACGCTGACGCCGTTGCGGGCCATCGCCGTCACCATGCTGCTGAAAGGTACGCCGTGGGCCGCGTCCATGGTGGCCTTGCAGGCGGCCATCGAGAAGCTGAGGAAGAACATGTCGTCGGCACGCAACAGCTTCAGCACCTCGACGAGGGGCGCGTTGGCGATGTCGGCCTCGAGCAGCGCCTCGGTCACTGCGCGCAGCAGCAGCAGGCTCGCTGCCGTGTTGCGGTTGTGCACGTCATCGCCCATGTGCAGGGCCTGGGCGATGATCGGCTTCAGCGGCAACCCGCCGTCCATGCGCGCCACGGCCGCCTTCAGGGTCGGCGCCAGCACGCGCTCCATCCATTTCAGGCCCGCGACCACGTCGTCGCCGAAGGCGCCGAAGCGCAGCGTGCGCGCCCCGCCGCTCTCCATCATCGGCGCGTAAGCGGCATTGCCGCCGGCGCGGTTCGTGACAACCAGCAGCGGCATCGACGGCGAGATGATGCCGCACATCGGCCCCACCGCGCCCCATTCGTGGCATGGCGCGTAACGGATGCTGCCCGAGGCGGCGAGCTTCTCCGCGTCCTCGGGGCTCTTCGCCCAATTCTCATAGAGGATCGCGCCGATGATGGCGCCGCGCACGGGGCCGCACATCCCCTGCCACGGCACCGGCGGGCCCGCGTGCAACAAAGTGCGGCCCATGTCCGGCCAGATCTCCGATGCGTGCAGCGCGACGTCGCTCCACACCGGCTCGGCGCCGATCACGCGCGTTACGGCCTCGGCGTTGGCGCGGTCGATGCGCGAGCCGGCACACTCCGGATCGGCGCTGTCGCCGGTGAGCGTGGCGAGGTCCCAGGCCAAGGACGGATCGCCGTCGCCGACCGGGCGCCAGTCGAGATGCAGCAGGCTGGCAGTCCCACTCCGTTCAATCGCGTCCGTCAGTCCCGCCACGCCGGCGCTCACCACCGAGAGATCGTGCTGCAGCAAACCGGGCGTGCGGTGCGGCTTGTCCATGCGGCTAGCGCTTTCCGGCCGACGCGCCGACAACGGCGGCCGCCAGCTTCGCCGCCGCGGTGCTGCCCGGCGCCAGCACGACGCCCTCGCTACGCAGCTTGGCCTCCTGGGCGGAAAGGCGTTGCGGATCTTCCTCGGTGCCGCACACGAAGGCGATCACCGGCAGGTGGCGCCCGGCGCGGGCGGCGATGTCACGTGCCTGGCGAATGCCCGGCGCCAGCGCACCGGCCGGGTCCTCGTGGCTGCCGTAGCCGAGCACGACGTCAAGCACGATGGCGGCAACCGCCGGGTCGGCAGCTTCCTGCAGCAGGCGCGCGATGCGCATGGCGGGATCGATCATGGGGTGCGGGCGACCGACGGTGAACTCGTCGCTGCCAAGATCGATGGCGGTATGCTCGCGGCTCGGCGCGCCGTCCGGCAGCCGGTGCTGGGCATCGAGCGGGGCATTCGAGTAGGCCGCGACGCCGCTGCGCCGCCAGATCACCTGGGCCTCGGCGCAGAAAGTGCCTCCAGAGTAGAGCCCACGCAGGAAGCGCTGGCCGGCCGCCAGCTTGCGCGCCTCGCCCGAAATATCGGGAAGAATGGCCTCCGTCACGACACCGGTTCCGCGTGCGGCTGCGACGGCGGCGGTGGCAGCCTCCTGCAGCGTGGAGACGAGGCGCACGCGGTTGCCGGCCGGCGGCTCGGCAGCGCCGTCGCCGATGAAGCACACGACCGACGGCTTGCCGACCGATTTGAGCTGGGACAGAACGCGCTCCCGCACGGTTGCCGACGGCGGCTTGGACACCACGACCAGAACATCCGTGCCAGCATCGGCGGCCAGCATGTCCAGGCCCTGGCAGGTGGTTGTCCCGCCGATGTCCTCGTGGATGTCATGGCTGCCCGTGCCGATGGCGTGCGAGATGCCTTCGCCGAGCCGATGGATCTGGCAGGTCACCTCCTGCAGGCCGGTCCCGGAGGCGCCGACCAGCCCGATCCTCCCGCGCCGCACCACATTGGCGAAGCCGAGCGGCACGCCGCGGATGATGGCGGTTCCGCAGTCGGGGCCCATCACCACCAGGTCCTTCTTGAGGGCGAGCTGTTTGATGACGCGCTCCTGCGCGAGGGGCACGTTGTCACTGAACAGAAAGACGTTGAGGCCCTGGTGCAGCGCCTTCAGCGCCTCGGCGGCGGCATACGGCCCCGGCACCGAGATCTGCGCCAGGTTGGCGTTCTTGGCGACGCCCAGAGCCATCGCGATGGAGCGGGGCGGCCTGTCCTCGGCCTTGCCGTCAACACTTCTGGGGGTCCCTTCGCCTTCGATCAGCGCGTCGACCTCGCGCAGGGCGGCCGCGATCGAATCCATGCTCGCCCCCTCCACCACGATCATGATGTCGCTCGGCTGGGCGTCCTTGACGCCGGCCTCGAGGATATTCGCCTGAGCCAGCAGCTCCTTGTTGGCCTTGGTACCCATCAGCAGGGTCGCCCGCTCGACGCCCGTCCTGGCGATGACGAGCTGCGAGACGCGCATCAGCGCCACGGAATCCTTGTAGAGGTTTGCCTTGACGACGGACTTGATCGGCACGCGCAGGCCCTTTCATCGCATCGGCGGAAACAGGGGTCTTGGGTGGCGCCCATTCAATGTTCGGCGCCCCGCGGCTGTCTAATGCCTTTTGCGTATGCTATGCATTCACGCGATGAATATTGGCTCACTCGATCTGAACCTGCTGGTGGTGTTCGACGCGATCCTGCGCGAGCGCAGCATCACGCTGGCGGCCGGCCGCATCGGGCTCAGCCAGCCGGCGATGAGCAACGCGCTCGCGCGGCTGCGCCACACGCTCAACGATCCGCTGTTCGTGCGCACCAGCCACGGCATGGAGCCAACGCCCTATGCCGAGCAGATCGCGGGGCCGATCAGCCGCGCGTGCGAATCGATTGAGAACGCGCTGCGCGTGGGCAGCACCTTCGACCCGGCGTCATCGACCCGCACCTTCACCTTCTACATGACCGACATCGGCGAGGTAGTCCTGCTGCCGTCGATCCTGCGCCATCTGCAGAAGGTAGCGCCGCGCATTTCCATCAAGGTCGTGCGGGTGCCGCAGCGCGGGGCCCAGCAAGCGATGACGGCGGGCGAAGTGGACCTGGCGATCGGACTGTTTCCCAGCCTGCAGGCGGGGTTCTACGAACAGCTTCTCTATCGCGACACGTTCGTGTGCATCGCGCGCACCGACCATCCCCAGATCCGCAGCACGCTGACCCGACGGCAGTTCACCGAGATACCGCACGTTCTTGTGTCGTCCGCAGGCACCGGCCACGAGGCGGCGGTTGAGAACATCATCGCCCGCCAGCGGGTGAAGCGCCGCGTCGCGCTCACCGTGCCGCATTTTCTGGTGCTGCCGATGATCGTCGCCCGCACCGACCTGATCGTCACCATCCCGCAGCGGGTGGCGCTGGCATTCTCCGGCACGCCCGGCATCAAGAGCCTGAAGCCCCCGATCAGCTTTCCGCACATCGACATCAAGCAGCATTGGCACGAGCGTTTCCATCACGACCCGGCCAACAAGTGGATGCGGGGCGTGGTGGCGGAGCTGTTCCGCGCATGAGGCGCAGCGGGCGTCACGCGGCGGGCTGATCGCCGTTGGCCCCGCGTTGGACGCCTGCATCATGCAGCCGCCGCCGCAACGGGAAGACCGCGGGCGCGCCGCGGTCCGACAGGAAGCCCCAAATGCCCTTCGATGCGAACAGCATGGCGACGATGGCGAGCGGGCGACGTGCCCGTGCCACCGCCGAGTGCCGGAACTGCGCAAACACCAGCCGGTAGACCTCCGCCACGACCCACGTACCGATGGCGAAGTAGGCGCCGCGCAGCCGGAACACGATGAGCGCCGTGGGAACGCCAGGGCGCCGGCCATGAGGTCGGCAAGCACGATCGCAACCAGGGGATAGATAATCAATAGGGTGGGAAAAAAGCCCGCGTCCGGAGCGGCACCCGGCTGCTTCCCTCAGATCAGTTGATGCGCTCCAAGCGTATGGGCAGCGCATCGCGAGGTTTGGGGATCGGCCACATCTGCCAGCGCGGCGTGTAGTGCGGTTCGACGCTGACCCGGGTCGTCGTCAGCAGATGGTAGAAGAAGCACTTGGCCTGCATGTAAGCGAAGTGCAGCCCCAGGCACATGTGCGCACCACCGCTGTAGGGCACCCATGCGTATTTGTGCCGGCGTTGCACGGCCTCGTCGGTAAATCGCATGGGATCGAATTTTTCGGGCTCGGGCCAGATCTCCGGCATGCGATGGGTGAAGATGACGTTGATCGCAACGCGCGTGCCGGCCGGAATGTGGTGGCCCTTGAACTCGAAATCCCGCACGGCCTGCCGCGGGATGGAGGGTACGGGCGGATTGATGCGCATCGCCTCCTTGAAAGCCATCTCGAGCAGCTTGAGCTCGCCGAGCCGCTCATAGGGGAGTGGCGCTCCCGTCGGTAGGTTGAGCCCGCGCATTTCCGCGCGCAGCTTGTCCTGCCATGCTGGTTCTTTGGCCAGCATGTACACGAGCGACGTGACCGACGAGGTCAACGTGTCGTGAGCCGCCAGCATCAGGAAATTCATGTGGTCGGCAATCTCTTGGGTGGAGAGCAGCGAGCCGTCCTCCTTGGTGGCGCGGCACAGCTCGGAGAACAGGTCCGTCCCCGTGCCGTTCCGGCGCTTCGGGATCTCGCTGGAGAAGAAGTCGATGATTACCTTGCGCCCCTTCACGCCCCGCCACATGGCCGTGCCAGGCACCGGCGAGCGCACGATGCCGATCGAGGCGGCGAGCATGTCAACGAACGCGCGATAGATGGTATCCGCCTGCGGACCCAGCTCGATGCCGAGGAATGAGGTGGAGGCGAGATCGAGAGTGAGCTGCTTGATGGCGGGATAAAACCTGAGCTGGGCGGTGCCCCCTTGGCCATCCCCGGACAGATGCCATTCGGCGATGCGGCGGGCGATGCCCTCATTGAGGGCGCCGAGGTAGGCTTTCATCGGCGCAGGCTTGAAGGCGACGCCGAGCGCCTTACGGTGCAGGCGGTGCTCGTCGAAATCCATCAGCATCAGCCCGCGCGGAAAAACCTGGTCAAGGATCGGTCCCCAGCCCCCGGCAGAGGAGAAATTCTTCTCGCGGTCGAAGAGGATCAGTTCGTTGGCCTCGGGCCCCAGCAGCGAGACACTGCGAAACCCGAAGACGCGGCTGCGGAATACCGGACCATACTTCGCATACATGGCCTCTGCGGCGCCCACGGGGTCACGCAGGACGCTCAACGTATTGCCGACGATCGGCCAGCCGTCTTCGCCGGGTATATGCGCCAGCGGGTTCTCGCTGCGGAAGAACTTCGCTGTCGGGCGCGCGTGACCGGTCGCAAGCATGGCCATGGTCGGCTCCATCTCTGTCTCGACCACCGTATACCGCATGTGCGCTGAACGCGCGGCAAAAATAGTCCCATGAGGACGATGTCGCGGCCCAATTCGGTGAGATGTCGAAGCGGCTAGGCAACCGGCGCGGTGAGTAGCCCATCTTCAACTTGGTTGCGTCCTGACCCGCTTGATCCCGATCAATGTGCCCACAGTGGCGATGCTCATTTGTAAGCTGAGTTTTTTTGGGACGCCGGTTCGTCCGCGGTCAGCCGCTCGGTGAATCAACGCCAGCGGGTCGGACACGGAAGGTGGGCCGGACTGTCGGAGGATTGGTGCATGGTGCAACAAAAAGCGGCCTTGAGGGAGGTCGATAAGGAGCCAGAACGCCGAAGCTCGCAAGCCCCACGTTCGCTCGGTCCGATGGACGCCTGGACGGCCGCAGCCCGCATTACACCGCTCCTGGGGCTCACGGCGGCGCGTGAGGATGACCCGTCTTTGCGACTCGCGGAAGTGGTCGATCGATCGCTCCACTTTGCGATGTCGCGATTCACGCTGGGTCTGTCACCCATGGCGCTTGCCGAAACCTATTTCGACTGGCTCGTCCATCTGTCCCTTTCGCCCGGCAAGCAACTCCAGCTCTGGCACAAGGGAATGCGCAAGAGTGCCCGACTATCGGCCCACTTGATGCGTTGCTTGACGCGGGTTGGCGAACATACCGACCCATGCATCTGCCCGCTGCCGCAGGACAGGCGGTTTGTGAGCGCAGAATGGCACAAGTGGCCGTTCAACCTGATTCATCAGAGCTTCCTCCTCCAGCAGCAATGGTGGCACAATGCAACGATAGGCGTTCACGGTGTGTCACCCCAACACGAGCGGGCGCTGGAATTCGCCAGCCGGCAAATGCTCGATGTCTTTTCGCCGTCCAACTTTCTCCTGACAAATCCGGACATACTGAAGAAGACCCAGGCCGAG
The DNA here is from genome assembly GCA_035550075.1 of Hyphomicrobiaceae bacterium. Taxonomy (GTDB): domain Bacteria; phylum Pseudomonadota; class Alphaproteobacteria; order Rhizobiales; family Hyphomicrobiaceae; genus AWTP1-13. The sequence continues at coordinate 10,579 of DASZQG010000199.1, read as the reverse complement.
GGCGGCCAGAACCTCCTGCGCGGCCTTCTGAATTTCATCGAGGATTGGGAGCGGTTTGCCAATGGCCGGCCGCCGGTGGGCACCGAGAAATACCAGGTCGGCAAGGACATCGCTGCGACCCCAGGCAAGGTGATCTATCGCAATCGGCTGATGGAGCTTATCCAGTATGAGCCGACGACGGCGCAGGTGCGGCCCGAGCCGATCCTGATCGTGCCGGCGTGGATCATGAAATATTACATTCTTGATCTGAGCGCCAAGAACTCGCTCGTGCGCTACCTCGTGGGCCGAGGGTTCACGGTCTTCATGATCTCGTGGAAAAATCCGGGCACGGAAGAGCGTGACCTGGGCATGGAGGACTACCACGCGCTCGGTCCGCTTTCGGCATTGGATGCGATTGGACGCATCGTCCCTGACCGGCCCGTGCACGCTGTCGGCTACTGCCTCGGCGGTACCCTGCTGGCCGCAAGTGCCGCCGCGATGGCACGAGATGGGGACCGGCGGCTGAAGACTGTCTCGCTGCTTGCCGCGCAGACGGACTTCACGGAGGCCGGCGAGCTCACCCTCTTCATCAGCGACAGCCAGGTCGCCTACCTCGAGGACATCATGTGGGAGCAGGGCTACCTCGATGCCGGCCAGATGGCAGGAGCCTTCCGGCTATTGCGCTCCAACGACCTGATCTGGTCCCGCGTCATCCGTGACTACCTGATGGGCGAGCGCACGCCGATCTCGGACATGATGGCCTGGAATGCCGACGCAACGCGCATGCCCTATCGCATGCACAGCGAATACCTGCGCAAGATGTTCCTTAACAACGATCTGGCCGAAGGCCGGTTCGCTCTGGCCGGCAGCCCAGTGGCGTTGAGCGACATCCGCACACCGTTGTTTGCTGTTGGCACCGAAACCGACCACGTCGCGCCGTGGCGCTCGGTCTACAAACTCAACCTGACAATGGACACTGAGATTACCTTCCTGCTCACCAGCGGAGGCCACAACACCGGCATCATTTCAGAGCCGGGGCACGCCAACCGGCACTATCGCACCACGACACGCTCCGAGACCGACAGGCATGTCGATCCGGAGACGTGGCTGAAAGGGACAGCCGTAAAAGAGGGATCGTGGTGGCCCGAGTGGGTGGAATGGCTTGAAAGACGATCCGGACCGGCGTCGGCGCTGCCGCGCATAGGGGTGCCGAACCATCGGCTGGACCCGTTTATCGATGCCCCGGGCACCTATGTGCTGCAGGGATCGGAAGAACTGTGACGAAGGCCGGAGAAGCCGACGAGTTGACCCCTTCTTGTGCGGAGGCTCAACGGATCGGTCAGCGACGCGACCTTTCAAGCAAGTAGTCCACGATGACGGGTTTCAGCTCGTCGCACGCGCAAGGATGCGTGGACATGAAGGTCTCAAGCCAAGCGCGACGCCCGGTTTCCGGCTCTTTCCGCAAGCGGCGTACGATTTCCGCGTCGGACGTGTGACACCCGCCTCCGCAGCCTCTGTTGAAAGCTTCGGCCTGGGATTGGGCGGCCAAGCGATCTTGGGTGGACACAATCAAGAAAAAAGTCAGAGCCATCCCAAGGATCGCTGAGCATCTGGCGCCAGCTCTGTTGATGTGAATCAATCCCACGCGGGTCGCAAATGCGTATCGTTTCAATTGAGCCTCGTCATCTCGATTTTCCGAGGAGAAAGTGAACATGAAGATTAATTCCTCCCGCGTCATTCTTCTTGCAGCCGGGCTTCTGGCCGCACCCTTGCTATTCCTTGGCTCTGCGCATGCTCAGCCAACCGAGCGCGCGCCGGCCGCCAGCAAGGCCCCCAAGGGAACGTCGGGGCCCGGAAATTTGAGACAGCGGACGTACAACGTGCAGAAAACACCTCGTGTGAGGTCAGAAGTCCGGCGCCAGCCTGCCGTCAAGAGGCCACTATCTGACGTCGGACGCAAACCCGGCGTGAAACGGCCGATTACAGAACATCGAGTGCGACCAGGCGTGCGACATACGTACCGTCGGTGGCGCCCCGGCCTCAGGTATCGATGGATTGCCGTACCCACCATCATCATCGCTGAAGAGCTGAGCTGGTGCCACTACCATTTGTACCGGGTAACCGGCATGCGCTTCCACCGAACCGTGCAATGCCACCGTCATGCACGATGGAACCATCCGAGCATTCGTTACGTCGAGGAATATTGAATCAGGTTGGCAGCGGGGCGTGCCGGAGCCGCTCTGGCGGCTCCGCACGTTTTTGTGTCACCGTGGCGCAACCAGTATTCAGGTCCGGGCAAAAACACCGGAAGGAAGCGCCCATCACCAAGACAGGCGCCCAAGCAGCGATTGGAATACAATCCCGTCAATCAAGGGCGCGGCGTGACCTTACCGGACATCCCCGACCGAACACCGACGCGCTCAGCCGAACATGCGGTTTTCATCGCGCGTGGGCTCTCGAAGGTCTACGGCACCGGCGACGCGCGGGTGTTCGCGCTGAGAGATATCAGTCTGGAAATCCGCCAAGGGGAATTTCTTGTCCTGCTGGGTCCCTCGGGCTCGGGCAAGTCGACGCTGCTCAACATTCTCGGCGGACTTGATGCGCCCACGTCGGGGACAGCCAGATGGAGGGATCATGAGCTGACCGGGGCCAGCGATGCCGCGCTCACGACCTATCGGCGCGAGCACGTCGGGTTCGTTTTCCAATTCTACAACCTGATCCCCAACCTGACGGTCCGCGAGAACGTTAGGCTCGTTGCCCAGATCGCCAGCGAGCCCATGCCTCCTGACGAGGCGCTGGAGCTTGTCGGGCTGTCGCACCGCCTCGATCACTTTCCTTCGCAGCTCTCGGGCGGCGAGCAGCAGCGGGTCGCGGTCGCACGCGCCATCGTCAAGCGCCCCGATATCTTGCTATGCGACGAGCCGACCGGCGCGCTCGACGCGGACACGGGGCGGCTCGTTCTCGCTGCGATCGCCAAGGTCAATGACGAACTTGGCACGACGACCGTCATCATCACACACAACTCCGCCATCGCGGGAATGGCGACCCGTGTCCTGCGCCTGAGCGGCGGGCGCATCGCCGAGGAAGAGATCAACCCGAAGCGGATGAGCGCCGGGGACGTGACGTGGTGAACGTGCTCGACATCAAGTTGGCGCGCGACCTGTGGGCCATGCGAACGCAGGTCTTGAGCATTGCGCTGCTGATTGCGGCAGGCATTGCAGTGTTCGTGATGTCGGTCTCCAACTACTTTGCGCTGGTCGGCGCTATGGACGCCCATTACCGCAATGAGCGGTTTGCGGACCTGTTTGCCAGCGTAAAACGGGCACCGGTGTCGCTCGCGGAACGCATCCGCGAGATCGACGGAGCCGGCATGGTGGAACCCCGCGTCAGTCAGGCGGTACGGGTGGTGCGGGAGGATTCGGAACTTCCCATCTCGGGCCGGATCATTTCGATTCCCTCTTCCGATCAGCCGCTGCTCAACCGCCTTTATTTGACAGGGGGTCGCTGGGTCGATCCCACGCAGCCCGACGAGGTCATCATCAATGCCGCCTATGCTGAGGCGCGCGGGGTACGGCCGGGCGACGCCATCGATGTCGTTCTCAGCGGGCGGCTTGAGTCCTTCCGCGTCGCCGGCGTGGCCTTGTCTCCTGAGTTCGTGTTCGCGACACGATCTGCGCTACCCCTTCCCGACGATCGCAATTTCGTCATCCTCTGGGCGAGCCAGGAGGTGGTCGCAGCGGCGTTCGACATGAAGGGAGCCTTCAACGATCTGGTGATGACGTTGGCACCCGGGGCGAACAAGGCGGCCGTGGTCGAGGAGATTGATAGCCTGCTGGCGCCTTACGGCGGAATTGGCGCCTACGATCGCCGTGAACTTCCCTCAAATCGCCTGCTGGAGGACGAACTCGCCGAGCAGGAGACGCTGAGCATCGTCATGCCTGCGATCTTCTTCGGCATCGCCGCATTCTTGCTGCATGTCGTGCTCGGCCGCCTGGTCGAGGCGCAGCGCGAACAGATTGCCTCACTCAAGGCGCTGGGTTTTTCAAAGCTTCCGATCGCGCTGCACTATTTCAAATTCGTGACCGCGATCGCCCTGCTCGGGGCCGGCATCGGCCTGGTGCTCGGGCGATGGTTCGCGGTTGTGGTGATTGACAGTTATCGCGCCTTTTTCCGGTTTCCGGTCCTCGAGGCGAGCCTAGACCCATGGATCGCCGCGGTCTCCGTGCTTGCGGCCATTCTTGTTGCCAACGCGGCCGCCGCGGTGGCCGTCTACCGCATTGCCTCGCTTCCTCCCGCCGAGGCCATGCGCCCGCAGGTTCCGGCGGTCACGGCATTGGCTCGCCATATCGGCGCGATGTCCGAGAGTGGCATCCCGATGTCCTACCTGATGGCGCTGCGCACCATCGTGGGAAGGCCCATACGAACGCTTCTCACAATCTCAGGCATCGCTTTGGCCGTCCCCCTGGTTCTCTTCGGCCTCTTCTGGTTCGACGCCATCACCCACATGATCGACGTCGCTTTCGGGCGCATCGAGCGGGGCGACGCGTTCGTTACGTTCTCCACCCCTGTGTCGGCCCGCGCCCTTTATGAACTTAAGTCCGTGCCGGGCGTCATGCTTGCGGAGGGGCAGCGCATTGTGCCTGTGCGCCTGGTCGCCGGACATCGTACCTACCGCACATCGCTCGTGGGTCTTTCGGACAATTCGGAACTCAAGGTGCTGAGAGATCCGGCGCTGGCCCCGATCGAGATTCCCCCGGATGGACTGATGCTCAGCCGCGCGCTCGCCGAAACGCTGGATCTCCATATCGGAGACAGCGTGACCGTCGAAGTCCAAGAGGCCAAGCGCCCGGTTCTTCATCTGCCGGTGGTCAAACTCTCCGAGGATATTCTTGGCTTTTCGGCAACCATGGACCTCGCTGCACTCAACCGGCTCTTGCGCGAGGACGATCTGGTCAATGCGGCGGCGCTCAAACTCGATCCGACTGCCTCGCACCTGACCTGGCAGCGGATCCAGGCCAAGCCGAAGATCGAGGCAAGTTCGGTCAAGGCCCTATGGCTCACTCTGTTCGACGAAACGATCGCCGGAATGCTTGTCGTGGGCGCTCTCATCCTGGCCGGTTTCGGCCTCCTGATCGCGGTCGGCGTCGTTTACAACAGCGCACGCGTGGCATTTCAGGAGCGAGCTTGGGAGCTGGCGAGCCTGCGCATCCTCGGGTTTACCCGGGCGGAAGTTGCGCTGATCCTGCTCAGCGAATTGGTGTTTGAGCTGATCGTTGCGATCCCGATCGGGCTTCTCGTCGGCTACGGCCTGATCAAGATGATCGTCTCGCTGCGAATCAGGGAATCGTTCCAGGTGCCGGTGGTGATCGAGCCGGCAAGCTACGCCATCGCCGCATTGGTTGTTCTCGCTGCCGCGGCCGCCAGTGCTTTTGTCGTCCGCCGCCGGATCGATACGCTCGATCTGGTTTCCGTCTTGAAGACTCGAGACTGATCATGATCGAGCGACTGACCCTGCAGCGACACCATCTGATTATCGGAGGCGTTCTGGCGCTGGTCACACTCGGCGCTTACTGGATGTTGGGACCTCGACCGGTACTCGTCGAGGTAGCGGCGGTCACGGAGCAACCTTTCACCGAGATCGTCGAGGAGGACGGCCGAACCAGAGTGCGTGACCGCTTTGTTGTGTCTGCGCCGCTGTCCGGTCGCGTGCCCCGTTTCACGCTCCGCGCCGGCGATACCGTGAAGACCGGTCAGACAATCGCGATGGTAGCGCCCAACGTCTCGCCGTTGCTCGATCCACGGGTGCGACAGGAACTCGAGGAGCGCGTCGGTGCGGCCCAAGCCGCCCTCGATGAAGCAACGGCCTTGCACGAGCGCGCCAATGTCCTCCTCACCCGCGCCCGATCCGATCTCGCACGCACCACGCAGTTGCGGGCCCGCGGGGTAAACACCGTGGCACAGCTCGAACATGATACGTCGACGTTCCAGGCCGCGGAACGAGATGTCGCCGCCGCAGAACTTCGTCACCATGCCGCGGAGCATGCACTCGATCAGGCCCGCGCCGCCCTGAAACGTAGCGGAGAGACGGAAGGCACGGAGCAGTTTCCCGTTTCCGCGCCGATTGACGGCCGCGTGCTCAAGGTCATCCAGGAGAGCGAGGGAGCAGTGTCGCTTGGCGCCCCGCTCCTGGAGTTGGGCGATCCGGCGGATCTCGAGGTCGTCGTCGACGTACTCACCACGGATGCCGCGCGCATTCGCGAAGGCGCCAAGGTTCTGCTGGAGCGGTGGGGCGGGCCTACGCCGTTGCAGGCGCGGGTGCGCCGCGTCGAGCCGTCGGGCTTCACCAAAATCTCGGCGCTGGGCGTCGAGGAGCAGCGCGTCTGGATCGTCATCGATATTACTTCACCCCGGGAGCTATGGACGGCCCTTGGCGACGGCTATCGGGTGGACGTCAAGATCATCGTCGATCAGATCGAGAAGGCGGTTGTGGTGCCCATCGGCGCTCTTTTCCGGCGCGGAGACGCCTGGCAGGTGTTCGTCGTCGACGGGGGCAGGGCGCGCCTGAAGTCGGTCAAGGTTCTGCGCCGGTCAGGTCGGCTGGCCGCGATTGCCGAAGGCTTGCGTCCTGGTGAGAGCGTCGTCTTGTACCCACCCTCGGCCTTGAAGGAGGGAAGCGCCGTCCGCGTGCCTTGAGGCTGCGGCCACCGTTCGGCATTAGTTCACTTGCAAGCGCAGCCTCCGCGCAGGCGGCCCGAGGGATCACGCATCGGAACTCTCTCGCGCACCAGTGCGCGCAAGCTTCTTCGCGTTACTTGAGCTCCAACACCACCGGACCCGACACGGGATCGGTGACGCCGAGACCGCCGCCCAAATCCTCCAGCGTGTCGCGGAACGAGTCGAGCGTTGCAATCATCTGCGGCCGCGCGTTGGCGAGCGAGTCCATGTCCGCCCATTCGGCGATGATGCAGAAGGTGCGCTCCCCCGTCTTGACCATATTCACGCGGCGAAGGCCCGGCCAATCCGCCTTCACCTTCTTATGCGCGTCGAGAAATTCCTGCTCGCGTCCGGGTTTCACCCGAAAGCGCACGGCGTTGAACGCAGTCATGACAGCGCACCTCCCTTTGTGACTGCGGTCATAGTGCGCTTCCCCACGCCCCGATGCCAAGCATTTCGGCATCCATGCATCGGGCCACGTTGGAGGTTCGCCCGGTTTGCTCCGATGACGGCGGTTTCGGCAGCTCCCTTGCCGCGGCCCCACCGATGGTTGCGGGAACGAGAGGACTGAATTGGTAGCGGAGGAGGGACTTGAACCCCCGACACACGGATTATGATTCCGCTGCTCTAACCAGCTGAGCTACTCCGCCACAGCCAGGGCCAACCGGGGCGCGCGCGATATAAGAAGCGGCGGTACCCCCTGTCAAGGCAAGGGCCTGACCGGCGCCCTCGCGCAGGGACACGCCGCTCGTTACGCGGCAGCACGCGCCGGCGCCGCCTTGCTGAAGCGCATCATCGTGAACAGGCCCATCGGGCGCAGGCCACGCTTCTCGACCAGCTCGAGGTCGTCGCACACCAGCACGCGCTCGATGTCGAACACCGGGTGCCAGCCCAGCATATCGGCGAACGGGGCCATGCGGCGCTCGACCCAGCCGCGCATGCCCTCATCGGCGCTGAAGTGGTTGACGATGATCACCTCGCCGCCAGGACGGCACACGCGGGAAAGCTCCTGCATCACCTTCTCGGGGTCGGGCACGACCGTCATCACGTACATCGCCACGACGGTGTCGAACGAGGCGTCCGGGAATTTGAGGTCGCTGGCGTCCATCTCGTAGAGGCCGGTGACATGCGAGAGGCCTTCCTCGGCAACGCGCTCGCGCGCCTTCTCCAGCATCTCCGGCGACAGGTCGATGCCGACGATCTCCAGGTGCCGCCCATAGGCGGGCAAGGACAGCCCGGTGCCGACGCCTACCTCCAGGACACGTCCACGGCCCTGGTTGATGATCTCGACCGCGTGCTTGCGCCCCTCGGCCGCGACCAGCCCGAAGGTGTGGTCGTAGACCGGCGCCCAGCGGCGGTAGGCACTCTTGATGGCGTCCTCGTTCATGCGCGCGCCGCCCGCAGCGTCCTTGAAGCGCTTGAAAAACTTGGGCGTACGCGGTCCCTCTGAACGCAACGTCTGCCTCATGGCCTGGTCGTCTCCCTCAATGCCGTGACAATGCTATCAATCGAGGCGCTCCCGCGCCAGTTTCTCCGCCGACGGAACCTCCGCGCCGGGAGGCTGCTCCGCACGCCGCAGCGCCCGCACGATCCAGCCGCCCCCGAGCAGCCGCGCGCGCGGGGAAATGTCCGAATAGAAAACGCAAGCCTGGCCCGCTGCCACCCCGTATTCACCGTCGCTGAGCAGCACCCTCACGCCATGGGGACCGGAAAACAGGGTGGCGGCCTGCGGCGGCGCACTCGACCTTACGCGCACGGCGGCCGGCAGCCCTTCCGCGGGAATGGGCACTTCGCCAAGCCAGTTCACGTTCCTAAGCGTGATCCAATGGGTGTGCAAGCTGTCGCGGGGTCCCACCACGACCTGGCGCCTCGCGGCATCGAGGCGCACGACATAGAGCGGCGCAGGCCCCGGCAGGCCAAGCCCGCGGCGCTGGCCGATGGTGTAGTTGATGATGCCGGCGTGGCGGCCGAGCACACGGCCGTCGACGTGCACGATCTCGCCGGCCTCCGCCGCCCCTGGCTTCAGCCGCTCGACGATCTGGGTGTAGCGGCCCTGGGGCACGAAACAGATGTCTTGGCTGTCGGCCTTGTCGGCGACCGGCAGCTCGAGGCGGCGGGCGAGCTCGCGCACCTCGCTCTTGCGCAGGCTGCCGAGAGGAAAGGCCAGCGAGCCAAGCTGTTCGCGGGTGGTGGCGAACAGGAAGTAGCTCTGGTCGCGTTCGCTATCGCGCGCCCGGTAAAGCTCCGGTCCGTTCGCCCCGGCACGCATCTCGATGTAGTGGCCGGTGGCCAACTCTTGCGCCTCGAGCTCCCGAGCGGTCGCCAGCAGCTCATGAAACTTGATCTGTTGGTTGCATGTCACACATGGAATGGGTGTCTCGCCGGCGGTGTAGCTGTCGGCGAACGCCTGCATGACCGTGGATTTGAAGCGCTGCTCGTAGTCGAGGACGTAATGGGGAATGCCGAGCTTGTCGGCCACCCTGCGCGCATCATGGATATCCTGCCCGGCGCAGCACGACCCCCGCCGGCCCACGGCCTCGCCGGGGGCGTAGAGCTGCAGGGTGACGCCGACCACCTCGCAGCCCTGTTGCTTCAGCAAGGCTGCAACCACAGAGGAGTCCACCCCGCCGGACATGGCAACCACAACGCGACGCTTGCGGCGCGCGGGCCGAGCCTGCTGGCGGCTGAGGGGGAGATCGGTCATGCGGATACGGCTAGGCTGCCACAGCTACTGCGATCGCAACACGGGGCCTCCGAGCGATCCGGCCCGCACTATGGCGATGCGGGCCCGCACAATCAAGCCGTATGGCTAACCGATGCCTCCGCCGCAGCACACCATGCATGACCCTCAGTCTTTGCGGGCCGATAACGGCCGTACCGCGGCGAGACGGACGAGACCGGACGATTTCTTGGCGTCGCCGGGACTCCCCTAACAAAGATTAGTCTCTTGCACCCGCGGGCGGAAATTAACCAAAAATAGGGCAAATAACGGCGCGGGGGTTGTTTGAGTATTTACCGCAACACTTAGGCCGATTTTAATCGCGTTCGTCTAGGGTCATGGCCAGGTCAGACAACCCGTACAGAGTATCATGTCGGATCAACAGTACAGGGCGCGTGTACGCTACGTCATCGGTCCGGACGGCAGTCCGTTAACGATGGCGGATCTTCCGCCCAAGGACACGAGGCGTTGGGTCATCCGCCGCAAGGCGGAGGTGGTGGCCGCGGTGCGCGGCGGGCTGCTCAGCCTTGAGGAAGCCTGTGAGCGCTACAAGCTCACTGTTGACGAGTTCCTCTCTTGGCAGCGCTCGATTGATCGCTACGGCCTGCCCGGTCTGCGCGCAACGCGCGTGCAGGACTACCGGGACTGAACACGGCACGGCCGGCGCCCGCGCTCTGCGGGCCCCGGAGGCCGGTCCCCATTTCCAGTCCCGCCTTCTCCCCGCTAGCGTTTCACGCCGGCGGGTTTGGCTTGCCTGGGCTGGGTGGCAGACGTTTCCGCGGGCTGCGCAGGCGGCTGCTGCAGCGCCATCACCTGGCACCCCGACCCGCCGCGAGCCCAGGCCTCCACATCGCGCACCATTAACGGCGCAATCTGCGCGGGCATCTTTAGCGGCGTAGTGGCGACCCGCGTGCCGCCAGGCGCGATATCGAAGCTGACCCTGAACGCCTGCGTGCCGCGCTGGTCACGCATGGTGGGATCGCGCTCGTGAATGACGATCTGCGCCGTGCCGCCATCGGCCGGGGCCTTGGCCTCGGCGTCGAACACGTGCGTGGCGTGCAGCGGCCCATCCGGCCCCAGCCAGCAGCGCAAGGCGCCGTGCGCCACCAGCGCGTAAACGTCGGTGGGCGTACCCGGCACGATGATGGTGGTTTCGATCGCGGGCGC
>DASZQG010000198.1:0-2074 GCA_035550075.1 Hyphomicrobiaceae bacterium | reverse complement strand
TGTGCAACAGCCCGCACAGCTCCATGGTGCGCGAGAGCGACCTCGTGATGATGACGCAGGCCGGCCCCGAGATCGGCGTGGCCAGCACGAAAGCGTTCACCACGCAGTTGCTCTCGCTGCTGCTCGTGACACTGATGCTCGCGCGCGCGCGCGGCATGAGCGCCGAGCGCGAGGCCGAGATCGTGCCCCACTTGTATCACGCTGCTGCGGCGGTCGAGCAGGCGCTCGAGATGAACGACGTCATCAAGCTGCTGGCGGAGGATTTCGCGGAGAAGCAGCACACGCTGTTTCTCGGCCGCGGCCCCATGTGGCCCATCGCCATGGAAGGCGCGCTGAAGCTGAAGGAAATCTCGTACATCCACGCCGAAGCGTACGCGGCCGGTGAGCTCAAGCATGGGCCCCTCGCGCTCATCGACGAAGAGATGCCCGTGATCGTCGTGGCGCCGAACAACGACCTGCTCGACAAGCTCAAGAGCAACATGCAGGTGGTGCGCGCGCGCGGCGGCCAGCTCTACGTGTTCGCGGACAAAGAGACCGGCCTCGAGAGCGAGCCTGGCATCAAAGTGGTGCCGATGCCGCACGCAGATCGCCTGATCGCGCCGATCGTCTACACCGTGCCGCTGCAGCTGCTGGCGTACCACGCCGCGGTGCTGAAAGGCACGGACGTGGACCAGCCGCGCAATCTCGCGAAGAGCGTGACGGTGGAATAGCGCGGCGTCAGTCCAGCGGGCTCTTCACCGCGCCCGCGCCCTTCTTCATGACGTGCGTGTAGATCTGCGTGGTCCGCACGTCGGAGTGGCCCATCAGCTCCTGCACCGTGCGGATGTCATAACCGCGCTCGAGCAGGTGCGTGGCGAAGCAGTGCCGCAACGTGTGCGGCCCGACGGGCTTCACGATCCCCGCGCGCCGCGCCGCGATGTGCACGGCGCGCTGCACGCTCCGTTCGTGCAAATGGTGGCGCCGCCATTCTCCCGTGCGCGGGTCGGCTCCGGCCCGGACTGCCGGAAATACATACTGCCACCCCCAGTTTGTCGCCGCTCCCCGATACTTGCGGGCAAGCGCCTCCGGCAGCTCGACCCCGCCGTAACCCAGGCGCAACGCGCGCTCGTGTTGCTCGCGCACGAGTACCAGGTGCCTGCGCAACGGGGCCACCAGGGCGTCGGGCAGGATCGTCACGCGATCCTTTTGCCCCTTGCCGTCCCGGACGACGATTTGCGCGTACTCGAAGTCCACATCCTTCACCCGCAGGCGCAGCGCCTCCATCAGCCGAAGACCGCTGCCGTACAGCAGCTGGCCGACCAGATGCAGCTGACCGTCGAGCTCATCGAGCAACGCCTGGACCTGGCTGCGCGGAAGCACGACGGGAACACGGGTGGGGGCGTGGGCCCGCACGACGCCCTTCAGCCAGGGAAGATCGATCTCCAGCACCTGCCGATACAGGAACAGAATGGCCGATAGCGCCTGGTTCTGGGTGGAGGCAGAGACCCTGGCCTCTACGGCGAGGGACGTGAGGAACTGTTCGACTTCGGCGGCGCCCATCTCGGCGGGATGGCGCTTCTTATGGTGAACGATGAAGCGCCGGATCCAGTAGAGATACTGTTGCTCCGTGCGGTAACTGTAGTGTTTGGCGCGAACCTTCTGGCGCACCGCGTCGAACAATCGCGGCTTGGCGGCCATGTCGTATATCTCCAAGGGGGTGTTTGACGCCTAACTCCGAACATGGTCTAGTTAAAACACCCACTTATGGATACGTCCATCACGATATACGGCAAGACGCCGCATTTTCTTTGCGACAAGATGTCGCCTACTTATAGTTAGCCGCCAATCATGCGTATTCAGTTCTACATGCCCGAGCACTTGGAGACGGTAGCGGACTTGTTCTTCGACATGAGCGTTCACTACAACGGCGCGAATGCGTCCCAGCGTGACGAGATAAAGCGCAACCTCATCGAGAACGTACTCGGTCCGCACTCAGGCGTTCGGCTAGTCATCGCGCTCGACGATGCACGCGCGGTCGGCTTAGCCTCAATCTCTATTCTCTATCCGGCGCCCAAGGAGCGCGGCCAGCTCTTCA
>DASZQG010000197.1:0-3826 GCA_035550075.1 Hyphomicrobiaceae bacterium | reverse complement strand
GCGGGGCGGGGGATACGTCAGTGAACCAGGTTCGCCGGCCGATCCGAAGCGCTGCGCTTCTCCTGCTCGCGGGGCTCGCCGTAATCGTGGTGCTGCGGCAGCTGCTCGTGCATGACGTGGCGGACCTCGTGGGCCGGCTTTGGGTGCAGGCCATGAGCGTGGTCGTCGGCATGCTGGCGGTGTTTTTCGCGCATTGAGCAGGGGTTAGAGGGGCTTCGCCTTCGATCCTTGATAGACTAGTTTACAAAACAAACAAGTTGATGTATGAAGATTGTGGCGCGGGCCGCTCGGGCGCGCGCCAGTGGGAAAGGGCGCGGGCCGGCGTTTGGCGCCGACCGGCGCCGCAAAGGGAAAAAAGTGATGAACGCAGACATTCAAAGCGCGCGCGACGATCTCGCCTATCTGCGCGGGCTGGTGAGCGAGAGCGGGCAATTCCAGGCGGTGGCCGGGGAGTTGTTCGCCTGGGCCGGCTTCATCTACGGGGTGCAATGCATCGGCCATTTTTTGAATGCGGTCGGCGTGCTGCCTTTGCCGCCGCAGGGCCAGCTGGCCCTGGCCTTCGGGCCGACCATCCTGTTTCTCGCCGTGCTTGGCGCCGTGCTGTGGCGCGTGCGCAAGACGCCGCAAACCACGGGCGTGGCGACGCGGGCGCTGAACGCGGCGTTTCAGGGCGCGGGGCTGGCCAATCTGGTGATGGCGTTCGTGTTCGCCTATGGCGCCAACACCGCGCACAATTTCACCATCTGGCTCTATCACCCGATCGTGGTGTGCATGTTCCAGGGCGTCGCGTGGTTCGTCGCCTGGACGATCCGGCGTCGCGCCTGGGTCGGGCTGGTCGCGCTCGGGTGGATCGTCACCACGATCACGCTTGGCGTGCTGGTCGGCAATATCGCCGGTTATCTGCTGACGCTTGGGCTTGGGCTCATCCTGTTCATGGGCGTTCCCGGTTACGCCATGATGCGCTCCGGCAAGGCGAGCTGAGCGCCAGCCATGCCTCCGTTCGATGTCGGTCAGCTCGACGATGTGATTCATGGACGCTTGCGCCTGGGAATCATGGCGTATCTCGCGGACGCCGAAGTCGCCGATTTCAACGAACTCAAAGAGATGCTGCAGGCGACGCAGGGCAATCTCTCGGTGCATCTGCGCAAGCTGGAGGAGGCCGGCTACGTCTCGATCGACAAGAGCTTCGTCGGCCGCAAGCCGCTGACGCGGGCGCGGCTCACCGAAGTCGGGCGCAAGGCGTTCGCGGCCTACCTCGAAGCGCTGAGCAAGCTGGTAAGCGAGCGCTAGGCTGCTCCCCGGCGCTCCCAGAAACAGCGGCTAGGCTTCGATGCGGGAAAACGCGCGGCTGGCGCCCAGCATGAAAAGCGTGGTGACGCCGACCAGAACGGCGGCGTCGAGCAGCAGGCCGAAATGGCTTGTGCCGAGGAGCAGCGTGCGGAAGGCGTCGATGCCGTAGGAGAGTGGATCGCAGCGGGCGATGAACTGCAGTTCGCGCGGCACGTGGTCGAGCGGAAACATCGCGCCCGACAGGAAGAACATCGGCATCACCAGGAAGTTCATGATCATCTGAAAGCCCTGGAAGTCTGAAAGCAGCGCCGCAAACCAGGTGCCGAGCGTGGTGAACATCAAAGCGACCACGAACATCACGACGAGCGTCCCCGGCAGCATCAGCCAGCTTTGCGGGCGGAAGCCAAGCAGCATGGCGAGCGCCAGCACGATAGCGGCCTGAAAGGTCGCGACGGTGGCGCCGCCGGCGGTGCGCCCCAGCATCACGGTGATGCGCGAGACCGGCGCGGCGAGGGTTTCCTTCAAGAAGCCGAACTGGCGGTCCCAGATCAGCTCCATGCCGGAGAAGATCGAGGTGAAGAGGATGCTCATGCCGAGAATGCCGGGCGCCAGGAAGGAGAGATAGCTGCCTTGCCCGGCCATGCGGTAGATCGCGCCGAAGCCGTAGCCGAAGGCGAGCATGTAGAGCAGCGGCTGCGCCAGCGCCGCGACGATGCGCGGCGGCGAGCGGAAATAGCGGATCATCTGCCGCAGCCACATGATGTAGACGGTGCTCATGGGGCTCAGCGCCTTCTGTTCTGCATGCCGCGGATCACCGTGCGCATTCGGTCGGCGGAGGAGCCTTCCTCCTCGCGGATGGAATGCCCGGTAAGCGCAAGGAAGGCGTCTTCCAGGGTCGCCGCGTTTTGGCTGGCCTTCACTTCGGCCGGGGAGCCCATGGCGACGATCTTGCCATGGTCGATGACGGCGATGCGCTGTGCGTTGCGGTCGGCCTCTTCCATGTAGTGGGTGCTGAAAAAGACGGTGGTGCCTTCGTCCTTGTTCATCTGCTGCAGATACGCCCACATCTGATTGCGCGTCTGCGGATCGAGGCCGAGCGTCGGCTCATCGAGGAAGATTACGGTGGGGTGGTGCAGCAGGCCGCGGGCGATTTCGAGCCGGCGCCGCATGCCGCCGGAAAATTTCTGCACCATGGTTTTGCGCCGATCCCATAGGTCGACGAAGCGCAGCAGGTCTTCGATTTTTTCGCGTCGGCCTTTAGCGGGCACTTTGTAGAGTGCGCCGTGGATCTCCATGTTTTCGAGCGCGGTGAGCTGATCATCGAGGCTCGGGTCTTGGAACACGATGCCGAAACTGCGCCGCACCGCGAGCGCGTCCTTGGTCGGATCAAGGCCGTTTAGGCGGATAGAACCGCTGGTCGGCCGCAGCAGCGTCGTCAGCATCTTGATGGTGGTGGATTTGCCCGCGCCATTGGGGCCGAGAAAGGCGAAAATCTCGCCGCGCTTGACGCTGAACGAGATGTTGTCGACCGCGGTGAAGTCGCCGAATTTCTTGGTGAGGTCCGCGACTTCGATCATCGCCGACGCGTCGGCAGTTTCCGTGCTCATGGCGTGAAACTCCAGCAGCGCGAGGTAGGCCAGGGCGCCTGGGGTGGCAAGGCGGCGTTATGGCGCTTGAGTGCGCCGTAGGACGGGCGTGTCCGCGACCCCATATGCGTGGCGGCGGGACGATTTGCGGCTCCGCGCAACCGCGCCGGCGGGCGCATTTCGGACATCTCATCAAAAAATGGCGTGAGCCGAGATGGCGGCTTGGCAAACGTCCGAATGCGTTCGGACGGCAGCCGGTTGTGGCGCGGCCCTGACGCTACCTGGGAGGGGAATTGGGGCTCGGATTGACAAATCGAAAAAACGTGTTTCCGGGGGTCTTGCTTCGCCGCAATAAAGCGTGCATATGCCGCGGTTCGGCGGGTCGGTTAACCCGCCGTTCCTGTCCAAGACTGCAGGCGCTCAATCCACGGGCGGCCCGAAAGGGTGGTTCGCGGAGAGCTTAATCCCTTGAAACCGTTAGGTTTCGGGGGCCGGCAATAGACAGAGCTGACGTTTTTCCGACGGGGCTGTCAAGGCCTCCGTCTGTTGGGCGAGCCCTGGGACAGGTCCGCGCGGTGTGCGCGTCGTCCTCGGCTCTCCGCTGCGAACGGCCGCTTCCGTGCGTCTCGGGCGCCGGATTGGCCGGGGTCCGATGACAGGAGACCGTAATGGATCGTGCTCAGAAGGCCGAGACGGTGGAAGCCCTGAAAGGGGTGTTCGCCAAGGCCGGCGTAGTGGTGGTAGGCCGCTATGCCGGGCTGACCGTTGCGGACATGACGGGGCTTCGCCGCCGGCTGCGTGATGCGGGCGGCGAGCTCAAAGTGGTGAAAAACCGGCTGGCCAAGATCGCGCTGGAAGGTGCGCCGCAAGCCGCCGGGGCGCACCTGTTCACCGGCCCTACGGCCATCGCCTTTTCTCCGGACCCGGTGTCCGCGACCAAGGTCGCGGTC